>NZ_CP151657.1:2588640-2912220 GCF_038405225.1 Arthrobacter citreus
GGGACGGCTTCGGCCAGCCGCTCACCGGCACCGGAACCGCCGTGTTTGATGACGTGCCGGTGGAGACTGGGAACATTCTGCAGCGCCAGGTCACCAGCACCCTGGAACCCGCGTTTTTCCAACTGTTCCTGCTGGCCGTCCTTGCGGGAATCGGCCGGGCGGCCCTGCACGACGCCACGGATCTGGTGCACTCACGCACCCGCACCTTCAACACCGGCTCCGGACAGCTGTTCCGCGACGATCCCATCATCCAGGAACACGTCGGCCAGCTCGCCGCGAAGGTGTACACCGCTGAAGCCGTGGTCACCGCAGCCGCGCGTGACCTCGATGCCGCGGCCGATCCTTCCCTGGAGCTGTCATCCGAGCAGGCGTTCCTGCGCGCCGAACTGGCGGTGCAGCAGGCCCACGTTGCGGTTCCCGGCCTGGTGCTGGATGCCGCGAGCGCCCTTTTTGATGTCACCGGCGCCTCCGCCGTCAGCCGCAGCAGGGGCCTGGACCGGCACTGGCGCAACGCCCGCACCGTCGCCACGCACAACCCCAGTGCCTTCAAGGCCCGGTCCGTCGGTGACTATCTGGTCAACGGCACCATCCCCACCGGCCTGCACAGCATCGGCGACGTCCCGCCGTCGTCCGCTGCCCCGTCCACCACCCCTGGAGCGATTTCCTGATGTCAACGTTCACCCCCCGCCCCCGGCTGCTGCTCAGCGCCTTCGCCATGAACACCACCAGCCACATCCTCGGCGGCCTGTGGCGCCACCCCGACGCCCAGCAGCACCGCTTCAACGAGCTTGGACTGTGGACGGATCTGGCGGCCCAGCTGGAAGCGGCGAAGTTCGACGCACTGTTCCTCGCCGACGTCGTCGGGCTCTACGGCCATCACGACGGCGGGTGGGCCTCGCATGTGGAACGCGGACTGCAGGTGCCGGCGAATGATCCGCTGGTGCTGCAGTCGGCGCTGGCTGCCCGGACCGAGCATCTGGGGCTGGCGCTGACCAGCTCGGTGGTGCAGGCGCATCCGTTCCAGTTTGCCCGCCAGCTGTCCACGCTGGATCATCTCAGCGGCGGCCGGGTGGCGTGGAACATCGTGACCAGCGTGCTGGAGAACGCACACCGCAACTTTGGCGGCGACGGACTGGCCGAGCATGACAGCCGCTACGACTGGGCGGACGAGTACCTCGAGGTTTGCTACAAACTCTGGGAGGGCTCGTGGGACGATGGCGCGCTGGTCCAGGACAAGGCCGCCGGGATCCACGCCGATCCGGCGCAGGTGCATAAGATCCTGCACCGCGGCCCGCGCTACTGCGTGGACGGACCGCACCTGTCCGCGCCCTCGCAGCAGAGCACGCCGGTGCTGTTCCAGGCCGGCAGCTCCGGGCGCGGGCAGCAGTTTGCCGCCGCCAACGCCGAAGCGGTGTTCATCTTCGCCCCGCACACCGCCTACGCGAAGAAGACCACCGACTCCGTCCGGGCGCTGGCCCGCGGTCTGGGCCGGCGCAATGAGGACATCAAGTTCTTCGCCGGACTGTCCTTCGTGGTCGGTTCCACCGAGGCCGAGGTGAAGGCCAAACAGGCCGACTTTGACGAGTACCTGGATTTGGACGCGATCGTTGCGCACATCGGCGGCGGCATCGGCGTCGACCTTGGCGGCCTGCCGCTGGACACCACGCTCGGCGACCTGCGGACCGACGGCGCCCGCGGCGTGCTGGAGGCATTGTTCGCGTCGGTGCCCGGCGGGAATCCGACCATCGCCGATGTTGCCCGTTACCGTGCCTACAACCAGCAGATCGCCGGCACTCCGGAGCAGATCGTGGACCAGCTGGAGACCTGGCAGGACGCCGGAGTGGACGGCATCAACATCATCAACCAGATCCTGCCCGGCTCCTATACGGACTTCATCGACGGGGTGCTGCCGGAGCTGCGGCGCCGCGGCCTCGCCCAGACGGAGTACCGTCCCGGCACCCTGCGGGAGAAAATGTTCGACGGCGATGCGCGGCTGCCGTCCCGGCATCCGGGCACGAAGTACCGCGGGGCGTTTTCCTCGGTGGAGGTTTAGGGGGGGGTGTTCGGGCGGTAGGGGAGGGTTGCGGACGGGCGGGCGGGCGGATGTCTGCGTGGCACCGCGGCCGCGGGCACGGATGGTCCGAGCACACGTTCCCACCCTATGGGGCTGCTGTTGCACCTGAGGTCCCATCAGCCCCACCAGATAACAAAGGGTGGGAACGTGTGTCGGCGCGTTGCACATGGTTGCCTCACGACGAGTTATTACCCCGGGAGCCCGCTCAGGCGGCAAGGCAGCGTTCGGCGGAATTAATGAGCGAGAGAGTGTATCCCGGTTCGAAGGATGCCGATAAGGGTGCTGCCGCCTTAGTCCCTTTTCTCCTCGAATGATCATTGATGCACTTGTCTGCGCTCATGCTGGGAAAGTCGGGTTCACTAGCTGAGGAGTGATCATGTCAGAGAATCAGCCAGCCAATATGCCTCCATATGATCCACGTGATGCACGCGCTCAGGCAAAGGCAGCCAAGGCCTATGAGAAGGCGCGGCGCCCCTGGTACAAGAAGAAGCGGTTCATCCTGCCCCTGGCGCTCATCGTCCTGATTATCATCATCAGCATCGCCACTTCCGGCGGCGGTGGAGGGAACGACACAACGGGAACAACCAATACGGATCCCACCTCAGAGCCAACGGTTACCGAAAGCCAGCCGCCTGCGTTCCCGGGTGCGCAGGAAAGTGACGTCGTTGGCCAGGCCGGCGAGACCCTGACGCTGGGTGACATCGCCGTCACATCAACACCGCTAATTGCAGGTGACGCGGCCTTCGGCGGATCGGTTCTGTGCACTACCGCAACTGTCCAGAACAACTCCAGCGAAACTATCGACTTCAGCACGTTCGATTGGAAGTTGCAGGCGCCCTCAGGGACGATCAACAACACGACAATCACCGGAAGCCAGAACCTGCTTTCGACGGGGCAAGTAGCACCAGGCGGAACAGCTACGGGCGACATCTGCTTTGACAATGAGCCTGCCGAAGCCGGGCAATCTGTAGTTCTCTATGAACCCATCTTTGACTTCTTCTCAGATCGCGGGGCTTGGATCAACACACAGTAAGCCCACGCTTTAGACCCGCCGCACGTGCTCCGGCGTCAGCTCGGCGAGACTGGTGACGCCGAGCAGCTGCATCACCGTCGTCATCTCGGTGCGCAGCAGCTCCAGAGTCCGCTCGGCGCCCTGCCGCCCGCCGGCCATCAGCCCGTACAGGTAGGCCCGGCCAATCAGGGTGAAGTCGGCGCCGGCGGCAATAGCGGCCACAATGTCCCCGCCGGACATGATGCCCGAGTCCAGGATGATCTCCGCCTCGGGCCCGACGGCGGCGCGGATGGCGGGCAGGATCCGCAGCGGCACGGGCGCCCGGTCCAGCTGCCGGCCGCCGTGGTTGGACACCACAATCGCGTCCGCCCCGCGGGCGAAAACCTCGACGGCGTCGGCCGGGTTCTGGATGCCCTTGACGATCAGCTTGCCCGGCCAGGCCGCGCGCAGCCAGTCCAGGTCCGCCATGTTCAGCGACGGTTCAAACATGGAGTTCACCGTCTCGGCCAAGGACACCCGCTCCCCCTCGAAGTTGGCGAACCCCAGTGGTTTGGTGGTGAGGAAGTTGAACCACCATTCCGGCCGGTAGGAGGCGTCCAGGATGGTCTTCGGCGTCAGGGTGGGCGGCATGGTCATGCCGTTGCGGGTGTCCCGCAGCCGCGCCCCGGCCACCGGGGTGTCCACCGTGACAATCAGGGCGCCGTAGCCGGCGGCGGCCGCACGGCTGACCAGTTCCTGGGACCGCTCGCGGTCCTTCCAGAGGTAGAGCTGGAACCATTTGGCGGCGTCGGGCACCGTCTCGGTGAGTTCCTCGATGGAGGCCGTGCCCATGGTGGAGAGAGAAAAAGGTATGCCGAACGCGGCCGCGGCCTGCGCTCCCCCAACCTCGCCCTCGGAGTGCATCAGCCGGGTCAGTCCGGTGGGGCCGATGCCCACCGGCATGGCTGATTCGGTGCCGGCGATCTTGGTGCTCAGGTCCACGCTCGTGACGTCGCGCAGCACGTTCGGCACGAACTCAACTTCGTCAAACGCCGCCCGGTTCCGGCGCAGCGTCTGCTCGCCGAAGGATCCGCCGTCCACATAGTCGAAGGCCGCCGTCGGAATCCGCCGCTTGGCAATGTCCCGCAGCTCCCACACATTGGTGGCCTTTGCCAGCCGTGCGCGACGGCGGTCCAGGTCGAAGGCCTTGAACTGAACAAGGTCGCGGAGTTCGGAGTACTGGGGAATTCGGCGTTTCATGGCTGCTTTCTGGCTCGGTGTGACGCCAGTCTAGGTCGGCCGGGTTGCCGTGCAGGAGAGGGAAACCGTTCGTTACGCGGCGGCGATCTCATCCAGATGCAGGATGACGTGCTGTTTGAATGCCACTGCCGTTTCCGCGTTGAAGGCAATACAGGTCCTGCCCACCAAAGCAGCTACCTCATCTTTGACTGCCGGAGTCTCGGGCTGCCGGCCGGGTTGGATTACCCCGGCTTCGTTCACCAATATGTAGCCCCATTCGAAGAGCGAGTCACAACCCAACGAACAGATCAACATAGCGTTGGTACCGAAACTCCTGCGCTCTTGATCGCTGCAGCGACTGCGCGGTTTGATGTGGCCTGCAATGAGCAGGCGTGATGGATACAATTTTCCGCAAGTCGAGCATTCTGCCGCCGTTCGATCGTTTAGCAACTGCTGACGAAGGTCTCTCTGTTCAACCCGAAGTTTAGTCAAGGCTTCAGAATCGGTGTCTTGCCCATCCCAGTAATGATCCGGGCGGCCCATGAACCCTTCATCCATGGCCGGCACAGCGATACCCAATTCTTCCAAGAGGCGCAGTCCTTCCTCCTCCGTCAAACTTGAGAGAAACCGCTGGTCAGGTCTCGCGCTGGCGTGAAACGGAGCGTCCTTCCTGCCATATTCGATCAGCTCCGCTACACGCTCGTAGTGCAGCTTCAGCCCTGTCGCGAGGGGACGGACGCGAACGAGCCAGCCTTGGTTTTCTTCGCCTGGCCGGGCAGGGTAGCCAGCGGGCCGTAGCCAGTCCTGCGACTCCTCAGTGACAACGCTGACCGCACGCAGGAACCTGCTCTTGTGATGGAAAACGATGTCGCCGGGCCGTAACTGCTTGATGAAGGCCCGAGAATTATCGAGCTTGCGGCCGTTCGGTCTTGGGCAGGTCCACAGAGTGCCTGCGGCGATCGCCTCGTCGTAGTTGCTGTTTTGCGTCGCCCACCAGTAATTCATGGGCACACTCTGCCACCTCCTCAGGACGGCTAACAGCCGACGCGCGGCGGTCTGCAAGAGGATGTCACAGAATCTCGCGTTGGTGGACCTGCATCATCGGGTTTGAAACGTGGATGAACGATCTATGCCCTCCATCCACCTTTTGGTCCCAGTCCTAGACCTCGGTGTTCACCTTCCAAGAGGAATGGATGGCGCCGTGAATGTAGTTGACCTCGCCGGCGTCACCAACGACGTCGACGGCGAAGCCCGCCTCCCGCAGCTCGTCCGCCAGGGGTGCGGCCGCCGTCGTGCCGTCCGCGTAGACCACCATGGCCGCGGGTGCGGAGAAGCTTTCCTCCCCCTCGATCCATTCGACCGTCTTGTCCGTGATGCGGGTGATCTTGACGTTGCGGTGGATCTTCACGCCGTGCTCGGTGGCGTCCTTGACCGCGGTCCAGCGCCGGGGCATGGCCAGCGGCAGGCCCAGCTGCTGCTTTTCGTGCAGCAGGGTCACGTTGCGGCCCCGCTCGGCGAGGAACTCGGCGAGCTCCAGGCCCACCAGCGAGCCGCCGATCACCACCACGTTCTTGCCCATCGGCAGCCAGAATTTGGTGAACTGGCGGACAAACTCCGGACTCTTGGTCACGCCGGAGAGGCGGCCCAGCTTGCCCAGGGTGCTCAGCACCGCACCGGCCTCCTCGGCGGTGGCCGTGCCCAGCATCATGGCGCGCAGGGTATCGCCGGTCTGCACGTTCGGCAGGTCACCGCCCGGAAAATCGGGCTTCGGCCGTGCGGCGCCGGTGGCGACGATGACCTGGTCCGGATGCAGGGCGCGGATGGATTCCACGGTGGCCGGCGTGTTCAGCTTGACCGCGATGTTCAGGCGCCGGATCTCGGACTTGAACCATTTCAGCAGGCGTTCGTTGTCAGGGGTGGTCATGGTGGAGAACCACATGGTGCCGCCGAGGCGGTCGGACTTGTCCATGACGGTAACCCGGTGTCCGCGCTCGGTCAGGACCCGGGCGCTTTCCAGGCCGGCCGGACCGGCACCGACAACCACCACATGCTTGGTCGCGGAGGCGGGCTTCAGCGGCAGCAGCGCCTCGTTGCCCAGCGCGGGGTTGACCGCGCAGAACGGGGTGTCGTCGAAGAAGTTCTCGGCGACGCACAGGTAGCAGTTGATGCAGGGGCGGACCTGGTCGAACTTGCCGTCGCGCAGCTTGTTCGGCAGTTCCGGATCGGCCAGCAGCTGGCGGCCCATGGCAGCGAAGTCAATCTGTCCGGCGGCCAGGGCCTTCTCGGAAACCTCAGGCAGCATCCGGCCAACGGCGATGACGGGAACGGACACGTTCTTTTTGACCTTGGCGGCGTTCTCCAGATAGGCACCCACCTTGCTGGGGAGGGGGCCGTCGGTGAAGTTGTCGAACGGGTTCCGGCCCCAACCGGTGACGTGGATGGCGTCAGCGCCGGCCTGGACAAACATCTTGGAGGCGCCGATGGCTTCCTCAAGCGTCAGCCCGCCTTCCTGCCCGTATTCCTCTCCGGAAACCCGGACCAGGATGGCCAGCTGGTTGCCGACCCGTTCCTTGACGGCCTTGATGACTTCGCAGGCCAGGCGGGCGCGGTTGGCCAGCGATCCGCCGTATTCGTCGGTGCGCTTGTTGTCGCGCTGGTTCAGGAACACCCCGAGAATGTAGCCGTGTGCGGCATGGATTTCGATCGCGTCGCAGCCCGCCTTGGCGATGCGCTCGGCGGCATCCGCCCAGGTCTCGACCAGCCAGGAGACGTCCTCGGCCGTCATGTCGCGGTAGGTGGTCTTCTTGCCGGCCGTGGCGGCGCCCATCTTACCCAGCTCTTCGCGGGTGCTGTCCGCCAGGGCTGACATGTCATATGTGTAGTCCGGCTGGTTGGGGGCGAGCACGGGACGGTCGTTGGCCACGTCCACGCGGGCAACCTTGCCGTGGTGGGTGGACTGGATGCACAGCTTGCTGCCGGCCGCATGCACGGCGTCAGCCAGCGCTTTTAGTCCCGGAATGTACTTGTCATCCGACAGCCCCGGTTCCTTCATGGATGCCGCACCGTGAGGGAAGGCAATGGCGCAGGCACCGGTGATGATGAGGCCGGCGCCGCCTTCGGCGCGGGCGACATAGTGGTCAATCTCGGTCTGTTCGATCTCGCCGTGCTCGGAGACGTTCATGTCCATGGCGGGCAGCACAATGCGGTTGTGCGTCTCCATCGGGCCGATGCGGCCGGGTGACATCAGGCGAGGGAAGGTCTTGGTATTCACACTCTAACTTTACCTAAATGTTTACGATGTAAACACACGAGCAGGGGTGGCCGGGTGCACCGATTGGGAGCGCGGATGGCGGTGCACGACGGCGGCGGGCGGCCGGCAAGTGCATGACGGCGGCGGCGGCGGGCGACGGCGGCGGACGGCCGGGATAAGCAGAGCCGCCTCGGCGGAACGGCGTTTGGACGGCATTTCGAAATGGCGGTGGTAAAAGCCGCTTAAAAGCAGCGGAGCCAGCGGAATTAATCCGCTGGCTCCGCTCCGCAATCTCACGCTGACCCCCCACAGGCAGCGGATGTTGCAGACTTATTTGTCTTTCAGTCGTGACTCACACATGTGTGAGTCACGACTGAAAACATAGCATCGTGAGCATGGTGGGTCAAAGTTTTGTTGAGCTAAAGGACAAATCTCTAGTCCTCGTCCAGGATTTTCGCAATGGCTTTCAGCGCCTCGGGGTCCACGGGGCCTAGGGCTCGGGCAGCAAAATTGCGCACCTCGGCGCGGCGGAGGCTGCGGAGCAGCTCCAGCTCGGCTTCCACCCGTTCGGGCAGTTTCCCGCCGTCCTGCAGCAGATATTCCGGATTCACGTCAAAGACTGCTGCTATGGCTCGCAGGGCTTCGTCCGGAACCACTTGTTCCTTGCCGGACTTCAGCAGCGACCATCTGGTGCGGGAGAGGTAGTAGCCCGCTTTTTGGGCGCCGTCCCTTATCGCCGGATAGTCGAATGGCTTGCCTGATTCGGACATGATGACGTCCAACAGGAGATTGATCTTCCTGGCAAGCGTTTCGGCTCGTCGGAGGCCCGCGGCGCGCTCCGGGGAAAGATCAAAATCGTTCACGTATTTCAGCTCCAAGTCATAGCTGCGAGGAAACAGCAGAAGGTTGCCAGTCCCAGTGATGCGCCGGACAGTGCCTCCCGCCAGGTATGTTCGCCAAGGGTCACCCGGCTGAATATCATCAACGGCGATAATATCAACAGCCAGCTCCAGCCCGCCCCATATGTCGATATGACCCACAGTGCGGCAAAAGTAATGACCGATACATGCGCTGAGACGTTGAGCCAACGGCGGAAGAAGGCAAGGCTCACGTTGCCCAAGAGCATCGCGGCCACAGTGAGCGGCACCGGCGACGGAACGGGAAGCAGGAAACAGGCCGCCGTCCCGGCGAAGGTCAGCACCGCCAGAATCTGGATCCGCAGCCGGTCAGGGAGTCCCCTCCGCTGAAAAGGGCGCTTGGTTGCCTTATAGATGGTCCCCGGGATGCCAACTATGCAGGCGAGGAGGACGGCGACGCCGAGCACCCCCAGCCCGGCCTCGATCCCGGCCAGGAGCACCAGGACCGCCAGGACCAGCGCCGGCGGCAAAACCCTCGAGACGCTAGCCGCCAGTGCGGGCCGTGCGCCGGGCCGGTGAACCGTTGAGCTCAATTCTTTTGCCTATCTCGTCAATGATGGTGGTTTCCTCAGACGTCAGCAGCTCCGGGTTCAGCACCCGGATGTCGCCGATGAAAATGAACCAGCGGTAGAGCTGGGTTTGGGGGTTGCGGGTGTCCAGGGAAATGTTGGCGGCATCCATTGACCGCTGCCCCTCATGCGTCTGCACCAGGCGTCGGACAATGGGTTGCAGCGCGGCGAGGTCCTGTGTGCACTGTGTCCGCGAGCGAATGGTCTCTCGAATCCGCTCATAGGAGGGAATGATGAATCCGACGGCGAATCCGATGATCATCAGCGCGAGAAGAACGTGGTATCCAATCACCAGGGCCCCGGCATATCCGTCTCCCCCACCCAGCAGCTCGGTACCAATCTGGACCATTTTTAGTCCCGCTGCCAGCACGCCGGCCAAACAGCCGGCGCTGAGGATGTCGAACCCGCGACGGAAGGACGGGGATTCCCCGCATCTGTTCCGGCGCAGCGTTTCCACACCGGTGTATCCGGTAACCGCTCCGAACCAGGCAAAGAAACTTGCCTGATAGAGGGCAATGGTTGGTGCGTCCCCGAAGGTCTCGGTGAAGCTGGCGGCAGATCCTGACGTATCGGAAACCACCAGCAGCACTGCCTGCGCCAGCCCCAGGACCACCCCGATGATGATCAGCACCCGCACCTGGCGGCTGGACCGGCCTGTGACCTGCAGCAGCAGGCGGCTCAACTCCGTCATGCCCACACCCATCAGCAGGTGGACCATCAGGTTCAGTACGTTCCAGCCGCCCAGCTGCCGGTCAACGGCCAAGTACACCGGGTCGATATTCAAAGTGGCGCCCAGGGCTATCAGTGCCACAGCCGGGAGGATTGACGGTTTCCAGCCAAAGAACAGGCCCAGCACCCGGATGGCCACCATGCCCCAGAGGATGCAGACCGGCAGCACCTGCAGGAGGGTCATGTGAAGGTCCGTTCGAAGCCGCTCGTACTTTGACGCTCCCCCGGCAGAAGGGCGAGGGACAGCAGGTAGGCAACGTGCTCGGCGGCACGTTCCGTCTCATTCCAGTCCATGGACCGCGCCAGCATCCGTTTGATGCCTTTGCGGCTGCCAATGTGCTGGAAGACCGATGGGACGGCCGTCTCAACCCCGCCGCAGCCCTGATGGCGCAGGAGAATATGCCCAAACTCGTGGCACGCCGCGTGCGTGCGGTGCAGCCGGTTATCCCCGGAGGGCAGCAGAATGATGGACTTCGTGTCCTTTTCGATCCAAAGGCCGGTAATGGCGGGAATGACGCCGTGGTCAATGTCCCGAAGTTCAATCGGTTTTCCGTGGGCCTTTGTGACAACAGCCAGCAGCTCATCAAAGGTCACGTGCTCACCAAGGTTAAGGCCGGATACGGCTGCTTCCGAGGCCGCCCGTTCCTTGCCCGCGGACTTCCTAAAACGCACTGCCATCAATTCCCCATCGTGTGTTTTTCACATTTTTGTCGTGCTTATGTGAAGAGACTGCACCGACTTTATCCCAAAAGCGCTGGAGCATTCGCAGCCGGCACAGGGGAATGAGCGTTGAGGGCAATGAGCACAGGGGAGGAACATCAGGGCAGGAGCAGCGCGGCGGTGAATGCCAGGCAACCTGCCGCGTGGCCGGCCAGAACCTGCGTGGGTGTGTGGTCCCCGAGCTTCACCCGGGACCATCCGGTGGCGGATGCCAGCAGCAGGGCAAGAGCGGATCCCACCATCGGAACGGGCGCCAGCAGGGCCAGGCCCACGTAGGCCGCAACAGCGGAATGCACCGAGAGTTTCCACACCAGGTTTGCCGCCAGGCACAGGACCAGCCCGATAAACACTCCCCCAATTTCACCGAAGAGCGCCGCCGGTGCGCCCAGGAGGATGAGCAGCAGTGCGCCGACGCCGATGGACGCGGCTGATGCGATCAGGATTGGAGCGCGCTGCTCACGCTTCCCCACATGATGGTCCGTTACCGCGCCGCGCCGCTTGAGCCACAGGATGCCGGCAAAGGGCAGCCCCACGGTGAAACTGGCAGCGACTATTCCCTGCAGCCAGGTGACACCGGGGCTCAGCACCGGCTGCAGCAGCAGGAGGATCCCCACGAGGACCGCCGGGGCGGTGGCTTCGGTGACTATCCGCGCTGCCCGGGCGGAGGCAAGAGACACGGTTGACGTCGGGATTTGGTTGGTTTCCGGCATCAAACGATTCTACTGGCCGACGACGGCGCGACGGCTCAGCGCCGGCGCCGGGCGGCATGGTTCGCGGCTTGGACCAGCAACGCCGTGGTGAACTGGCCGGCGCTGAGCTCGCGCTCCTGCCTCTCCTGCAGCGGTGATGCCTGGATCTTCCGCAGAAGGGCCGCAGACGCGCAGGTCAGGTGCGGGGCCTCGCCGTCGACCGCTTCGCCCGTCAGCGCCGCCACGTCATTCCAGGACAAGGGACCAGCCGCCACTGCTGCGGCGACTTCTTCCAGCCCAGGGACAACGCTTTGACTCCCCATACGGGTTTGAACCAGCCATTGATCACCGAATGGCCTAATAGTCAGACGCCGCCCGGCGATCTTCTGCAGGAGCGCCCCCACCCCGGACTTAATTCCGGTAACCGCGGCATAACCCGAGGGCCGGGATATGGTCGCCCCGCCGGGACATCCTCCGCACATGGTCTGCCTATTCTGGGAATCCGATAAAACCGATATCTGCCGTTGCGATCAGGCCGTCACGGCATGACGTCGCCGCTGTTCGGGCCCAGCGTTTGGCCCGTGTAGAGGTTGCCTCCGGGCGAGGACGCCAGCAGCAGCGCCGTGGGCGCCACTTCCTCCGCGGTGCCGAAACGCCCCACAGGCAATTCAGCCTGTTTGGCGGTTTTCCAGTCCTCGGAGAGACCGTCAATTAGCGGGGTGAAGATCGGGCCCGGGGCGATGGCATTGACCAGGATTGCGTGTGGTGCCAGTTCCAAGGCCAGGGCTTTGGTGAGGCCAATAACCCCTGCCTTTGCTGAGACGTAGTGTGCCAGCCCCGTGCCACCCTTGATGCCCAGCTGCGAGGAAATGTTGATGATGCGCCCACCACCACGTTTAACCATGTGCGGCGCGGCCCACCGTGCGGCGAGGAACACTCCGCGCAAGTCCACGTCGAGAGTCTTGTCGAAGGTTTCGGGGCTCAGCTCCAGGAACGGAGTCTCGTCCAGGATTCCCGCCGAGCTGACCAGGATATCCAGCCCACCCAATTCCTCCGCAGCGGCGTCGATGGCCGCTTTAACGTCGTCGCTGTCGGTGACGTCCAGACGCCTGGCAAGGGCTTTTACCCCGAGGGCCGTGCATTCGGTGGCCACTCGGTCCGCTTGTTCCGGGTCCAGGTCCAGCAGGGCCAGATCCGCCCCCTCGGAGGCGAAGAGCCGGGCTATGGCGGCACCGATGCCGCTGCCGGCTCCGGTGATAACGGCGGTCTTGCCGCGAAGAGAACTCATGTTGGTGTCCTTACCTAGGGAATCAGACTCCGGCCGCGGAGTGGGGAGCTCCGCGGCCGGAGGGTTTTGTGCCAGCTGGAGCCAGCTGAGTCAGCTGGGCCAGCGGACGGTGAGGCCGCCGTCGACAATCAGCTGCTGGCCGGTGACGTAGGCGGAATCATCGCTGGTCAGGAATCGAATGACCCGGGCGGCTTCATCGACGTTGCCCACTCGGCCCCAGGGAATGATGCTCCCGGCTGCTTCCAGCCCGTCCTTTCCCAGCGAGTTGACTCCATCCAGGGACTGCGGGCTTTCAATCAGCCCTGGGATGACCGCATTCACCCGGATTTTGCGCGGCGCCAGTTCGACGGCGAGTGAGCGGCACATGCCGAGAAGGCCTGCTTTCGCCGCGGCATAGTGGCTGTGGTCCTCCCAGCCGTAGACACCGCCGGCAATGGATGAGGTGGCAACCATGGCGCCGCCGCTCTGCATCCGTGCGGCACAGGAGCGGAAAGTCCGCATGACCCCCGAAAGATCAACGGCCATCATGTCTTCCCACGCGTCATCGGTCATATCCGCCAGGGAGGCCCGGCGCAGGATACCGGCGGCTGCCACGGAGATGTCCAGCCGGCCGAAGCTGTCGACGGCGGCGGAAGCCAGGGCTTCGGTGTCGGCATAGCTGCGGACGTCCACCGGGACGGTGACGCATTTGGCCCCGGCGGCCTCCACCAGCGCAACGGTCTCACCAACGTCGTGCGGGTCATTCTCCAAATAGCCCACCACTGTGTTGGCGCCGGCGCGGGCATAGGCCACGGCCAGGGCCTGGCCGATCCCGCTGGCCCCGCCGGAGATGACGGCTACCTTCCCGTTGAGTCCGTCGTCGCGGT
The DNA here is from genome assembly GCF_038405225.1 of Arthrobacter citreus. Lineage (NCBI taxonomy): Bacteria > Bacillati > Actinomycetota > Actinomycetes > Micrococcales > Micrococcaceae > Arthrobacter > Arthrobacter citreus. Next base: position 2,601,973 of record NZ_CP151657.1, read on the forward strand.
TCATGCTGCTGCCTCCTTGGTAACGGTTTCCTGGTGGACCTTGCGGGTCCCGATCATGCAGAGGGCGGATATGACCAGGCCGCCGGTGCCGGTAATAAGGGCAGCCGTCTGCATGCCCATTCCCATGAAGAGGAAGAGGCTGAGCAGACCGGAGCCGGCAATGCCGCCCAGCGGTGCCATCACGTGGGCCACGTTGGTGCCCATGCCCCGGACGTGTGCGGGGTAGGACTCGCCCATGTAGTAGAGCAATGCGGCGTAGGGGCCGGTGAGGAAAAACAGGGTCATGGCGTACATCACGATGATGAAGGCATCGTTGCTGGGGCCCAGCAGCATGACCAGGCTGGCGGCGCCGCCGCCGAACCACCCAATGATGACGGTCTTCTGCCGGCCGATGCGGTCACCGAGCCAGCCGTGGAACACGTAGCCCGCGAAGCCGACGGCGTTAGCCATGACCAGGATCAGCAGGGCGTTTTCGAAGGACACCCCCTTGGCTTCCACCAGCACGGTGGTGCCCAGGACGGAGAAGACCTGGATGGCGGCCCAGTTGAACAGCCAGGCGAGGGAGAGAAGGGTAGTGTGGCGGCGCAGTTCAGGAGTGAAAACGTCCTTGAATCCGGTCTTGTGCTGGCTGCCCTCTTCGAGGTCGTGTGCGGCAGCAAGTTTCCGCGCACCCTCGATGTCCCCGGCGGCCTGGCGGCGGCGGACTTCCTTGATGGCGGCAAAGGTGGGTGATTCAGGCAGCCGGGAGGCCATGATGGCCACCAGCAACGCCATCACAGCGGCAACCACGAAGCTCCAGCGCCAGCCGATGACCGGCAGCAGGGCTGCGGAGATACCGGCGGAAAGCAGCGCACCTACCGGCCAACCACCCTGCACGATGGAGTACATCAGGCCGCGGTTCTTGACCTTCTTGTAAATCTCGTTGAGGTAGACGGCATTCACCACTTCCTCGGACATGGAGAATCCGGAGAAGGAGCGGATGATGATCAGGCTGACGACGCCGGCCGCAAGCCCGGTGAAGCCGGCGGCTGCGGCGCCGCCGAGCATCAGCACAATCAGGGCGTTCTTGCGTCCCAGTCGGTCAATGATGGTCCCCACCAGCAGGGCCACGATGAAGATCCCGACGTGGGCAACAGTATTCACCGCGGTGGACTGGGCGGCACTCCAGCCAAAGTCCTCGGCGATGACCGGCAGCAGGGTGCCAAAAAGGGTGAAGTCATAGACGGAAACCACCCAGGCGATGAAGCAGACCAGGGAAACTTTCCGGACAACTTGAGGCGTGATTTCCACGTCCCAGGGGGCAACATCTGTGGGCGGGCGGCGCTTGGGTGCGGCTGAGGTGCTCATGTGGGGGTCCTGTCCTGTACCAGAGGGATCTTCTTGTGGGGGTTTAGGAGCGGGGGTTGCGGGCGGCGAAGTCGCGGGCAATGGTCTCCATGTTGACGAACTCCACACCGTCGTGGCCGGCAATGTGGTCAAACAGGCGCTCGAGCATCAGCAGGTTCTGCGGGCGGCCGGAAACGTCCGGGTGGATGGTGAGGGGGAAGACGGCGTCGTCCATTTCCCGGTAGACCCAGTCGAACTGGTCCTTCCACATCTGCTCGATGTCGCGGGGGGACACGAAGCCGTGGCTGTTGGCGCTGCCCTTGATGAACATCATGGGAGGCAGGTCGTCCAGGTACCAGTTGGCGGGGATTTCGATCAGATCGGTCTCCTCGCCGCGGACCAGCGGCTTCATCCACTCCCGGGCGGAGGCGGCGTCGTAGTTGATCTTGGTCCAGGAGTCGCCCACCCGGACGTAGTACGGGCTGAAGTCGTTGTGCATGAGTGAGTGGTCGTAGAGGAAGCCCCGTTCGAGCAGGATCTCGTTGGTGACGTTGGAGAATTCCCACCACGGAGCCACGTAGCCCACGGGCTTCTTGCCGGTGCGTGTGGTGAAGAGGTCAATGCAGTAATCAAGAACCTCGGTCTCCTGCTCGCGGCTCATGGCAATGGGGTTCTCGTGGCTGTAGCCGTGCACACCCACCTCATGGCCCGCGGCGACGGTGGCCTCGAACTGCTCGGGGAAGGTCTCGATGGAGTGGCCCGGCCAGAACCAGGTCACCGGCATTTCCCGGTCCTGGGCAAGCTTAAGCAGGCGCGGAACGCCAACCTCGCCGGCAAAGATCCCGCGTGAGATGTCACCGGGTGAGTCCTCACCGCCGTAGGAGCCAAGCCAGCCGCCTACTGCGTCGACGTCGATTCCAACTGAAACCTGAATTTTCTTAGCCATGTTGCTGTTCCTTCTGGAGAGTGTTGCGTGGATAGAGCGGGATTTGTTCGAAAGTATCTAGCTGTAAGCCGTGAAACGCTCGGCGAACGTTTCCGTGGCGGGGTCCAGCGCCAGCAGCAGTGCTGCCAGAATCCGCGACTGGAACGGATTCAGATCACGCGAGCCCACAGCGCCTGCGCGGATCAGGTCTTTGCCGCCGCCGTTGCCGTAGGTGGGAACCACCGGGCCCCACGGGGCGCGGCTGCTCAGGATCACAGGTACTCCGTCCGCACTGAGGTCTGCCACCGCGTCGGCAAAACCAGGCCCGGCATTGCCGATCCCTGTACCGGCAAGCACCACAGCCTTGGCACCGTCCGCCGCGGCGTGGCGCAGCAGCGCCGGGGTGGCGCCGGGATAAGCGGTGATTATTTCCACCCCGATGCCGCCAAAGACGTGGCCGGGGAACGGCAGGGGCGGCCGACGCTGCGGGCGGGCAGTGACAACAACTTCGTCACCCAGCAGGTGCGCCACCTGCACACCGCCGGCGAAGGGGCTGTCCGCGGTCGTTTGCGCCTTCCGTGCTCCGCGGGCTGTGAGGACCGTCCCGGAAAAGGAGATCAGCACGCCGGTGTCCCGGAGCTGTTCTGTGGCGGCAGCCGCCACGGCATCTGCAATGTTGCCCGGACCGTCCGGAGCGTGACTGTCGGCCGCCCGCTGGGCGCCGGTGAAAACCACCGGTTTCGAGCTGGAGTGCAAGAGGTCCAGCAGGAAGGCTGTCTCCTCCATGGTGTCGGTGCCGTGCGTGACCACCACGCCGTCGACGTCGTCTTCCGCCAGCGCGCCATGGACCTGTTCGGCGATGGCGCGCAGGTCCTGCAAATCCAGCCGGTAGCTGCCCGTCGTCAAAATATCCCTGGACGTGAACGTGTGCTCATTGCCGAGCGATGCCGTCAGCGATTCCGTCGTGTCCGAGGCCACGGAACCGGACTCGCCCTGTCCGCGTGAGGCGATGGTGCCGCCTGTTCCCAGTATCCGAATGTGCGCCACTGCTGGTTCCGTTCAAAAGTTCTGCGTACGGGTCCGGGTGACCAATCGTTTGCTGCAAACGTATGCAGCAAACGTTTGTGTACGTGTTGGAAGCGATACTATGGGGGAACTGATGTGAAGCGCAACACATTCACACACTGTTAATATTCGGCGACACAATGACACGAGACGGAAACATGCCCAGCGCTGCACCCATCACCCTCAAGCTCCTTGCCCAGGAGCTTGGCCTGAATATCTCCACCGTGTCCCGGGTGCTCAATGATCCGGCAGGGCTGCAGTCCAAATGGGCCGCGCCTCAGACCACGGAGCGGATTCTGACCTTGGCCCGGAAACGGGGTTACACGCGAAATCCGCATGCGGCGTCGCTGCGGACTTCCCGTTCCGACACCGTGGGCGTCGTTGTGCCGCGCCTGCAGGACTTTGTCCTGGCCACCATCTATGAGGGCATTGACGAGGCGGCGGGCGAGAACGGGCTCTTCACCGTTGTGGCTAACTCCCTGGACGATCCGGCAAAACAGCGCGCAAAGGCTGAGATGCTGTTGGGCCGGCGGATGGATGGCCTCATCTTCGGTGACGGCAAGCTCGAGGATCCGTATTTGGATGAACTGGCGGGCCGGAAAGTTCCGTTGGTTCTGGTGAGCCGGTCATCCGGGGACCACGTCAGCGTGACCTGTGACGATTACGCCGGGGGGCGGCTCATGGCCGAGCATTTCCTGGCATCCGGGCGACGGTCATTTGCCCTGATCGCCGGATCTTCGGCCACCTCCACCTCAAGGGACCGCTCCGCCGGCTTTCTCGACGTCCTGACCAGTGCCGGTTTCGACGTACCCCCGGAGTGGATTATCCACAACGGCTTTGATGCTGCCGCCGGGCAGGAAGCCGCCACACGGATCCTGGCTTCGGGCCGGGTGCCGGAGGCCGTTTTTGCCGTGAATGACTTCGCCGCCATCGGTGCCATCGGCGTGTTCCGGGAACAAGGACTGCAGGTGCCGGGCGACGTTGCAGTGGGAGGGTTTAATGACACTCCTCTGGCAGGCGGCGTTAACCTCACCACCATCCGCTCCCCCATGCACGAAATGGGCCGCCAGGGGTTGCAGGCGCTGCACCAGCTGATCGGCGGAGGATCTGCCGAAAGCGTCAGGTTGGCCCCCGAGCTGGTGGTTCGGGCCAGCAGCTAACCCTCGGGACACAGCCTGCTCAGGGCGCGCTGTGCTTTCAGGCTGTGGCCCCGGCCCCAGCCCCGGCCCCGGAAAGCACATGGTGCCGCCCCAGCGGCAGCATCAGCGGCTTGCCGGAGGACGGGTCTGTGATCACCCGGTTCTCCATGCCGAAGACGGTCCGCACGGTCTCCTCGGTCAGCACATCCTCGGGCCGGCCCGCGGCGTGCAGCTTTCCGCCGGCCACGGCCACCAGGTGGTCGGCGTAACGGGCGGCCAGGTTCAGGTCATGCAGCACCATCACAATGGTCGTGCCCCGGGACCGGTTCAGGTCGGTCAGCAGGTCCAGCACCTCAATTTGGTGGCTGACGTCCAGGAACGTGGTTGGCTCGTCCAGCAGCAGCAGGTCGGTCTGCTGCGCCAGCGCCATGGCAATCCAGACGCGCTGCCGCTGCCCGCCGGAGAGCTCATCCACGGCCCGGTCCGCCAGCACGGCGGTCTCGGTGGCATCCAGCGCGGCGGCCACGGCGTCGTCGTCGTCCCTGCTCCAGCGCGCAAAGATGCCCTGGTGAGGATGCCGGCCGCGGCCCACCAGGTCCGCAACCGTGATGCCCTCGGGCGCGATGGGCGACTGCGGCAGCAGCCCCAGCGTGCGGGCCAGCTGCTTGGCGGGAATCGAGTGCACCGCCTTGCCATCCAGCAGCACGTGTCCGGCGCGCGGGGCGAGCAGCCGGGACATCGAGCGCAGCAGCGTGGACTTGCCGCAGGCATTGGCACCGATAATTGCGGTGACCCTGCCCGGCGGAACCACCAGGTCCAGGGAGTCGATGACCGTGCGGTCGCCGTAACCCAGCGTGAGGTTTTCGACGTTCAGGGAATGGGTTGTGGTCACAGCGATGCTCCTGCGCGGTTGACGCGGACAATGAGGTAAACGAGGAACGGGGCGCCGAGCACCCCGGTGATGATGCCCACCGGCATCCGCGTGCCGAAGGCATACTGGCCGCAGAAGTCGGCCACGAGCACCAGCAGCGCCCCGACAAGTCCGGCGGGAATCAGCAGCGACGGGCCCGGGCCCACCAGCCGGGCGGCGATCGGCCCGGAGAGGAACGCGACAAAGGCGAGGGGTCCGGCGGCCGCGGTGGCAAAGGAGATGAGCCCGACGGCGGTCACGATCACCACAATCCGGGTGAGGTTCACCCGCACGCCCAGGGCGGACGCGGCGTCATCGCCCAGCCGGGTCACGGCCAGGTTCTTGGACTGGGCCAGCAGCACCGGCGTCAGCACGATCATGGCGGCGAGCACCGGCAACACCTGGTTCCAGGACGCGCCGTTGAGGCTGCCGGTCAGCCAGCGCATAGCCTCCTGCAGTTCCCATTCCGGCGCCTGGTTCAGCACGTAAGCGGTGACCGAGTCCAGCATCGCGGCAATTCCGATGCCCACCAGGATCAGCCGGGTGTCCGCCACTCCCCTTTTATAGGACAGCGCGTAAACGGCCAGCGCCACGATGAGTCCGGAAACAATGGCGAAGGTGGACACCGCAGCGCCGCCGAGCCCGAGCCCAACAATGGCAAAGGCAGCACCGGCTCCGGCACCGGAGCTGATGCCGATGATGTCCGGACTGGCCAGCGGATTGCGCAGCATGGTCTGGAACGCGACGCCGGCCAGGCCAAAGCATGCGCCGGTGAGCACGGCCAGCACCGCGCGCGGCAGCCGCAGCCGCCCGACGGCGAAGGAGGCGCCGGGCACATCCTCGCCGAGGATCACGTGCAGCACGTCGGCCGGCGCGTAGAAGGTGCGTCCGGCCATCAGGCTCAGCGCGAAGACGGCCAGGATGCCGACGGCGAGCAGGGTCACCACGAGCCGGTAGCGGCGGGTGGCGCCGGAGCGGACGCGGGCGACGGCGGCGCGGGTGGTTTCGGGGCCGGCTGCGGTTCCCGGCGCGGTGCCGGTGGGCGTGGCCGGGGCGGTGGCAGCGCCGGCGGGGCTTGCGGGGTTCACAGGGCACGCACCTTTTGCCGGCGGACGATGTAGATGAAGACGGGGGCGCCAATCAGCGCGGTGAGGATGCCGACGTCGATCTCCGCGGGCCGGGCGATGACGCGGCCGAGCACATCCGCCGCGGTCACCAGGGCGGCACCGGCGACGGCGGAAAACGGCAGCAGCCAGCGGTGGTCCACCCCGGCCAGCAGCCGGCAGGCGTGCGGCACCACGAGGCCGACAAAGGCGATGGGTCCGGTGACCGCGGTGGAGGCACCGCAGAGGATGACGGCGCCCAGTGATGCGGCGCCGCGGGCCAGCGCAACCCGCTCCCCCAGCCCGGCGGCGAGGTCATCTCCGAGCGCGAGCGAGTTCAAGCCGCGCGCCGAAAGCAGGCAGATGGCGAAGCCGACCAGCAGGAAGGGCAGGATCTGGGTGATGCTCTCATACGAACCGCCGCCCACCCCGCCGATCTGCCAGGAACGCACGCCCTGCGCCATGTCGTTGCGCGGCAGCACAATGGCGCTGACAAAGGAGGCCAGGGCGGCCGACGTCGCGGCGCCGGCCAGCGCGAGTTTCAGCGGGGTGGCGGGGCCGCGGCCGATCGACCCGACGGTGTAGACAAAGACGGCGGTGACGGCGGCGCCGGCGATGGCCAGCCAAACGTAGCTGGAGGCGGCGGCGAGGCCGAAGAACGCCATGCCCGCGACGATGGCCAGCGAGGCGCCCATGTTGATGCCCAGGATGCCCGGATCGGCCAGCGGATTGCGGGTCACGCCCTGCATCACGGCACCGGACAGGCCAAGGGCCGCGCCGGCGACGACGGCGAGCAGGGTGCGCGGAATCCGCTTGGCGACGGCGGCTTCGTCAAAGCCGTCGGAAGAGCCGCCCAGGGCGGCAAGAATGTCGTTCCAGCCGACGTCGCGCGCTCCCACGGTGATGCTGGCGAGCATCAGGGCGGCGAGCACGGCGACGGCAATCAGAAGCCACAGTGCACGCAGGCGCCCCGGGCGCCGCCGCACCTTGCCGGCCGGTGAAGGCGTGGCTGGTACGGCGGTTCCCGGGGCCTGCGGGGATGCTTCCCCGGCGGGTGCCGGGGCAGCAGAGGGGTGTTGCTGTGTCACTTCGCTTTGGTGGCTGCGTCGGAGAGCAGGGTGAGGTAGTCATCCAAGATCCACGAGATGGCCAGCGGCGTCGGGTTCGCGGCGGTGCCCAGCGGGTTGTCCGAGGGCAGGCTGACAATGGCGCCGTTGGCGACGGCGGGCATCTGCGAGAGCAGCGGATCCGATTCCAGGGCGCTGACCAGTTCCTCGCCGCCGTAGGTGACAATGATGTCCACGTCGCTGAACGCATCGGCCTGTTCGGCACTCTGGGTCAGGGAGAACTTGTCGGTGGCATCGGAGGCGGTCTTGACGCTGCCGGCCACCTCCATGCCCAGGTCCTCGAAGAACATGGTGCGGGTGTCGTGAGTGGTGTAGAAGCTGACTTCGCTGAGGTCGGTCGGGTCAACGTGGGTCAGGAACATGGCGTTCTTGCCCTCGAGCGCCGGGAACTTGGCGGCGGCGTCGGACATTTCAGTTTCCAGACCGGCGATCAGGTCCTTGGCTTCCTGCTCCATGCCGAGGCCTTCGGCATTCATCTCGATCATTTCGCGCCAGGACGTGCCCCAGGCGGTTTCCGGGTAGGCAACCACGGGAGCGATTTCGCTGAGCGTGTCGTAGTCCTCCTGGGTCAGGCCCGAGTAGGCGGCCAGGATGACGTCGGGGTTGGTGTCGGCCACGGCTTCAAAGTCGATGCCGTCGTTCTCGTCGAAGAGCACCGGGGTTTCGCCGCCGAGTTCCTCCAGTTTTTCCTCGACCCACGGGAGGATGCCGTCGCCGTCGTCGTCGCCGAAGTTGGCCGCAGCCATGCCCACCGGGACGATGCCCAGGGCCAGGGGCACCTCGTGGTTGGCCCAGTTGACCGTGGCCACGCGCTCGGGCTTGGTGTCGATGGTGGTGGTGCCCAGGGCGTGCTCGATGGTGATCGGCTCAAACGCGGAGCCGGTGGTGTCGTCGCTGCTTGCGGCCGGGGTGGAGCAGGCCGCCAGTCCAGTGGTGAGCAGTGCTGCCGCGCATACGGCAGTGATACGGGAAAGGCGCAAGGTGGTGTTCCTTCGTCATCAGTGGGGGCGCAACCCGGCTGGTAACCGTAGCGAGCCGGGGGCCACACTGGTTTTAGGGTTGCCTAACAAATCAAGAGTAAGGCATGCCTAACCATACTTGTGACAGTTGTTACGCCTGTGACGCCGATGAAGGACCAAAAAGATCAGTGGAGCCCGGGATGAACCCCGGGCTCCACTGATCTGTTGGCCGTATGACGCTACTGCACGCTCACCCTTACTGCACCGTCACCTGCCCCACGAGGCGGGTGTCCGAGACGGAGCTCCCCACAAAGATGGACAGCGGGCCGGTGGGAGTGACGAAAGCGTCCGCTTCGTCGTCCCAGTACTGCAGCGACCGCGGGTCCAAGGCGATATTCACCGTTCCCACCCCTCCGGGCCGAAGGGTGATGCTGCCGTATCCGGCCAGTTGCCGGGTGGGCGTCGGAACGTCGCCGGGCAGGCTGCCCACGTACACCTGCACGGTTTCCTCCCCGGTGCGCGTCCCGAGGTTTGCTATCTGCACGGACACGTTTCCGGTCGGATCAGCGTCATCCACCGTGTCAGGCAAGGACAGGTTGCTGTACCCGAACTGGGTGTAGGACAACCCGTGCCCAAACGGGAACAGCGGAACCGCACCCCGGGTCACGTAGTTTTTGTACCCGACAAATACTCCGTCGGTGTAGTCCGCCGTGGGGCTCAGCACGTCGAAAATGTCGAACGGGTTGGGTGGCCCAATAGTGGTGGCCTGCTCGTCGCTGACCGGGAAGGTAACCGGCAGCTTCCCGGACGGATTCACATCCCCATACAGCACGGAAGCGACGGCCCGCCCCTGCGCCTGCCCGGCGTACCAGGCCTCCAGGACCGAGGGCACGCTGTCGATCCACGGCATGGTCACCGGCCCGCTGGTGGCCAGCACAACGACGGTGTTGGGGTTTGCGGCCGCCACGGCGCTGATCAGCGCGTCCTGGTTCTGCGGCAGCGTCAGCGAACCGCGGTCCGCTCCCTCACCGGTGTAGTCCCGGGCGACGACGACGGCGACGTCGGCGGCCGCTGCCGCCTGCGCAGCTGCCGTGATGCTTGGTGCCACCACGCCCGCCGGCGGGGTCCAGCCGAGCCGGGCAATGGCGCCGGGCTGGTCATTAAGCCCGCCATTGAACTGGTTCGGCGCGTCGGTGGTGTATTCCACCCGCACCGGAACCGGCGTCCCGGCAGTCAGGTCCACCGTTACCTCGTCCGTCAACAGGGTGTCCGCAGGTTCGTTGATGAGCTCCGTTCCGTTGACGTAGAGCCGCGCGGTGCCCAGATGCGTCAGTGACAGGGTGTAAGTTCCCGTCGACGGCGGCACGATGGTCCCCGCCCACACCGCGGACATGGGTGCCGTGGCGAGTTGGCCGCCGATGCCCGGCACCTGGGACGTGTTGATGACGTCCGCGGAAATGCCGGTGCGCAGGTTCACCTGCCGCTCGGAGCGGGTCAGCGTTGTTGCACCCGTGAAGTTGTTGACACCCAACCGGTATTCGGCGTTCAGGGCCGTGAGCACGTCACTCGGCACCGGGAACGGCCCGGGAACCGTGTCGGCCAGGGACACCGGGTCCGTTCCCGGGGACTGGGTGACGGTGGCGCCCGCGGCCCGGGCGGTGATGCCGTCCAGGATAGTGGTCAGCTGTGCCGGGTTCTGGACCGCACCCGAGCCGCCGCCGTCGATGTACCAGTCGGCATCGGAGCCGATGACAGCCACCGAAGAAGTGTCAGCGTTGACCAGCGGAAGCGTGTCACCGCTGTTCTTCAGCAGGACAATGGCCTCTTCGGCCACCTCCTCGGCGATGGCGTCATGGGCTGCCAGCATGTTGTCCGGAATGGCGACGTCCGTGGGCTGCGGGTTCACAAAGGAGTTCACCGGCGGGTTGTCGATGATGCCGTTCTCGAACATGGCGTAGGCCACGCGCCGGGCGGCGTCGGTGATCCGCAGTTCGGAGACCTCGCCGGCCTCGACGGCTGCGGTCAGGGCCGGCCCCGAGAACTCGGTCCCGGGACCGGCAACGTCCAGCCCGTTCGCGTAGTCGGAGAAGGCATGGGCAGCATTAAAGTCCGAGCTGACGTAGCCCTGGAACCCCAGCCTGCCCTTGAGGATCTGGTTCAGCAGCAGGTCATTGCCGCACGAGTACTCGGCGTTCACCTGGTTGAACGCGCACATGACGGACCCGGCGTTTCCGTTCACCACAACGTTTTCCCAGTTACGGCTGTAGTTCTCCAGCAGCGGCCGCTCTTCAATGACCACATTGACGTCACCCCGGCGGGATTCAAAGTTGTTCAGGTTGTAGTGCTTGGGCAGGGCAATGATGTCGGGACCCTGTTCGCCGATCACCTGGGACGCCGCGGTGTCTCCGCTCAGCAGAGGATCTTCGCCCAGGTCCTCCCACATACGTCCGTTGTAGGGGGTATTGATCAGGTCCATGGTCGGTCCGGCAATGGAGTTGAATCCGACGGCGCGGGCTTCCTCCCCGGACACCGCACCGTAGGCGCGGGCCAGCGTGCGGTCGAAGGTGGAAGCCAGGCCCACTCCCACAGGCAACGCGGTGGACGGACCGGTGTCCAGCGCCAGACCGCAGCAACCGTCCTTGCCCCGGATTGGCGGCAGTCCGAATTCCGGAACCCCAACCCCGCCCGACTGCACCAGATATCCCACCTTCTGGGTTAGGTTCATCGCGGCAGTGACCCAGTGTGCCCGGGTCATGGCATCCTCATCGCTGCCCAGCCACGGGTTGCCCGCCGGAACCGGCGGATTACAGCCACCCTCGCTCCCGTTGTACCTGTCCAGGCGTTCCATGAAGGCGGCCATCGCATTACGTTCCACCGGAAGGAACGGCCGGTAGGTCCCGTCGGGCCAGCCGGTGGAGATCCCCGCCTCCTTCATCCAGGCAATGTCCCTGGCGAACTGCAGATCCACCGGCACGTCAGTGAACGGCGCAGTAGTGGGGGCCGGGAAATCCCGTGCCGCCTCGATGCTGCAGTAGGTCCCGCTGAAGCGGTTCATAAAAGCGGCCATCGTGTCCCTGAGAACCGGGGCCAGCGGACGGAAAGTCCCGTCCGGGTACCCGTTGGCGATGTCCGTGGAGGCCAGCCAGGTGATTTCCTTGTAAAACTGCGTTTCCGGAGTGATGTCGGTAAACGGAGATGTGGCCGGCGCCTCAAAATAGGGCTGCCCGGCCAGCCGGTAAATGAAAGCGGCCATGGCGTCACGGGCAACAGGCGCCAGTGGGCGGTAGGTGCCGTCCGGAAATCCGGTGGTGATGCCGTTTGCGGCAATAAACAGGATTTCCGCTTCAAAGGGATCTCCGGCAATATCGGAAAAAGGCGGGGGCTGGACCGTATAGGCGGGATTCGCCTGCAGGGGTGCGGCGTCGTCGGCGCCCACCGCCGCGGGAAGGAAACCGGTAACGGCAAACAGCCCCAGGAAGGCCACTAAACCGTACCGGCGCGCAGTGCGCCGTTTGGGTGTGAACATGCAAGCTCCTCAGTTTCGCGGCGGTGCGAATCCCTTCACGCATCACCACAGGTGCAAGGGTTGGAGCGCGCCGGCATCATTGCGGGTACCGGGAACAAAGGCAGCGAAATACGCCGGAAACCGTCGGCATCCAGCACAAGCTTCAGCAGGGATTGTCCGGTGTGGCCGGGTGCGAGCACTTGTGGAGCAGAGCCTACGGATAGGCACCATGCCCTTCAATAGCGCCAAATACGTGAATGGAACCGGGTATTGGTGCTAACAATTCCGCCGTGCGACTATCCGCAAGGGTGACAGTGCTTTCCGGGCAGCCGGCATCCAACATTGGGAGAGCCTGTCTGCCGTTTGTGGAGAATTCCCCTGCGTCAGCTCAAAGACTCCACACAGGCAGCGCCCCACGCACTTCCGCCGGCGGAATCCGGGCTTGCGTCAGGAACCGTTAGCTAAGGGTTGCGGCCGCAGCGCGGTAGCGGCGCAGGATGTCAGGCGCCGGATCGGACTCCACGGTGCTGGTGCCGGCCTGCTTCCACTCGGGCCAGCTTCCGGTGAGGACCCCGGCGGCCTGCCGGGCGGCGCCGTTGGCCACATATTCGTCCGGTTCCGGAACGGTCACCGGCAGCCCGAACACGGCCGAGACGGCGTGCTGCAGGGCCGCGGAGCGGGCGGCACCGCCCACCAGGATGACCCGGCGGACGTCGGTTCCCACAGCGGTGAGGGCAGCCAGCCCGTCCGCCAGCGAGCAGGCAATGGCTTCCACGGCCGCGCGGGCGAGGTTTGCCGGGGTGTAGTTCTGCAGGGTGATCCCGTGCAGGGACCCCGTGGCGTCAGGCAGGTTCGGAGTGCGTTCGCCCTCGAAGTAGGGCACCATGGTCAGGCCGCCGGCACCGTCACCGGCCCCCAGCGCCAGCTCGGTCAGCCCGGGAAGGTCCACGTTCAGCAGTGCGGCTGTGGCGTCCAGCACCCGGGATCCGTTCAGGGTGCAGACCAGCGGCAGGTAGTGGCCGGTGGCATCGGCGAAGCCTGCCACCAGCCCGGAGGGGTCCGCGGCCGGCGTCGCGGACACCGCAAACACGGTTCCGGAAGTGCCCACGGAGACGACGACGTCGCCCACATCCGCGCCGACGCCCAGCGCCGCGCCGGCGTTGTCTCCGCTGCCGGCGGCGATCAGCTGTCCGGCAGGTGTGCGCAGTGCCGTTTCCAGCGGGCCCAGTACGCGGGGCAGCACCGGAAGGTGGCCCAGGGTCTGTTCCAGCACTGCCGGCAGGTACTCGCCGGTGGACGGAGACCAGTACCCGGTGCCCGAGGCGTCGGAGCGGTCGGTGCACAGGGCCGCCAGTCCGGCGGCTCCGGAGCCGGGTCCGTAACCGGCCAGCCGCCAGCTCAGCCAGTCGTGCGGCAGGCAGACGGCGGCGGTGCGGGCCGCGTTTTCGGGCTCATGTTCGGCCAGCCAGCGCAGTTTGGTGGCGGTAATGGACGCCACGGGAACGGTGCCCGTGGACCGGGCCCAATACTCGGCGCCGTCAGTGCCGTCTGCTCCGGCGTCGGCGATCATGTCCCGCGCTGCGTCGGCGGAACGGGTGTCGTTCCAGAGCAGGGCCGGGCGCACCACGGCGCCGTCAGCGTCCAGGCAGACCATTCCGTGCTGCTGGCCGGAGACGGAGATGGCGTCCACGTCCGCCAGTCCGCCGGCCTCCGCCGCGGCTGCCTGCAGCGCTGTCCACCAGGTTTCCGGATCCACTTCTGTCCCGGGGGCGTGGCGTGCGGTGCCGCGGCGCAGCACGGCGCCGGTGACGGCGTCACGGATGACGATCTTGCAGGACTGTGTGGAGCTGTCCACTCCGGCGACCAGGGGCATGGCGGGACCTTTCAGGGAAGGCAGGATGGGGGAAGGCTAGCGGGAAGGCAGAGGGGCGAAGGCTAGCGGGAAGGCGAGGGGAAGGCAGAGGGCGAAGATACGAAGGGCGTAGACGCGGAACTGCCAAACAAGCGGCGGGGCTGGTTACGGCTGTGGGGGCCGGCAGCGCACCAGGGACAGGGTGCCGCTGATCTCCAGCTCGCCGGCAGAAAACGGCAGCAGCACGGTGTCGCCGGCCGCCAGCGGCCAGGCCCCGTCCGCTGTGGACAGGGTTCCGCTGCCGTCCAGCACCACGAGGACGCTGAACCCGGGCTCCAGGACGGCAGCGCCGTCGACGTCGGTGCGCTCGGCGCGGAAGTAGCTGCGGGAGCCGTCCGCCAGGGTGGCTTCGCCGGTGCCGCCGCGCACCACCAGCGCGTCCACGCCGGAGGCGCTCAGTGCACCGGTGTCCGTGGCCTGCAGCGCCGTATCGAAGCCCAGCCCGAGGTGCCCCTGAGTGGTTCCCTCAATGGCGAAGTCTTTCCACTCCAGCAGGATGGAGAGGTCTTCCGGTTCCTGCACCTCCACCAGGAAAATCCCGCTGCCGATGGCGTGCGGGCAGCCCGGGGGAACGTACACGCTGTCACCGGGGTTGACCTCCACCAGGTGCATGGCGGCCAGCATGGCCTCCACGTCCTGTCCGTCCACCCAGCGGCGCAGTTCCTCGGAGCTGATGTCCCGGGTGAACCCCAGGTGCACCGAACCGCCCTCCAGGATGTACCAGGCTTCGGCCTTGCCGTGCCGGCGGCCCAGGTGTTCTGCGGCGAAGGCCTGTTCCGGATGCAGGTGCACCGGCAGGCGCTGGCCGGCGTCGAGGAGTTTGACCAGCAGCATGGTGTCAGCGCCGTAGCGGGCCACATGTTCCGGCCCCAGCCATGCTCCGGGATCTGCGCTGATCTCCTCGCGGAGCAGCCGGCCCGCTGCCAGCTCGCTGAGTCCCAGTGCGGATTCTCCGAAGAGGGTGGTGGTGGATCCTACCCAATCCTCGGGAACCCGTTCCCCGGCGGCGGCCGTGCCGCGGAAGGCGCGGATTTTCCCGCCGCCGCGGTAAAACCGGTCCGCAGGCTGGTTGCTGGGAAGAAAGATCGGGGCAGTCACTGGATTCCTCCGGTTGGCTCGTTCGCTGGTGCAATGTTGGTGGTGGTGCCGCGGCGGCTGAGTGCGGTGGGCAGCACAACGGTTTCAGGGTCAAAGTCCTCGCCCCGGATGCGGCGGAAAAGCAGTTCTGCTCCCAGAGCGCCCAGGGCGTAGTTGTCATAGCTGACTACCGTCAACGGCCGGGGCATGAGATCGGAAAGGTGGAAGTCGTCAAAGCAGACCAGGGGTTCGGTGCGGCCGTGTGCCCAGAGGGCGCGCAGGGCTCCCACCCCTGAGCGGTTGTTGCCGCAGAAGAAGGCAGTGGGTGCATGGTCCGCAGCCAGAATGGCGTCCATCCGCCGCGCGGCCTTTTCCGGCGTGGCCACGTTGTGGACCACCAGGGACTCGTCGAAGGGCAGCCCGCGATCCGCATAGGCCTGCCGGACGCCGTCGAGCCGTTCGCTCATCGTGGGCATCTTCAGGGTGTCGATCAGGATCCCGATCCGGGTGTGTCCCTCGTCCAGGAGCAGCCCGGTGCCGGCCCGGGCACCGGCGAAGTTGTCCAGCACCACTGCGTCAGCGGCCAGGCCTTCCGGCCGGCGGTCCAGGAACACCATGGGCGTGCCCAGGTCCATTTCCTTCTGCAGCCCGGCATGGTCGCCGGAGGTGGGCACGATCAACAGTCCGTCCACCCGGCGGCGGCACAGGTCCTGGACGGCTTCGAGCTCCTCTTCGGCGTTTTCTCCCGAGTAGGAGGTGATCAGTTGGAAGCCGTTGGCCCGGGCAACATCCGCCACCGCGCCGGCAATGGTGGCATAGAACTCGTTGCGCAGGTCCTTGGTAAGCAGGCCAATCGTCGCGGTGCTGGAGCCGGAGCGCAGCACTGCGGCTGCGAAGTTGGGCCGGTAGCCCAGGTCCTCGGCGGCCTGCTGTACCCGGCTCGCCATGTCCGCATCCACGGTCTGTACGCCATTGACCACCCGGGACACGGTTTTCAGGCTCACGCCGGCGCGCTCGGCCACGTCCGTCATGGTGGGGCGGCGGGCCGGGTTCTGCTGGCTCTCGGCGACCATCGGTACCTCCCCTTTGACGTGACGCGGCGTGCATGGATGTGTGGTTTAGACAACGTTGTCCCAACTGTATAGCATGGCGGGACAACGTTGTCTGAATGGCGTGCGTCACTCCACCGGCCCCTGTTTTCCGCGAAGAAGCGGCCGCAGGGGCACAGAGGTCAGCCGCCAGCCGGAGCGTCAGAAGAGACTACAAAGGAGTATCTACATGAAGGCACTCAAGAGCGCCGCACTGCTCGGAGCCTTGGCACTGAGCGCCATCTCCCTTTCCGCCTGCACAGAGGACATGAGCGCCTCCGCCGGCGGCGAGCAGCGCACTGAGGTCAAGGCCGTGGGGCTGATGGTCCAGGACCTGGGCAACCCGTTCTTTAACTCGATGAAGAACGGTGTGGAGGCCGCAGCCAAGGACCTGGGCGCCACCTTCTCCGCGCAGGACGGCCGCCAGGACCTCGCCGCGCAGAATGACCAGATTGATGCCTTCATCCAGCAGGGCATCGACGTGCTGCTGATCAACGCCGTGGACTCCGAGGGTGTTGGCCCCGCCGTCCAGCGCGCCCGCGACGCCGGCATCACCGTGGTGGCCGTGGACGTGGGAGCCAAGAACGCCGAAGCCACCGTCACCACGGACAACGTGCAGGCAGGCCGCCTGGCGTGCGAAAGCCTGATCGAGCAAATCGGCGGCAAGGGTGAAATCCTGATTGTGGACGGCACCCCCACCACCTCCATCCAGGACCGCGTCACCGGCTGCGAAGAGGCCCTCGCCGCAGCTCCGGACGTCAAGGTTTCAGGCCAGCAGAACGGTGACAACGGCCGCGAAAAGGCCCTGACACTGACCACCGACATGCTCACGGCATCCCCGAACATCTCGGGCATCTTCGGCGTGAACGACCCCACCGCACTGGGCGCCAACCTGGCCGCACAGCAGGCCGGCAAGTCCAACCTGATCATCACCGGCGTTGACGGCTCCCCCGAAGCTGTTGCCGAAATGGGCAAGGCCTCCTCCATGTTCAAGGGCACCGCCGCACAGGATCCCAACCTGCTCGGCTCCACCGCACTGGAAATGGCAGTGAAGCTGCGCGCCGGCGAAACCCTGGAAAATGACACCGTGCTGGTGCCGAGCTCCCTCGTGGACGCCTCGAACCTCGCCTCGTACAAGGGCTGGCAGTAACTCCGACGACGGCGGCCGGCACCGGCCGCCGTCGTCGTTCTTCCCACCGCACCACACAAAGGCTGCATTCCAATGACTAATCCTTTACTGCGCATGAGCGGAGTCAGCAAGAAATTCGGCGGCGCCGTGGCCCTCGAAGATGTCCACCTGGAGCTGCACGCGGGCGAAGTTCACGCGCTGATGGGGGAAAACGGGGCCGGCAAGTCCACCCTCATGAAGATCCTCTCCGGCGTCTACACTCCGGACAGCGGAACCATTGAACTCAACGGCGCGCCGATCTCCATCTCCAACCCGCGTGACGCCCTGGCCAAGGGCATCGCCATCATCCACCAGGAACTGAACACCGTTCCGGACATGACCGTGGCCGAGAACCTCTCGCTGGGCAGCGAACCTAACCGCGGCGGCATCCTCAACCGCAGGGAACTGCGCCGCTCCGCCCAGGAAAAACTGGACCGCATCGGCGCCAACGTCCCGGTGGACCTGCCCATCGGCCGCCTCTCCGTCGGCATGCAGCAGATGGTGGAAATTGCCCGCGCAGTCGCGGAAAACGCCAAGATTCTGGTCCTGGACGAACCCACCGCCTCCCTCTCCCAGGGCGAGGCGGACCGGCTCTTTGAACTGGTCGAGGACATGCGCGGACGCGGCATGGCCCTGGCCTACATCAGTCACCGCATGGAAGAGGTCTGGAAACTCTCGGACCGGATCACCGTGCTGCGTGACGGCCGCTGGGTCTCCACCACCAGCCGCAGCGAAGCCACCCCGGCGGACATCGTGAACCGGATGGTGGGCCGCGACGTCGACAATCTCTACGTCCACCACAACCGCGAGCCCGGCAACACCGTTTTGTCCGTCCGCGGACTGACCAACGGCAAGGGCATCGGCCCCGTGGACCTGGACCTCCGGGCCGGCGAAGTGGTGGGACTCGTGGGCCTGGTGGGAGCCGGCCGCACCGAGCTGGCCCGCATGATCTTCGGCGCCGACGCCAAAACCGGCGGCACCATCAGCATGGACGGGACCGAGGTGTCCATCAGCAGCCCCGGCGACGCGATTGCCCAGAAGATTGGACTGCTGCCCGAGAGCCGCAAGGAGCAGGCCCTGTTCCTGGACATGTCCATCCGCGACAACGCCGCCATGAGCACCTTTGGGCGCTTCAGCTCCGCCGGAGTCATCAAGCGGCGCAGCATCCGCGACGCTGTCAAGGGTGAAGTGGCATCCCTGCGCGTGCGCAGCACCTCCATCGACCAGCTGGTGGGCGGCCTCTCCGGCGGCAATCAGCAGAAGGTGGTGCTCTCCCGCTGGCTGATGCTCGAACCCAAGGTGCTCATCCTCGATGAGCCCACCCGCGGCGTCGACATCGGCGCCAAGCAGGAGATCTACCGCATCATCAACGACCTGGTGTCCCGGGGCGTGGCGGTGCTGGTGATTTCCTCCGATCTGCCCGAAGCCCTGGGAATCAGCGACCGCGTTTTTGCCGTCCGCGACGGCCAGCTGGTCAAGGAATTCAGCCGCGCAGAAGCAACCGAACACTCCGTCATGATGTACGCCACCGGCGTTGCCACCGAAGGATCCGCCGAATCCCAGCTCCTGGGGGAAAAGTAATATGTCCACACTTACAAAAAACCCGTCCTCCTCCACACCCACAGCCAAGAAGGGACCGGACCTGCCCTGGCTCTGGGACCGCTACGGCATCCTGGCCGTGCTGGTCATCCTTGTGGTGATGATGAGCGTGTTCGCGCCGAACTTCCTCAGCGTCGACAACGGCCTGAACGTGGCCCGCGCGGTCTCCATCAACGCCATCCTGGCGGCCGGCATGACCCTGGTGATCCTCACCGGCGGCATTGACCTCTCCGTAGGCTCCGTGGTGGCCCTGACCGGTGTCAGCTCCATCCTCCTTTGGACGGCCGGCGCCCCCGCCATTGTGGCGGTCCTTGGCGGCATCCTCGTGGGTGCTGCCACCGGCCTGATCAACGGCAGCTTGATTGCCTACCTTGGTTTGCCGGCGTTCATCATCACGCTCGGCGCCCTGACCTACATCCGCGGGTTCTCCTACTCGCTCACGGATGCGCAGCCGCTGATCGCCAGCGATCTGGGCTTCCGCGCCCTGGGCAACGGCGGCATCGCCGGAATCCCGACGCCGGTGGTTCTGATGCTCGCGGTCTACGCCGTGCTCTGGTTTGTCCTGGAACGCACCACCTTTGGCCGGCACATCTACGCGATCGGCGGCAACAAGGAAGCGGCCCGCCTCGCCGGCATCAAGGTCAAGTGGACCCTGGTCCGCGTTTACCTGATCATGGGCGCCTGCGCCGGCCTGGCCGGAGTCATCTTCGCCGCCCGCGTCGAATCCGGCCAGCCCAAGGCCGGCGAAGGTTACGAGCTGGACGCCATTGCCGCCGTCGTCCTCGGCGGCACCGCGCTGGCCGGCGGACGCGGCCGGATTGTGGGCACCCTTATTGGTGCGCTCATCATCGGCGTGCTCAGCAACGGCCTGGTGCTGATGAACGTTCCGTTCTTCTACCAGCTGGTGGTCAAGGGCGTGGTGATTGTCCTCGCCGTGGGCATCGACGGGCTGAAGAACTTCAAGCGCGCCTAGTTCCTTTCGAGCACTTCACGGGCCTGTCCCCTGTTCCGGCTGAGCCGGCAGGGGGCGGGCCCGTGTGTTTTCCTTCTTGTCCTTTGTTCGCGTCACACCTGTTGGATGGAGTCACGGATGATGACAGGCATTTCAACCAGATGCTCCTCCTGTTTGGCGCCGCCCAGGAGAAGTTGGACAGCCAGCGCACCCATTTCCTCATGAGGAAGCCCGATCGTCGTCAGCCCCGGCCGAAGGTATGACGCGATCTCGTCGTTGTCGAAAGACACGAGAGAGACATCCTCCGGCACACGGAGGCCTCGTTCCGCCAACGCCTGGTAGGCACCAAACGCCAGCGGATCATTCAGGCAGACGAGCGCACGCAGGTGGGGCGTCTCGTCCAGAAGGGCATTCACCGCGGCGTAGCCGTTGTGCGGCTCCCACTCCCACATCGATTCCTCGCGTTCAAAGGACAATCCCCGGTCCTTCATTTCCGCGCGGATCCCGGCCAGGCGGCGCGCAACGGTTGTCGACCGAAAAACGTCCTTCTCCTGCACCGCGTTGTGTCCGAGGAGAACGATGCCGTCCCGGTGGCCGGCATCCGCCAAGAGGGCAACGGCTGCGCGTCCCCCGCGTTCCTCATCCGGCAAAACCGAGGTTGCGTAATGCTCATTTATCGCGTTCAGCAGGACGACGGGCGTGTTTCCCGGCAGGTCCGGAATGAACAGATCACGGGCCCGGGTAGTGGCGAAGACAATGCCGTCCACCTGCCGATCCAGCAGGGCCTCAATGGCGTCCGTTTCACGTGAATGGTCCCCGCTGGTCTCGGTCAACAGGATGACGTGGCCCGCCTGCTCGGCGGCGGCCAAGGCTCCCTTTATAAGTCCGCTGGCAAACCGGGTGGTGGCCACCGTGTCCGAGACAAAACCGATGGTCTGCGTCTTATCCACCCGCAGGCTCCGGGCCGCCACATTGGGCCGGTAACCGAGCTCCGCGGCCGCGCGGTTAACCCGGTCGTGCGCGTCTTTGGACAACCTGGTATCCGGGCGCCCGTTGAGAATCATGGACGCAGCGGAAGTCGACAACCCTGCCCGACGTGCGACGTCGGCAAGGGTCACACGCCTGGTAGTTGTCATGGTTCCTCCCCACCTGATGCTAACGCTCTATAACGACTTGGCAAATTCACTTGCGGTATTTCCAACTAGGCCACAGGCTAAGTGCTGAATGGATTTAGCACTGTACAGAATTCCCGAAGAAAATCACCGACAAAGGAGTCATCATGAGTTCATCACTGCGGCGCCCGGGGCGCCGTCCAATTGCCGCAGTTGCCTTTATGGCCGCCGCCGGCATCGCCCTTGCCGGATGCGCCCCGGGAAGCAGCGCCCCCTCAGGCGAGTCCTCCGACGCCAACGTCGAAGTGAATACCGAGCTCACCTCAGAGGACGTGACAATCACCATCGCTGATGAAACTGGCTTCCCCGTGACGGAGGTGCTGGCGGAGGAATTCACCAAGCAGCATCCCAACGTGAAATTCGAGATCACGCGCGACACGTTCCAAAACCTCACGGCAAACGCACCCAAACTGCTGGCCGGCGACAACCCGCCCGATCTGATCCGGCTGCCCACCATCGGCGACACCGCCCGGGACGGGCTGCTTGCCAACCTCGACCCGTACGCCGAGGCCTACGGGTGGGACGCCTGGCCCGAATCGCAGCTGTCGCCGCTGCGCATGAACGACGAAGGAACGCGCGGTTCCGGCCCGCTGTACCAAGTGGGCCTCGGCTACAGCGTCACCGGCATCTACATGAACACCGCCATTGCCGAGGAACTGGGCATCGACGCGCCGCCGGCCACCATGGCCGAATTCGCGGAAGACCTTGCCGCGGCGAAAGCCGCGGGAGAAATCCCCATCATGGCCGGCGACAAGGACGGCGTCGTCAACTTTGCCATCCAGGCAGCCATGAACCAGTACGCAGACAAGGACGAATTCCTGTCCTGGATGTTCAACGAACCCGGCAGCTCCTACGCCACCGAAGGCAACATCCAAGGCGCCGAGCTGATCCGCACCTGGGCCGATGAGGGCTACTTCCCCTCCGACATCAACGCCGTTGACTACTTCACCTTTGTCAGCCGCTTCTCCAATGGCGAAGGGCTGTTCACGTTCAACGGCAACTGGGAAGCCGCAAACTACCAGAAGGCCCTGGGCGAAAACGTCGAATTCTTCCTTGTTCCGCCCATCGAAGAGGGCGGCGACCATGTTGCCATGGGTGCAGCCAACTCCTTCTCGGTGGCGGCCGGCTCAGATGACCTCGACACCACCACCTACTTCCTGGACTGGATCCACACGGACCCGGCCGCACGCCAGATCATCACCGATGTCACAGGAGCCTCCCCGGGCGGTGACCCGGCACTGGAGCAGCCCACCGTCGAAGAAGGTTCGTTGATCGCCAGCGCACTGGAAATGGCAGCCCAGATTGGTGAAGAAAACGGTCAGGTGGACTTCATGTCCAACACCACTGCCGGCATCTACGCGGGATCGATCATCCCCGAGTCCCAGCTGCTCGTCACCAGCAAAATCACCGGCGAAGAGTTCGTGACCCGGGTGCAGGAGTTCTACGAGAGCGAAGTGGGTAACTAATGAAGGAGGCCACCACCGGCCCTGTCCGCCGAACGGGGCAGAGCGAGCCAGTAGCCACCGGTTCGGCGCCGACAGGGCCGGCGGTGGCCGTCCCGAAACGGGGCAAGCGGAAGACCCCCGCCCGGGCCGGGTACTGGGCCTGGCTGATGCTGCTCCCGGCCCTCGCCGTCTATATCGGCTTTGTCATTGTCCCCATGCTCATGGGGCTGCAGTACTCCTTTTATGACTGGAACGGAGTGGGTGTCTCAACATTCGTGGGAGCAGCCAACTACGTCGAGGTCCTGACCAATCCCGTGCTGCTGGGGTCCATCCTGAATGCCATCACCCTGATCATCTTCTTCACGCTCATTCCGATCAGTGTGGGGCTGATGCTCGCCAGCCTGATCCGGTCCATGCGTCAGGGGCCCGCCTCCTCCATAGCCCAGACCATCCTCTTCCTGCCGCAAATCGTTCCCCTTGCGGCGGCAGGCATTGCCTGGTCCTGGATGTACGCGCAGACCGGCACGGTCAACCAGTTCCTCAGCGCCATCGGTCTCGGCGGCATCACGCGGTCCTGGCTGGCGGATTACAACACGGCACTGCCCGCCGTCGGCCTGATCGGTTCCTGGGTCCTGACCGGCCTGTGCACGGTGCTCCTGCTCACCGGCATCGGCAAGATCGACGGTTCACTCTATGAAGCAATCCGCCTCGACGGCGCCGGCTGGTGGCGGGAGTTTTTCACCGTGACACTGCCCGGGCTGCGCCAGGAAATAGCGGTCCTGGCCACGCTTACCATCATCGCCGCGCTGAGCAGCTTCGACATCATCTACACCTCAACACAGGGCGGCCCGGGCCGGACCACCCTCGTCCCCGGCATCTCGATCTTCCGGATTGGCTTCACCCAAAGCGACGTGGGTCTGGCCTCCGCCTTCGGCATGGTGCTGATGGTCCTTGTCCTGCTTGTGGTGCTTCCCATCCAGCGACTTTCAAAGGTAAACGACTGATGCGCACCAGCCGCAGTGAACTGCTTCTTGGCCGCCTGCTGCTGGCGGTGGCCCTTATCCTCACGCTGCTGCCCCTGATCAGCATGCTCTCAGCAGCGCTGCAGCCGGCGGACCGCAACCCCACCGGCATCGTCTGGCCTTCGGACCCGCAGTGGGGAAATTTCGTCACAGCGTTCGAGGTGGGCAACGTCTGGCGGCTCATGCAGTCCAGTGCCTTCATCGTGCTGGGAGTGGTGCCGGCGTCGCTGCTCATAGCCACGCTGGCAGGATATGCGCTCGGAGCGCTGGCCCCCAAGGGCGGACGCGCGGTCCTGATCTTCTTCGTTGCAGGGCTGACAATTCCCTTCGAAGCACTGATCATCCCGCTCTATTACCAGTCACAGGCCATGGGCACGCTCAACACACCCTGGGCGGTAATCCTTCCCCTGCTGGGACTTTTTATGCCCTTCAGCGTCTTCTGGATGCGCGCGCACTTCATCAACGTTCCGCGCGAACTCTCCGAGGCCGCCCGGGTGGACGGAGCATCGGTCCTGCAGGAATTCCGGCAAATCCAGCTTCCGCTCGCCGTCCCTGCGCTGTCGGCGCTGGCCATCCTGCTCTTCCTGTGGACCTGGAACCAGTTCCTGCTCCCTGTGGTGCTCATTGCCGACCCGCTGGACCGAACCGTGGCCGGCGCGCTGACCTTCTTCCAGGGCCAGTACTCCCTGAGCATTCCCCTGCTGAACGCGGGCGCACTGCTCATCATCACTCCCGCCATCGTGGTGTTCCTCATCTTCCAGCGCCAGTTTGTCCGCGCCCTGCTCCAGGGCGCCGTCAAGGGCTGACCCGGTACGGCTTTTCGCTTCGACTAAGGATTTCCACCATGAGCTTCACCCGCACCGACCATTGGGTCTGGGATTTCTGGCACGCCGACGACGGCGTCGAGCACCATCTCTTCTACCTGCACGCGCCGAAGTCGCTGGAAGATCCCGAGCTCCGCCACCGAAACGCGCGGATCGGCCGCGCGAGCTCCACCGATCTGCACACATGGACCGATCACGGCCTGGTGCTCGAGCCGGGCGTGGCAACGGCTTTTGACGCCAGCGCCACTTGGACCGGCAGCGTGGTCCGGGCCGACGACGGATCCTGGCGTATGTTCTACACCGGCACACGCTTCCTCTCCGAAAACGCCGTCACCAATGTGGAGACGGTGGGCCGCGCGGTCTCAGAGGATTTGGCGTCATGGACCAAACACCCGGACTTCCTCCCGGCCGACCCCCGGTGGTATGAAACCCTCGCTGACGGGACCTGGCATGAGGAAGCGTGGCGGGACCCGTGGATCCACCGCGACGCCAACGGCCTCTGGCACATGCTCCTTACGGCCCGGTCCCGGGAGGGCACCGGACGGGACCGTGGCGTCATTGGGCACGCTACGTCTGAGGACCTCCAGCAATGGACAGTTCAGCCCCCGCTCAGCAAACCCGGAGCCGGTTTTGCCCACCTGGAGGTCATCCAGCTGGTAACCATTGAGGGCCGGCATGTCCTGCTGTTCTCCTGCGACACGGCTCACCTTGCCGGTGAGCGCGGGGCGGACGGAACGCGCGGCGGCATTTGGGCGCTGCCGCTGGCCACGGATTCACTCGACCAGGTCCTCGACATTGCAGCCGCTACTCAGCTGACAACGGACGAGTTCTATGCCGGCCGCGCGGTCCAGACCCGGACCGGAGAATGGGTGCTCCTGGCGTTTGAGAATGTCGACGGCGGCGGGACGTTCATCGGCGGCATTTCGGATCCGCACCCTCTGCGGTGGATGTCAGACGGCACCCTTTCACTCGCCGGGGCCGAGGTCAGCGCATGAACGGCGAACTGACCGGCATTCACGGCACTGCCGAGGAACGCTTCCGGCCGGTCCGGGAAGCATTCGCGGCAGCCTTCGAGGGCCGCCCCCGGATGGGCGCGTCCCTGGCCGTGCACCATCAGGGGCGCCTGGTGGTCGATCTGTGGGGCGGACTGGCGGACGCCCGCAGCTCCGAACCCTGGGTCCGCGGCACATCCACTGTCATCTTTTCCTGCACCAAGGGAATCATGTCCATCCTCGTGGCCCGTCTGGTCGAAGCCGGACGGCTGGACTACGACATGCTCCTCACGGACATCTGGCCGGAGTTCGGCGCCCACGGCAAAGGCGCTGTAACTGTCGGAGACGCCCTGGCCCACCGCGCCGGAGTATCGGCGCCCCGGCAATCAGTTGATCTTAAGCAGGCTCTGGACTGGCCAGCGATGACACGACTGCTCGCCGCGCAGGAACCCCTGTGGGAGCCCGGATTCGGATACGGTTACCACGCGCTCACGCACGGCTGGCTCTCGGGTGAAATCATCCGCCGCGTGACGGGCAGCAGCCCGGGTGAATACCTCGCCGAGTCCCTCGCCGATCCGCTGGGGGCAGAGCTGCGTCTCGGCGTCCCGGAGAAACTTCAGGCAGGCATCGCCCATTTGGAGGCGGGAGAGAGCCTTCATGAGTCCGTCCGGCTGCAGAAAGCCGCGCGGAGTCCCGGTGTGGCGGACTGGCCGAGCGCTGCGATGACTCTTGGCGGCGCGTTTCCCGAGGAACTTGTGGGCGCGGAGGTCGGGTTTAACCGCACCGATGTCCGTGCCGCTGAATGGCCAGGCGCGGGCGCAGTGGCCACTGCCCGCGGACTGTCTGCGGCGTGGTCCTCGGTGGTTCACGATTCAGCCACCACCCACCGGCTCGATCCCGAAGTCCTCAAGCGGGCAACTATGGTGCGCAGCGAGGGAGAACCGGTATTCCCCGCCCCCGCACCGTGGCCGCGGTGGGGGGCCGGGTTCCAGCTTGATTCAGGTGCGCGGCGCTATGTCACCGCTGACGGAATGGGGCACGACGGCGCCGGCGGGCAGGTGGCGTTTGCCGAGCCGGCGCTGGGGCTGAGCTTTGCTTTCCTGACCAACTGGATGGAGGCCGGTGATGATCCCCGGGGCACAGAAATAGTCAATGTCCTCAGGGATGTCCTGGCAAAGTAGCCTCCGGGCCGGCGTCGGCATTCTGAAATCACGGGATAAAGGAATCTACGGTAGATTTCCGCAAGGAGAATGCGCACCGGAATTGCACGAGATTGAGGCCTTGACTAGATGTCCACGTCTGATTACATGAAAACGCCCAAAAACACGTATGCGCCTCACATCCGGCCGAGACCCGACCGCCAGCCCAGACGTCCCCAATCTGGAAAGCTGCGCCTTCTCTTTGAAGCCGTCCTAATCCTCATCATCGTTATCCTCCTTGCCGAAGGCGGTAATGACTCAGGTTCCGCTGCGGCTCCGGATGAGGATGCGGTGACCGCCTCAGCAAAGCCCACCGGTCCGGCTGCGGCGCCCGTTTTTCCCGGTGAGATGCGCGGCGATGTTGTGGGACAGCCCGGCGATTCCCTCACCATCGACGGGCTAAGTGTCACCGCCTCGGAACTCTTTGACGGAAAGACGACGACGTATGACGATTCGCCGTCCCTGTGCACGTCCACCACACTGAAAAACAACTCCGGTGCCGTGATTACGTTCGACACCTTTGACTGAAATCTTCAGACACCCGGCGGGGTAATCAATTACACCGTCCACTACGGCAGCGATAATCAGCTGAGCGGGGGCGGAAAAATAGCGCCGGGCGGCTCGACCAGCGGCGACGTGTGTTTCTCCAATGATGAAGCCGGTCCGGGGCAGTATGTCCTGCTCTACACGCCCCCTCTCACCTCCGACTATCAGCCACCTTCCGGCCGTACCGCCTGGCTCCATTTCCGGTAGAGCGGTTTTCCCAGCCTCCGCAGCGAAAAGCGGGGATCACGGGTGCGCCCCGCTCAGGCTGTGGCAGCCGCGCGGGTTCCAGGCACAAGCTGCAGGGCAAACAAGGTATCCAGGACCAGCTGTATCGGTTCGGTGCCGGCCATGCTGCGGCGCACCACCGCATAGATGGAACGGACCGGAGCCGGGCGGACCACCGGGATCCGGCGGACGTTGGCCGGCAGCTGCTGGGCGCTCAGCGCCGGCAGCACGGTGATGCCGATGCCGGCGCTGACGAAGGCAATGGCGGTGGCGTAGTCGTGGGCTTCGATCTGGAAGGTGGGGGTGAAACCCGCGGCCGCGCAGGTGTCCAGCAGGTTCAGCCGGCACAGCCCGTGGGCGAAGTCATTGTCCACCCACTGTTCCCCGCCCAGTTCCGCCAGCTCGATCTCCGGCCGGCCGGCAACGGGATGATGATCGGGCAGCACCGCAACGTAGGGATCGTCCACCAAGTGGTGGGCGTCGAAGCCGCTGCCCGGAGTGATGACCCCCTTGCGTCCGACCACCAGCTGGATATCCGGGCGGTCCTCCGGGTCGGGAGCGACGTCGTCGCGCAGCTGAAGTTCCAGCCGGACGCCGGGCATGTCCGTGGTTAACCGCCGGGCCACTGCGGGCATCCAGGCGGCGCCGACGGAAGCGAAGTAAGCCATGGACAACCGCCCGTTCCGTCCGGTCCGCAGATCGGACAGCACCGCCTCCGCCTCACTGAGCCGGGCCAGGATCTCTTCCGCCTGCGCCGCCACCGCCAGCCCCGCCGCCGTCGGGCGCAGACCGCGGCCGGCGCGCTCGAGGAGGGTGAGGCCGGTTTCGCGCTGCAGGGCCGTGAGGTGCTGGCTGACCGCCGAGGGTGTGTACCCGAGGTTGGCCGCGGCGGCGGCCACGGAGCCGCTGGCCACCACGGAGGAGAAGATTCGCAGCCGGTGCATATCCAACATGCCGCTGACTCTACAGCTGGACTGAAGTGTGGATCAAGAATCGGAACTGGTGCTAAAGCCCGGAGCGGGGAAGACTACAGGCATGACATCTACAGCCTCCCGCAGCATTTCCGTTTCCAGCGGCACCACTCCGCGCCTGTGGGCCGCGATGGCGGTGACCGTGGTGCTGTGGGCGTCGGCCTTTGTGGGCATCCGGTCCGCCGGCGCGGACTACTCCCCCGGCGCCCTGACGCTGGGCCGGATCGCGGTGGGGGCGGTGGCGCTGATGGCCATTGCCGCGGTGGCGGGACGACGACGCCGGGTGGCTGCAGCGGCTTCCACCGGCGGGGCGGACGGCGCCTCGGCGCGCGGACGGCTCCGGGGCCGGATCCTGGCCCTCGTGATTGTCTGGGGGCTCGCCTGGTTCGGGGTGTACAACCTGGTGCTGAATGCGGCCGAACGGCATCTGGATGCGGGCACCGCGGCGCTGCTGGTGAACCTGGCGCCCATGATCGTGGCTGTGCTCGCCGGACTGCTGCTGGGCGAGGGCTTTCCGCGGCGGCTGATCATTGGCATGCTGGTGGCCTTCGCCGGCGTCGCCGTCATCGCGGCCGCCACCTCCACCGGGACCGTCGATCCGGCGGGCGTGGGGCTCGGCCTTGCCGCAGCCGTGCTCTACGGCGGTGCTGCGACATTGCAAAAGCGGCTGCTGCAGTACGTGGACGCGGCCACCATGACGTGGATCGGGTGCCTGGCCGCGGCCGTGGCCTGCCTTCCGTTCCTCCCCGAACTGGTCCGGGAGCTGTCCGCCGCGCCGCTGTCCTCCACGCTGGCCGTGGTGTACCTCGGGGTCTTCCCCACGGCGATCGCGTTCACTACCTGGGGCTACGTCCTGGCGCGGTTCAGCGCCGGCCGCACGGCCGCCACCACCTATGCGGTGCCGGCCGTGGTGGTGCTGCTGTCCTGGCTGCTGCTCCGTGAGGTGCCGCCGGTTGCGGCGCTGTTCGGCGGGGCGCTGGCCCTGGCGGGTGTCGCGGTGGCGACGCTGCCGCGGCGGCGGCCCGCCGCCGTCGTGCGTTAGTCCTTACTCGATCCCGTCCCGGATGATCGGGCAGGCCCTTCAGCACGCGGCCTGTCCTTTGCTTAGAGCTCTATCCAGCCTTGGGTCAGGGCCAGCACAGCTGAAACAGCTCCTGCCACTGTCATGAGGAAGAGAACCAGCTCCCCTCCACGGAAGACTCGCTGCCCTTGTTCCCGGCGGGCGATCACAAACAGGACGGTGCCGGGGGCGTAGAAGATCATCGACAGCAGCACCAGTGGCAGGCCGGCGGCGTAGACCAGGAACACCGCGTAAATGGTGGCGATGACGGCAATGGCCAGGTCGACCCGCCGGACGCGGCGCGGGGCTCCTTCATACGTTTCCCCGCTCCAGCCGAGCTTGAGGGCGTAGAGGGCCGCGAACAGCAGGGAAAACAGCGTCAGCACAGCGGTCATGTCCAGTGCAAAGTCGAAGGCGTCCTCGGAGAAGTACGTGATGACCATGACCAGCTGGCTGAGCAGGGTGCTCAGCAGCAGGGCGTTGACCGGGACATCGTCGTCGCTGACCCGGGACAGGAACCGCGGCATGTCCTTCTCCGTGGCGGCCACGTACAGGACCTCCGCTGCCATGAGGCTCCAGGCCAGGTAGGCCCCCATCACCGAAATGACCAGGCCGGCGCTGACGAACACCAGTCCCCAGCTCCCCACTCCCGATTCCAGGACGCCCGCCATGGATGGTTGGCGCAGTTCGGCGAGCTGTTCCATCGGCAGGACCCCGTAGGAAACGATCGTGACCGAGGCAAAGATGGCAAAGACGCTCAGAAAGCCAAGGATGGTGGCCCTGCCAACGTCCTCCCGCCGTCGGGCATGGCGTGAATATACGCTGGCACCTTCAACCCCGAGAAAAACGAAGACGGTCACCAGCATCGTGTTGCTGACCTGTTCGAACAGCGGCCCCGTGTAGGCCGCCCCCGTGAGGTTTCCCGCGAAGACGGCGGGGTCGAACAGGAAGACGGCAAACAGCACGAAGACCAGGATGGGCACAACCTTGGCGATCGTGACTATCCGGTTGATGGCCGTGGCTTCTTTGATGCCGCGTCTGATCAGGAAGAAGAATCCCCACAGCCCGGCCGAGGACAGCACGACGGCGGGAAGGGTGTCCCCTGCGCCCAGCTGCGGAAACAGGGCTCCCAGCGTGGACATCGTGAGCACCCAGTAGGTGACGTTTCCAACGCAGGCACTGGCCCAGTAGCCCGCTGCGGAGAAGAACCCCACGTAGTTTCCGAAGCCGGCCTTGGCGTAGGAGAAGATCCCCGCATCCAGCGCCGGCTTGCGCAGGGACAGCCGCTGGAAGACGAAGGCCAGCATCAGCATGCCCGAACCCGCAATCAGCCAGGCGACCAGCGCACCCCACACCCCGGTTTCCTCGGCGAAGCGCTGGGGCAGGGAAAACACTCCTGCCCCGACCATGGAGCCGATCACGACGGTGGTGAGGGTCAGCAGTGAGAGCTTGGCCGTTGGAGCCTTCTCCCCGGAAACAGGAGCAGACATGGTTCTTTTCCAATCGGGTGTGGCGGCCGCTGAGGCAACACGGGTTAGACAACAGTGGAGGGGCGGACCGCTTCCTGTCTGGGATCTTCCGTCGGAAGCCTGACTATTATCCTCCGAATGTCAGCGGGATCCGAATCGGCAGCCAGCACCTCGAGGCGGTAGCCGGGCGTTCGAATCAGGGAAAGGCCCCGCTAGGACCAGTGCACCGGCACGGCCAGCCGGAGCTGTTCGGGCTGGGCCAGGGCGGGCACGTCGAGGCCGCGCTCCTGCAGCGCCCGGAACTCCAGCAGCTGCAGCAGCAGCCCCACGGACTGCCGGCCGATCGCCAGGCCGTCCACGTCCACGGAGGGCACGCCGGAGGCGCCCAGGGCCGCCGCGGTCCGGCGGTCTCCGCTGACCACCAAATCCTGCGGCACCCGGACGCCGCGCAGCTGCAGGGCGTACATCAGTCCCAGCGCCACCGGTGAGGCGTATACCAGGACGGCGGTGGCGCCGGTGGCCAGCACGGCGTCGGCCTGCCGGATCCCGCTTTCGGCCAGCGGCGGCACCGGGCCCACCACGGTCAGCTCGGCCCTGCCCTGGAGCGCCTGCCGGATCGCGGCGGTGCGCATCTCGTGCGGCCAGGACCCTTCCGGGCCGCCCAGATACGCGATCTTCCGGTGTCCGCGGGCGGCCAGCTCCTGCGCCAGCTGGGCAAAGGCCGCGGCGGTGTCGGCGGTCACCGAGGGCACTCCGGGAAGCTCGCGTTCAATCAGCACCGTCGGCGCCAGCGTGGTGGCGTGCTCCACGATGTCCCGGTTGGCCTGCGAGGCGTTGAGCACCAGGCCGTCCACCTGCTCGGCCAGCCGTTCCAGCGCCCGGCGGTCCGCGTCCGTCGCCATGCCGTTCACGGCCATGGTCAGGTGGTTGCCGGATTCCTCGGCCGCGGCCTGCGCGCCCTCGATGATCGGGGCGAAGAACGTGTTCTGGATGCTCGGCAGCACCAGGGTCAGCAGGCCGGTCCGGCCGCGGGCCAGGGCACGCGCGGTCCGGCTCGGCTCAAAGCCCAGCGCCTCGGCGGCCCGGCGGACCCGGGTAATGGTCTCCTTGGCCACGAGTTCCGGCCGGCCCAGGGCTCGTGACGCCGTCGCCTTCGACACCCCCGCCGCGGTGGCAACGTCGTCAAGTGTGGCCATGTCAGCCCTTCCTTTTTGTTTGACGCTACCGTACGGGCAGCGCGGGGCCGGGACCGGCGGGTTGGGCCGGTAACAAACCTGAAATACGGATTCGCTAGGGTAGTCTGCAATCGGTTCCACAACCGGTTACATTCATTGTTGCCTGCTTTTTACCTGCCGTCACTTCTGATTCGGGGACACCGCCCTATGCTGCGCAGACCCAAGCTCCTCATCGCGCCGGGAGCACTTGTGCTGGTGCTGGGATTCGCCATCCCGGCCCTGCTGATGCTCTTCAGTCCGCCGGGCACCGGACCCCTGGAGGTCCTGTCCCGCCTCGGACAAATGCTCACCGACCCGTACGACCTCAAGATCATCGGCCGGACCCTGGTGTACGGCCTGACCGTGACCGTGCTGTGCGTGGTCCTGGGCTTTCCGATCGCTTTCCTGCTGGCCCGCTCCACGTCCCGGTTTGCCGGTATGTGGCTGGCGCTGGCCATTTTCCCGCTGCTGCTGAGCAACGTGGTGCGCACCTTCGGCTGGCTGGTGATGCTGGGCTCCAACGGCGCCATCGGCAAGCTCCTGGTGGCCCTGGGCCTGACGGACCGCGGTCCGCAGTTGCTCTACACACCGCTGGCCGTGGTCCTGGGCATGCTGCAGCTGTTCCTGCCGCTGGCCATCATCACCTGCTATTCGGCCATCGCGCAGGTGGATAAAAACCTCGACGACGCCGCCCGAGGCCTGGGTGCCTCCCGCACCCGGACCCTGTGGAGCGTGGTGGTTCCGCTGTCCCTGCCCGGCATTGTCGTGGCCGCCACCCTGGTCTTCGCCGGTGCTGCCACCGCCTACACCACCCCGTACCTGCTGGGCGGAACCGGCCAGCGGGTGCTCTCCACCCAGCTGTTCACCTACTCCAGCGTCACCGTGGACTGGGCCGCGGCGTCGGCCACTGCCCTGCTGATGACGGTGCTGGTGTTCCTGGTTTCCGGGCTGTCCTCCTTCCTTGGATCACGAAAGGGGAAGGTGGAATGAAAACCCGTCCCGTCCTGCTCTCGCTGGCCGTCCTGGGCTACGCGGTGATGATTGTGCCCATCCTGTTTGTGGTGCTGACGTCCTTCACCGCCGGCAGCACCCTGTCCTTTCCGCCCTCCGGGTTCTCCCTGAAGTGGTTCGACAAGGCGCTCTCCTACACCCCGTTCATGGAGTCGCTGACGTCCTCGCTGCTGCTGGCCGTGGTGTCCACCGCGCTGGCCCTGGCGCTGGGTGTCCCGGCGGCACTGGCCATTGCGCGCAGCCGGCTGGCGCACACACCGGCCCTGCAGACCTTCTTCGCCTCCCCGCTGATTGTGCCGGAACTGGTCATCGGCCTGGCCCTGTACCAGCAGCTGGTGATCACCCTGCGCGCGGACGCCTTCTGGACCCTGCTGCTGGGGCACGTGATCATCCTGATTCCGTACACCGTGCGGGTCACCGGCTCCACCCTGGCGCTGAGCGACCTGAGCATCGAGGACGCCGCCCGCGGCCTCGGCGCCTCTCCCCTGCACACCTTCCGCACCGTCACGCTGCCGCTGATGCGCCCGGGCCTGATTTCCGCGGCACTGCTGAGCTTCATCACGTCCTTCAACAACGTGCCGCTGTCCCTGCTGCTGCAAAGCCGGGATTTCAGCACCTTCCCGATCACCATGCTCGACTACGTCCAGCAGTCCTACGACCCCATGATCGCCGCCATGTCCACGCTGATCATGGCCGGCACCGTCATCATTGCCATCATCGCTGAGCGGACCGTGGGCTTCGCCAGAATCTTCGGAGGTATCAACTCGTGAGCACGCCCGCAGCAGAGTTCATCAACATCAGCCAGAACTACGGCGCCGCCCTGGCCGTGGACTCCATCAACCTGCAGATCGAGGAGGGCAAGCTCACCACCCTGCTCGGGCCCAGCGGCTGCGGCAAGACCACCAGCCTGCGGATGCTCGCCGGCTACCTGCAGCCCACCGGCGGCCGGATTCTGATCGGCGGCTCCGACGCCACCGCGCTGCCGCCGGAGAAACGCAACCTGGGCATGGTCTTCCAGTCCTACGCGCTGTTTCCGCACCTGACCATCGCGGACAACGTGGGCTACGGCCTGAAGCTGCGCAAGGTTCCCGCTGCCGAGCGCAAGGCCCGCATTGCCGAATGCTTGGACATGGTGGGCCTGGGACACCTGGCCGGGCGCAAGCCCAAGGCCCTCTCCGGCGGGCAGCAGCAGCGCGTGGCGCTGGCCCGCGCCATTGCCATCCGGCCGCGCCTGCTGCTGCTGGACGAGCCGCTGTCCAACCTCGATGCCCGGCTGCGCGTGCAGATGCGGGCCGAAATCCGGCGGATCCAGGCCGAAACCGGACTCACCGTGGTTCTGGTGACCCATGACCAGGATGAAGCGCTGGAAATGTCGGACTCGATGGTCCTGATGCGTGCCGGCAGAATCGAGCAGACCGGCGCTCCGGAGGACGTCTTCACCCGCCCCGCCAGCCGTTTTGTCGCGGACTTCCTGGGCTACGAGAACTTCCTGGAGCTGCCCGGCCGCGGCCTGGTCACCGTCCGTCCCGAGCACATGCGCCTGGTGGCGGCGGACTCCGCGCCCGACGGCGGCGGGCTGGCCCTGGATGCGGTGGTCACCTCCGTGGCCTACCGCGGCACCGACGAAATTGTGACCGCCCTGGCCGGCGGCCACAGCCTGCAGGTCTCGGTGCACCGCAATTCGCAGAATGCCGCCTTGCCGGCCCTGCGTCCGGGCGACGCGGTCCGTGTGGCCGCCGCCGCCGGGGACATCATCCACCTGCCCGCAGACCCGGTGCCCGCCGCAGCAGCCTAAGCCACCCGTCGTCGTCGTCCCCTTCGATTTTTACCCGCACCACCGTCTCATCCGCTGCCCTGAACCTACGCCGCACATCCGTGCCGCGTACCACCGAAAGGAACCGAACCACCATGACCTCCCCCCGCACCCGCGCCGCCAAGCTTTCCGCCGCTGCCTCGGTAGCCGTCACCGCTGCCCTGGTCCTTTCCGGCTGCGGCGCTGACGCCGGCAGCGCCGATGATTCCCAGACCCTGGTCCTGAGCACCTTCGCCTTTGGCGTGGAGGACTTGGAGGAGGCCATCGTGAAGCCGTTCGAAGAGAAGACCGGCATCTCCGTGGAGATCGAAACCGGATCCAACGCGGACCGCCTTTCCAGCCTGGAACTGGCCGGCGGGGACAGCGGCGTGGACGTCATGCTGATGTCCGATTTCTACGCCGCCATGGGCGAAGAGAAGCAGCTGTTCCAGGCCGTGGACGCCGACGCAGTGCCGCACCTGGCGGAGATCGCGGACTTCGCGACGTCGGAGGACTTCTCCGGCCCGTCCTACAGCTACCAGCTCAACGGCGTGATGTACCGCAGCGATGACCTCTCCGCGGAGCAGGCCGCCAGCTGGGACCTGTACGCGGACAGCAGCTACGCCGGGCGGCTGGCCTTCCCGGACATCTCCACCACCGGCGGGCAGCTTTCCGTGGCTGCCGTGGCGGACAGCTACGGCTCGGACGCCTATGACATTGACGCGGCGCTGTCCACGATTGGCGGCTGGAACCCGAACATCCTGAAGTTTGTCTCCTCCTCCACCGAAATCACCAACCTGCTGGTCCAGGGCGAAATTGTTGCCGCTCCCACGCTGAACGGGTTCGCCACGGACCTGATCGCCTCCGGCGAGCCGATCGCCTGGACCGCCACGGACACGGGCAAGTTCATGGCCACCAACCGGGTGATGATCCCCGCCGGCGCCGAGCATCTGGACGCCGCGCACCAGTTCATCGACTACCTGCTCTCCGTGGAGGCGCAGACCGCCTCGGCCGAGCTGGTGGGTGACCTGCCGGTAAACCCCGGCGCCGCCGTGCCGGAGAGCCTGACCAACGTGGTGGGCGAGATTGCCGAAGACCCCATTGCCGCCGGGTTCTCCACCCTGGACTTCCCCACCATCGTGGCGAACTACGACTCCTGGGTTGACCGGTTTGCCCGTGAGGCCTCCTCCAAGTAATCCCCGGCGCGTCCGCTGCGGCGCCGCCCTTGAAAGACAGGAACCATGAATACACCCGCCCAGCCTGCGCCGTCCGCCCTGCAGGAGTTTGCCGCCCGGCTGCCCAAAACGGATCTGCACTGCCACCTGATCGGTACCGTCCGCGCGTCGACCTTCGCCGACCTTGCCGCCAAGGCCGGACTGGACCTGCCCGCGGACCCGGAGACCATCTTCGCGAACATCTCCTCGGTGATGCGGGACTTCACCCCGTACCGCAACGCGCGGATCCCGATCGTGGAGGACTACAGCCTGGACCCGGCCGGCGAGCGGTATTCGCTGTTCCAAGTTTCGGACTGGGTGATGCAGTCGCTGACCGAACCGGCGGACCTCACCCGCATCACCTATGAAGCGTTCGAGGACGCGCACCGTGCCAGCAATACCCGGCACCTGGAACTGTTCATTGACGACGTGCCGCCGCGGATGCCGGAGCTGGGCTACGCCGGCGCGGTGGCCGCCTATGTGGAGGGCATCCAGGCCGCGGAGCGGGACTTCGGCATGAGCGGGCGGCTGGTGGTCGGCATCGACCGCAGCAAGGACGGGGCCTACGCGGTGGCCCGGGTGCAGCAGATCCTGGACGCGCCCAGCCCGTACGTGGTGGGCATTGG
Organism: Arthrobacter citreus; assembly: GCF_038405225.1. NCBI lineage: Bacteria > Bacillati > Actinomycetota > Actinomycetes > Micrococcales > Micrococcaceae > Arthrobacter > Arthrobacter citreus. The sequence continues at coordinate 2,638,610 of NZ_CP151657.1, forward strand.
CCTGGACAACCTGGAAACGGCGGGACCGCCCGAGCGCTTCGCCGAGGCCTACCAGCTGGCCGGCGCGCACGGACTCAAGCGCACCGCGCATTCCTCCGAGCACGCGCCGGTGGCCGTTAACACGGTCACCTGCCTGGATGTGCTGGGCTGCGACCGCATTGACCACGGCTACTTTGTAATGGAGGACGACGCCGTCATTGCCCGGCTGCGGGAGGACCAGACCCCGTTCACGGGCATTTTCACCACCTCCCGCCGGTCCTGGCGGCCGTGGCGGCGAGCTTCCATCAAGGCCATGATCGACGCCGGCCTGAACGTCATCCTGGCCTCCGATGATCCGGGCATGTTTCCCACCACGCTGGCCAACGAGTACCGGATTGCCGTGGACGAGCTGGGCCTGGACCGGGCCTGGCTGCGCCGCTCGGCGCTGGCCGGCGTTGATGCGTGCTGGCTGACGGACGCCGAAAAGGCTGCGCTGAAGGCGTCCATGACGGCGGAGATTGACGCGCTGGAGCAGGAACTGTTCGGCTAATTTCCAACGCCCGACGCCGGTGTCCGCTCTGCGGGCACCGGCGTTTTCTTTGGGGTGCTTAGTCGGCGTGCTTTACTCGATCGGGTCGCGGATGATTGGGCAGGTCATGCAGTGCCCGCCGCCGCGGCCCCGGCCGAGCTCGGCGCCCACAATCGGAATGACCTCGACGCCGGCGTTGCGCAGCGCCGCATTGGTTTGGGTGTTGCGGTCATACGTGAGCACCACGCCGGGCTCGAGCGCGACGGCGTTGTTCGCGCTGTCCCACTGCTGGCGTTCGGAGGCGTAGTAGTCCCCCGCGGTCTCGACCAGGCGCAGCTGCCGGTGGCCCATGGATTCGGCGACGACGTCGACAAAGCGGCGGTCCCGCTCGTCGCGCACTTCCAGGCCCGGAGCCTTGTCGGAGGGGTGGATGGTGAAGGCGTGGATGCCGTTCACAATGGCCGGGTGGATGGTGGCCAAGTCCCGGTCCGCGAAGGTGAACACGGTGTCCAGATGCATCGCGGCGCGCAGCTTGGGCATGCCGGCGACGACGATCCGTTCCGCCGCCTCTTCCTTGAAGAGGGCCTGCGCGAGCTGGGTGATGGCTTGACGGGAGGTCCGCTCCCCCATGCCCAGCAGTACGGTGCCGTTGCCCACGGGCATCACGTCGCCGCCCTCCAAGGTGGCCTGACTCCAGTCCTTTTCCGCGTCGCCCCACCAAATCTTCGAGCCGGTGTAGTCCGGATGGAACCGGTAGATGGCCTGCATCAGCAGGGTTTCGTCGTGCCGGGCGGGCCAGTAGAGCGGGTTCAGGGTCAGTCCCCCGTTGATCCAGCAGGTGGTGTCACGGGTGTAGAGGGTGTTGGGCAGCGGCGGCAGCAGGTATTCCGGCCGGCCGGTGGATTCGCGAACCAGGCCGACGTAGCCGGAGAGGTAGTCATCGGGAAGGTCCGACGTCGTGAGTCCCCCGATGAGGATCCGCGCCAATTCCGCGCCGGTCAGTGAATCCAGGAAGGCCCGGGTGCCGGGCACCAGTCCGAGGCCGACCCGGTTGGCGATGATTTTGCGGTCCAACAGCCAGGTCCGTGCCTCCGGGATGTCCATGGTCTGCCCGAGCAGATCATGGAGTTCGACGACGTCGACGCCGCGGCTGGTCATCTTGGCGACGAAGTCGGCGTGGTCACGCTGGGCGTTCTCCACCCACATCACGTCGTCGAAGAGCAGGTCTTCGCGGTTGGTAGGGGTGAGCCGTTCGTGGGCCAGACCGGGAGCGCAGACGAGGACCTTGCGCAGTTTTCCGACCTCCGAGTACACCCCGTAGTCGGCGGCGCTTGGTGCGGAGGTGGCGGGAAACATGTGGTTCTCCTTGGTATTCAGGTGACTTTCTGCAGGCTCAACAGATGTGGAGGGCGGACTTCCTGTCCATCCCTCCACAGATTAGGAATTAGTGTCCGCGCTCAGCCTGCTGGGCCAGCTTGCGGCGGCGGAGTGCCTCATTTACGGCCGGGTCATCCAGCGCGCCCAGCCATTTCAGCAGTTCGGGTCCGGCGGCAGGATTGGCGGCGACGGCGGGGCGGGCCTTCGGCTCATCGGTGGCCAGTTCCTGCAGCCGCAGGCCGGGGGTTCCCGGGTCTTCTGCTTCGGCCAGGATCGCGACTTCGGCCGGATCCACATCCCGCGGCCTGGCTGCCGATGCTCCGGCGTCGACGATGTCTGCCGCCGGAATGTTCATCAGCGGTGTCGTCCGCTTACTTGAAGGGGCATTCTCGTCAGCGGGATGTTCCTGCATTTCGTTCTGCATCGGATCTCCTTAGTCAGTAGCCTTACTTCCATCCTTGCAGAAGGTGGCGCGGGCTCCGAATCCGGCAGTTCAGCAAGGTTAAGAAGCGCGCCGAAAGAGGACTCCGCGGTGCGGCGGCAAGACGTATGACGACGGCGCGGGGCGGCCGGCGGCGTCGAGCATCCCTGCGGGAACGCGCACACGGCGGCGGCGCCTGCCATCACCGTTGAGGTTCACTGCCGCGAAACCGCCGTCGAATTCCCGCCACCATGTGTGTCTGCTCCCCTGCGGCTCACCGAGCGGACTGCCCAATTGCCAGTCAAGCTCGGGTGCGTGCTGGATGCGGCTGTAGTCGTCGTGAGCGGTGGCGGAGTAGGCTCCGGCGCCGGCACCGAAGATCCAGAACGCGGACAGTCCGTACCGGAAGTTGGGATGGCTGTCGTCGCCGTCGGTGGGGACGCGGAGAATGGATAATCCGGGGCCGGCCGCCTGCGGCAGCTGGGCCTCGGCGGTGACCGGGTCGAAGAGGTTCACCGGGCTGTAGCCGAGCCAGACCTCCTCGAAGCCGCCGCCGTAGGCCGCGTGGGATGCCCAGCGGCCGGCTTCCCTGCGGGATTCGGCGATATTCGGGACCAGGATTTTCCCGACGCCGTTCAATGCCGTGCCGGCGGCAGCCACCAGATTTCCGAGGGCTGCGCGGAACACGGCCATGTCCGCGGCACCGCGGATCGGCAGGTCCAGCCCGTAGTAGTCGTCAAAAACATCGTTGTCCGCCATCACGCCGTCGAACGGCGAGTCCGCGAACTCGGCCACCACGTTGTCCACCCACCGGCGCTGGTAGTCCGGGTTCCAGACCTGCAGCTGCCAGTGTCCCGGGTACCGTTCCCACTCGATGCGGGTGCCGTCCAGGCGTGTGGCGAACCAACCGGCGTCGTCGTTCCCGGAGCCTCCGGAACTCCCGGAACTCTGGGAACGCCCGGAACCCGCCTCAGCCTCCGCGAACGATACGCCCGAGCTGAAGACCGGACCCGGCTCGTAGCTGCGCGCAGAGGAAAGGCACTTGTAGGCCAGGACGGTCATGTCCGGGCGAAGCCGTTTGAGTTCCCGGGCGGCCCCGGTCTCCCAGGGCTGCAGGATTGCGGCCCGGTAGTGCCCGGCGGCAAAAGCAATCTGCTCTGTTGTCAACGGATCGCCGTACCGGATCCAGGCGCCGACTCCGGTCATGAAACCACCGGTGCGAGGAAGTCCAGTTCCGCGGTGTCCAGCTGGCGCACGTGCGTGATGTTGCCAACGGCACGGTAGATCCCGTTGTAGGAAGACATGATCTCGTGCATCTGGAAGAACTCCTCCACCCGGGTCCGGGCGTTGTCCGAGTGGTCAACATAGAGCTCCATGTTGCCGATGACGGCCCGAATCTTCTCAGCCATCGTGTTCACATCCCCTGCCGGTACCAGTTCACCGCAGGACCCGACCATCCGCCCGTCGTTGGTGGCCAGTTCATCACTGATCAGCTGACGCATGCCGCCGACGTCGGTCCCCACCGTGGGGATGCCTGCCGCCATGGCTTCCAGCACCACAATCGGCTGGCCCTCGTTGTAGCTGGGCAGCACCAGCAGGTCGAACTGGTCCAGCCGGTCGCGGACATTGACGGTGCCGTGGATGGTGACGTGGTCGTGCAGATCCAGTGCCTCGATCTTGGCCAGGCAAGCCTCGTAATACTCCGGAACGTGTTCGGTGGGACCCAAGACGTCCAGATGCAGGTTCGGGAAACCGTCCCGGCGCAGCAAATCCATGCTGGATAGCAGGTCCAGCAGGCCCTTGATCGGCACCACCCGGGCAATGTAGACGAGGTTCCACGTGTGGTTGTCTCCGTTGCGGACCAGCTGTTCCCGGGCGGCGAGCCGCGCCCGGTACTTCTCCTCGAACTCCTCGATCACCATGGCGTTGGGCACCACCACCGCCTTGTCGATGTCCGTTCCCAGGTGCGCCGCTTCGGTGATCGCCGTTGGGTAGAGATAGGTAATCAGTGAGGCGCTGGGGTAGCAGAAGTGTCCCATTTCGGTCCACCATGCCATCCAGGCCCGCTGCTCGTGCGTGACGTCGAAGGTGCGGTAGTCCTCGGAGGTGATGGAAAGCGCCATGTTGCGGTCCAGCAGCGTGTTTACCGTGTCCCGGACGTAGAGGTTGTGCTCGGTAAGGAGGAACGAGGTGCCGTGGTCGCGTGCTGCGGCGGAACCCAGGAGCGAGGCGTAGCCGGTGGTGTGTGCGTGGTAAACACTGGCGCGGGGCATGGTTTCGCCGAGGATGGCGAAGGCCAGCGAAAGGAAGTTCCGCAGCGTCCAGAACGAATTCGCGAGCGAAAGGTTCAGCTGCGGCATCCGGACGGCGAGCGCTTCCATGAATTCCCGCGTGCCGAGCAGTGCCCAGAGCGGATAGGTGCGGGTGCGTTCGTTGAACCCTTCGTCAATGAGGTCCCACAGCGGTTCGACCTCGCGGTCTTCGGACAGTGCGTAGAGCGCGTCGAACAGCCGGTGCGCCAGGGCGGAGCGCTGGCTGGCATCCATGCCGAGGTCCTTGGCGGATACCTTCATGAAGTCGTGCCGGTGCTCCTGCATGCTCAAATACACCGGGCGGACCCAAAGGACATTCTCGGGCATGCCGTAGAGGTCTTCGGAGGGCGCGTTGGAGTCCCAGGTGATGTGGATGATCCCGTAGGTCAGGTCCGGGTTGTGGGTGACGATGTCGTGCACCACGGCGGAGACGCCGCCCTTGAGGTAGGGGTAGGTGGATTCCATGACAATGGCGACGTCGACGTCGTCGTATTGGGCCTGCGCTGCGGCTTGGGCGGGGAGCACACCGGCGGTTCCCTGGGCCGTCGTCTGCCCGAGCGGGGCGCGGCGGAAGAGTTTCTGCTTGATTCCGTACATGGCTGTGCCTTTCAAGACGAGCGTGCGGCGGGTTACCAGGAGGTGGCGTGGCGCCAGAAGAGGGTGTATTCGGGCTGGGACCAGTGGCGTTTGTAGAGCACCCAGGACACGGCGACCAGCAGCACGTCCGCAGCGACCAGTGCCGCGTATGCCAGTCCGGTCCCGTCAGCGCTGCCTGCGGCATCCAGCAGCAGGAAGACTCCGGCGCAGAGCGCCAGATGGATGCCGCCGAACAGCTGCGGGAGTCCATTGATGCCGATGTAGTCGAGTTCGTAGCTGAGCAGTGTGAGGAGCATGAAGGCCCAGGACGCCACGCCCACGCTGACGGCCAGCAGCACGTTCGCCGGCTGCATGCCTTCCAAGACCAGGGTGACGACGAGCGTGAGCATCATGCCGACGGCGCCGGTGCTGAGGATGGCGCGGTCCACCGTACGGCTGAGCCGTTGGGAGCGGGCTGTCATCACGGTCAGGGGCTCGTCGGAGATTGCCCGGTGAAGAGAGGCCACGGCTCTGTCCACCCGCGGGGCGAGGTTGACGAAGTAGTAGTTGTAGGCGATCACGGCGGGAAGCATCGCCACGAAGATGATCACCACCGGGAAGTCGCCGCCGGTTGCCAGGAACAGCAGGAACTTGTCCGCCCAGAGGACTGCGCCCATGAGAAGGCCACGGACGAGGTCGGCGCTGAAACCGCGGAGGGCAGGCCGGTTCCGGAAACCAAGGGCCGCCAGGCCGCGTCCCATGGCTGCGATTTGGGTGAGCGCTCCGGCCAGGGGTGGCAGCCACCAGAGGGTCGGCGCCACGCTGAGTGCTGCGGCGTAGGCCAACCAGGCCAGCGCCCAGAGACCGCGGCGGCTTCCCACGTTGGCCAGTATGAGGGACTGGACAAAGAGCAGGTGCAGGGCGGCGAGCGCGGCGTAGGTTGCCATGGCGGTCAGAGACCAGCCGGTGGCGAGCCAGAGCGGGATGGCAAACAGCGCCACCAGCGGCAGGGCGTAGATGAACATCGCGGGCCAACCGGAGCAGAACCGGCGGGCAATAGCCGCCGGGTTCCGTTCCGCCATGAGGTCGCCGATCAGCCGGTATGCGGGTAGGCAGGCTGCCTGCGCCAGCCAGGGGACGGTGATGGAGGAGGCCAGCACCACGTAAGTGAGCTGGACCCCGCCAACTTGCACGGCCGCCATCTGCGGGCTGATCAGCGGAAAGACCAGGTTGAGCAGGATGACGGGCGAGAGGTAGAGGAGCAGTCCGGCTCCGGGACGGGCCGCGTCGTCGGCCCGTTTGCCGGAAGCGGTGGCGCCGTCCGTGCCGGGCCGCACGGGGCGGAGCTGCCGCAGCAGCACCGCCATGACCAGGAGCACTCCGGCCCCCAGAAGGGCGTACGACCAGCCGGTGGGAAGGATGTTGTCCGCAAACGGGACAGCGGCGGTGAGGAGGAGTGCGGCGATAATTGCCATAGTCCGGTGGCGGACATAGGCGTCGTGTAAGAGGGCCTGCAGGGATGGCATGAATTCTCCAGAACCACCGTTGATCGGCAGAGCCGGGCGGTGGGATTGCATGAGACGCGGATGTGGTTAAGGCTGCGTTTCGAGGACTGGGATCCCTTGAGCAGCCGCAGCGCCCGGAGCAGATTCCGGCTGGTGCCCCGTATCGGGATATCCCTTGCATTGGAGAGAATTTGCTTCACCGCCGGACTCCGCGGTGAGCACTTCCATCACCGTATGACCGGCGGCCGCTTCGGCTGCGAGTGGAAGGTACGTGACTATTCGTCCGTTTTACTTGGTCTGTGTGGTGCTTTACTCCAGCGTGAAAGCGGACGCTACTCGTTACTTTTTGTCCCCTCTTACTATATATTCCGGCGGCTTGGCTCCCGCTGATTGTCAGCCTGATTCGTTCAAAGACGGTGGGGCCGAATGATCGGACACGCCATACGGTGCCGCGTTCGAGTCCCAATAATTCGGAATGGCCCTGGCAGGGCATTGCTCAGCGCCGCGTTGATCCGAATGTCGCGGTCGCAGGTGAGCATCACCTAGGCTCCAGCGCGACGGCTTTGTTCCTGCCCGTCCGCGTACCTCCATCCCCAGAATCGTGTCGGGGGATGGCTAGGGAAGGCATGATGTTCAATCTCAATACGCTCGACATTATCAAGCTTCGGCGTCAGGCGAACCAGAATTTTCAGCCAGCTCTTCTAGTCGTGTGACGAGCTATGTGAGCATAGTCGCGACACTCTTGGCCCTATTCAGCCCCTTTGCCCCGGTCATCACCAATTACCAAGGTCCACTGAACACGAGCTAGTCAGAATTCGCGTCTAGATAACTCTTGAGGTGCTCCCTCAGGGCGCCGTCGCAGACGTACACATATGTGCCCAAGATTCCCCGGGTGAGAAGCACGGAGTAGATATTTCTTACGTACTCGAGGATGTCCGAATCCGTATAGGTAATACCAAGTTTAGTATTGTTTTCGCGCCCCTTCACGTCGAAGTAATTGGTGCGGTCAAAAAATATGCTCCCGCTCTCGGGGTTGTAGCGAATGTCCTTTCCAATGATGACGCCCGCATAGTTGAGGTCATAACCCTGAACTGTATGAATTGACCCCACCTCCTTTTCAGAACCGATGCGGTTGATCCAGTCTCTCTGTGTCGAGTTCCATCGAAGGCGTTCACCGTCAATCTCAATATCGAACGCTTCTTTATCTGTCTTGCTGCGCCAGGGCCAGGCATAGCCTGCTATCAGACGGGACAGGCCGCTCTCTTTTTCTCTATCAAGAATCTCGCGCTTCATGTCGCTGAGATCGGAGAAGAATCGCAGGTCGTATCCGTCAAAGCGTTCCGGGGTCTGGGGCGGGCAATCGCTCAGGATGGCCCGAATGTATGCGACGTAATCCTGCTCTGCAGAGATTCGCATTTGCGACGACAGCCGGTATAAGCGCCCGTTGACCGCGGCCTCTTCTAAGAGAGATGCCGTCATGCCTGCGGGGAGATCCGCAGGTCGTACAGTTTGTCCTGCATCGAGCATGAGGATACTGGTCTTGCTCTGATGCCGAATCCAGTCCAGCTGGGTGTATTGCGGATCATCGCGGCCAAACAGTTTTTCGTTGATTTCGGCGAACTTCTTATTGAGCGGCCCGGAGGCCTGATTTGCCCGTTGATTCAGGCGGTGGGCCTCGTCGACGATGAGGAGATCGAATGGCTCCTTGCTCGCGCCGACGTCGAACGGCGTGAGAACAAGATTCTTGTGGAGTCCAGGCGTACGCGTGAACACCTTGGAGATGGAGTCACGAAGAGACTGCTGAGGGACCACAACCCCGACTCTGAGCGAAGCTAGCAACTCTGCGTGGCCCGCAGTGAAGAAATCGCTGAAGATCGACTCATGGTCAAGCGGATTTTTCGGGTCATGGCCAGCTATGTCCATGAGCAACTTCAAGAGGTAGATCGCTACGACCGTTTTCCCAGTTCCGGGAAGTCCTTGGACTACGACGGTGTTAGACCGGTTGTTTTCGAGATCCTCGAAGAGACCTTCCAGGATATCTTCAACCGCCAGTGCCTGATCATGATTCAGCGCTTTGAAAGGGGAGAGCTTAAACAGATCACTGTTGATTATTTCCGGAAGGGTGCGTTGGAAGAGGTGTTCCTGGGTCCGCAACTTTTCGAACACTTCGTCGAAGGTCTTTTTGTAAGAGCCGCGGTCGTAGTAGTCGGCATCAGTAATGCCGGCATTGTGGTTAAGGACTGCAAGCCGGCCTTCGCCGGAGAACATGCGGATAAGGAAGGATTCGAGGTCCAGGCATGCGGACTTGTTGAATGTTGAGTCCAAAACAACGCGGGCCCACCTCAGACGCCTCTTTTCCTCGGATCCGAGGTGCTGACGCATGCGTCCTTCGACGTTGAGCGATTCCCCTACATACACTTCGGTGTCGTTGTTCATCACGTACACAACTGGCCAGTTCCGATGAAGGGGGTCTGCTTCCCCCCACGCCCGCACTCTATCGGACTCGAAAGGGAACCGTTCAAGCCTAAAGCCGGTCATACTTCTCACTTCTGCCACGGGCTTTGGCGACCGGGTACTTTCCCCGGGTTATGGCGAGCTTCTCCATCACGATAGTGTCCGGATCAAGGCCCAGTCGGTCGGCGAGCAGCAAACAGTAGGTCAGCACGTCCGCCAACTCCTCTTTTGCCGACACCACATCGGCGTCGCCCCACTGAAAACACTCAAGAAGCTCGGCGGCCTCGATGCTGATACTTTTGGTCAGATTTTCTGCGGTATGGAATTGCCCCCATTCCCGCTCGCTGACAAACTCCCGCAGAGCGTTGATCACCGTCTTTTCGTGTTGCATTCCACGAATTTATCAGCACCGCCTCCCCGCAGCGTTATTACCTGCCGAGTTGTCCCAAACGCCCGTCTCATTGACAGGGTGCCACCTCGCAGCGAACGGGCGTGGTCGACCCTAATCCGTGGGCAACACCGGCGCCATCTGCCAGGGCTGCGGCCACGACTGGGCAATCTAGTCTCCAGCAGCTACTTCGCCACCGCACTGGCCTCCATATATACGTCCGCAGGCATCGACCGCTGCAGTTTCCAGGTGATCGCAATCGGCCTTGACCCGGTGTGGTTCATGTAGTCCAGCTGGCCCAGACAGACGTACGGCATCGTCAGACCTGACTCGTCGTTTTCGCGCGCCCGCGTGAACAGCAGGATCTGCGTACCGGCAGCCTTGTGGTCGAGGTAGCGCTGACCCACCGGACTGCTCGGGGAGGTGCTGTTTTGTGACTCCCAATGGAACACATCCGAGCTCATCGCATAGTCCTTGTACATGATGCTGGCGGCCCGGTCCTTGGCATCCTTTTCCAGCGTCACGAAGAACGCGTCGGTTCGGGTGTCCTCACACCAGGCCACGCCTTCGCGGTGCCGGGCCTTCCGCCCGTCTAGCGCCAGGTATCCAAGGGCGGCCAATACCTCTTCCCGTCGGTAGGTCGCATGCGAGTACAGGGGAACGTGTGCCAGTCCGCGGCCCAAACCTTTCGGGGAATAACGCGTTCGCTCGACACCGAGGGCGACCAGTTGGCGGATCTCGGCGCAGACAACCGGGAAGCTGCGCAGGAAATCGAAGCCGGCATCGTATGAGGTGAACTTCCTGCCCTCAGGCCACAGAGCAAAAAACAGCATCCGGGCCAGTGTCTGCTCGCGGGAACCCAGATCCTCGTAGCGTGGAGCATCAGCAGACACCAGCAGTGTGTAGGCCTCGGCGCGTTCGGGGTCGTCGACGCAAAGCAGTGTGGTCATGCGGCGGAGCAGCAGTGTCTCCTCCGCGATCGACCGCTGTTCATCCCCGTCCAGCAGAGGCGCCGGACCGGAGCCAGCTTCAGCCAATCCCGCAGCACGAATCAAAGAGGTCCAGGATTCCCCGGTTTTCCGGTAGACGTCTTCCAGGTCGCTGCCGGACTTTTGCAGGAAGTTGGCCAGGTTGGTTTCTTGATGGAGGCGGATGTCGGCGATCAACTGTGGCCGGTTGCTCCGCAGCTGATCACGAAGGCTGTCCGTGATGATCTGCTGGGACACCCGGTCCAGCACGATCTGGGAACCCGACGGCAGGAAGGGGAACCCCTTGTCAACCGCTTCCTTCAATCCTTTCCGCCGAAGGCCGGTGAGCGCGTGCAGCTTGTTGTCGAAGCGGAACTCGCGCCGCTGCTGGCCAATGAAGTCCAGGACTGTGAGCACGGCTTTGTCTTTGGCCCGGCGGAGCCCTCTACCCAGTTGCTGCAGGAAGATGGTGGAACTCTGGGTTGGCCGGAGCAACAGGATGGTGTCGACTTCTGGCAGATCAAGGCCCTCGTTGAAGACGTCCACGGCGAAGATACAGTTCAGCTCCCCCTTCCGCAGCCGGCTCAGTGCCGCTTTGCGTTCCTCTTCCGGGGTCTCACCCGACACCGCTGTGGAGGGGATGCCTGCCCTATTGAAAACGTCGCCCATGTATTTTGCATGTTCCACGGAAACGCAGAATCCCAGCGCCCTCATATCCTCAACGCTGGTGACGGTGCGTCGGGTTTCAGCGATGATCTTTGCTGCCCGTGCATCGTTGCCGGTGTACACATTGCTCAGCTGTGCGGTGTCATAATTGCCGCGCTTCCATTCCAGCTGGGTGAGGTCGACGTCGTCGGCCACCCCAAAGTAATGAAACGGAACCAGCAGGTTGGCTTCCAGCGCATCCCACAGCCTCAGTTCGCTGGCCACCCGGCCCTCGAAGAACTGATCAGCAACATTGACCCCGTCACCCCGTTCCGGGGTGGCTGTGAGCCCAAGCAGCTCTTTCGGCTCAAACCACTCCATGATCCGGCGGTAAGTCGCCGACTCGGCGTGGTGGAACTCATCGATGACGACGACGTCGAAGTGGTCGGGTGCGAGCGACTCCAGACCCTTCGCGGCAAGAGATTGCACACTGGCAAACACATGCTTCCATTCTGACGGTTTGTGCTTACCGACAAAGAGCTCACCAAAGTTGCCGTCCTGCATGACGTTGCGGTACGTGGACTGTGACTGGGTCAAAATTTCCTGCCGGTGCGCAACGAACAACAATTTCAGATTGCGTCCGGCCGCGTCGCAAAGCCGTTTGTAATCCAGGGCAGCGATGACCGTCTTTCCGGTGCCAGTGGCGGCGACCAGCAGATTTCGGTCGTGGCCGTGGACCTCTCGGGCCGCCTCCAGTTCCTCGAGCATGCCCTGCTGATACGGGTGCGGCTTAACTTCCAGCCCGGTGGAACCCTTCGGAATTGAGGTCTTCTTACCGCCATTGGTGGCGAGGGCAGCGTCGAGTTTGTCGCCGTCGCGTTCCGGGTCGTAAGGCTGGAACTCCGGCTGCTCCCAGTAGCTGTCAAAGGTCACTTCGAACTTCTGCAGCAGCTCCGGGGTTCCCACTGCGGACAGCTTAACGTTCCACTCCAGACCTTCGAGTAGGGCCGGGAGGCTGAGGTTTGAGCTGCCGACGTACGCAGTATCGAAACCCGTATTCCGGCGAAACAGCCAGGCTTTGGCATGGAGGCGGGTGGCCTGTGTTTCGTAGTTGATGCGCACTTCTGCGCCGTAGGTACGAACCAGCTCATCAATGGCACGCCGCTCCGTGGCGCCCATGTAGGTGGTGGTGAGCACGCGCAGGGGAACCCCGCGCTCCCTGAGCGTTTCCAGGGACTTCCCCAGCAACCGCAGACCGCTCCACCGGATAAAAGCACATAGCATGTCAACCCGATCTGCGGACGCCAGCTCGGCGTTGAGCTCGGAAGCAAGACTGGGGTCATCCTTGCCGTTCGTCAGCAATGCGGGGCGGCTGAAGGACGTGGACGGCCGGAATACCTGACGGGCCGCCAGCCCTTCCGGCGGGAACAGCGAGGTCAGCTGCTGGGGGCCGGCCTGGATTAATGCCGCGCCCTGAAGATCGCTCAGGATGCTGTTGGCCAACGCCACGCGGTCCGCTGGCGCGGCTGCGGCAAGGGCACGCCGTGCCTGATTGGCAATGTGGCTGGCGAGAACATCGGGTGAGAGATCATCCGTGATTGTTTCAAAGGCCGCGTGCAGTTCAGGCTGCGTCTCAATCCGCTCCGCTAGTTCCTTCGTGTACAACAGCTCGTAGAGACCTTCAGCCAGAGATTCCGGCTCTCCCCCATTGATGTTCTGCAAAGCCCAGCAATCCTTATCGTGTACGCCCTGTAGGTCAGAGACCGTTCCGCGTCGAGCATATATGGCTCAGCCCCCGACTGTGGGTTGACTGTTCGGTTCATCTCGCAGGCTAAGTCGGGACCTTGCTAGCCCCAGTCGCTTGGCACCGCCGACACCGCGAGCAACGCGGCCAGCGGAACCTCCACCACCTCGCCGTTCAGCACCCGGGGATAAGGCTGACCGGTGAGCGCGGAGAGGGTGAGCCTGATCAGGGTGCCGTGCGCCACGGCGATGATTCGCTGGCCGGAGTACTGCTCGGCCACAGCGCGCAGCGCGGCGAGTCCACGCTGCGCCACGGCGTCCTCCGGTTCGCCGACGCCGATGCCGAGTGCAGCTGTAAGCTGCGGTTCGGTCAGGCCATTGAGGTGCAGGCCTTCGGCGGATCCGTAGTCCCTTTCGACCAGCCCGGGAACGGTACCGGCAGGCTGCAATTCAGTGGAGTCAGCGATGATTTGTGCTGTCTGCACAGCACGCATCAGCGGCGACGAGACGACGACATCCCACTGACTAGCAGCCAACAGCCGCCCTGCCTCACGTGCCTGGGCGCGGCCCACACCATTCAGCGGATTATCGGTGCGGCCCTGCAGCCGCCGCTCCTGGTTCCAGTCCGTTTCGCCGTGCCGCACCAGGACCAACCGCTGAGTTTGCCTCCGGGCCGCGCTCACGCCGGCACCAGTGTGCGGGGAGCTGCTTCCGCCTGCTGACCCGCAGCTTCGGAAGCGAACACGTGGGCCCTCAGCACCTCCGGCAAGACCCGGTCCCCCGGCTTGGGCACCCAGCCGGTGACATGCGCCCGCAACGTCCGGCCCTGCCAGTCCGCGGAGACGTCAAACCCGTGCGGCCCGTAGAGCGCGGAGGTCACCACGCCGGTCCTCGACGAGTCGGAATCGCCGCCGTCACAAGGATGCAGCACCAGGTCCAGCGGCGACACCGCGGCGGTTACCGCAAGCGCGCTGTGCCCCAGACCGCCCACGCCCAAGCACGGCCCGGCTTCGAGCCGTACGCCGGGGATGCTGATGCCCTCCGCGATCTGAAGCCGTCCCTCCGCCCAGGTCCCGTCCAGCAGCACGGCATCGTTGACGAAAGACGCCACAAACGCCGAAGCTGGCTTCCGCACCAGCTCCTCAGGCGTGCCGATCTGCTCAATCCGCCCCGCCCGCAGCACCGCCACCCGGTCCGCCAGGGCCAGGGCTTCCGCCCGGTCGTGCGTGACGTGCACCGAGGTCAGTCCCTGCTCACTGGTCAGCGCCTTCAAGTCCAGCCGGAGCCGGGCCCGCAGCGGTTCGTCCAGGGAAGACAACGCTTCGTCCAGGAGCAGGGCCTGCGGAGCGCCAACAATCGCCCGCGCCAAGGCCACGCGCTGCCGCTGCCCGCCGGAAAGTGCAGCCGGCGCCCGCTCCCCCAGTCCGTCCAGCCCGACCAACCCCAGCACACTGCGCACCCGGGCCGCCGCATCTTTTCGGGGCACGCCCGCCAGGCGCAGCGGATACCCCACATTCCGGGCCACGGACCAGTGCGGCCAGATCGCGTGGTCCTGGAAAACCATGCCCAGGTTCCGTTTCTCCGGCGGAACCCAGGCGCTCGGGCCCGCCACCGGCGTGCCCCCGAGGCGCAGGGTGCCGCCCTCCGGCCGTACAAACCCGGCGATGCTGCGCAGCAGCGTGGTCTTGCCGGAACCCGACGGACCCAGCAAAGCCAGGAATTCGCCGTCGTGCACGTCCAGGTCCACGTCCGCGAGGCCAACATGGCCGTTGGCATAGACGTGGCGCAGATTTTGGAGACTGATCGAAGACATTTACTTTCCCTTCCGGAAGCGGGTGCGCGCTGTGCGGCGGGCACCCAGGGCGGCGGTCGCGGAGAGCCCCGCGACGCCGACGATCGTGACCAGCAGCGCCAAAGCGGACGCCGAGTTATAGTCCCCGGCCTGCTGGAGGTTGAAGATGACCACGCCGAGTGTTTGGGAGCCGGGCGCCACCAGGAGGATGGAAATGGTCAGTTCGCGCACGGCGGTCAGCGCCACGACGACGGCGCCGCTCACCGCCGCGGGAACGCTCAGCCGCAGCGCCACGTCGCCCAGAGCACGCAGCGGGCCGGCCCCGGAGATCCGCGCGGCCTCGTCCAGGGACAACGGCACGGATTCCAGCGGGGCCCGCACGGACTGGACCACCAGGGCCAGGAACGCCATGACATAGGCGCCGAGGATCACCCAGGGCGTGTTGAAGATGCCCAGCGCCGGGGCAATCAACAGCCAGGCGACGGCCAGGACCAGGCCCGGCAGTGCCTGCGGCAGCATGGCGGTGACGTCCAGCGCGGCGTTGGAACGGTGCTTGGTGCGGGTCAGGAGCGCACCAGCACCGAGTCCCAGCACGCCGCATGCCAGCGCGGCACCGAGTGCGAGCAACACCGAGTTCGCGATGCCGGTGAGCGCTCCGCCGCTGGTGACAGCGCGGGTGATGTTGGCCAGGGTCAGGTTCTCCCAGGTCAACGGCACCCCGGGCGCGGGCAGCAGCGCCTGCTCGGTCAGCGCCAGCAACGGCAGGACGCAGACGACGACGGCGGTGCACCACAGCAGCGCCGCCACCACCCAGCGGGCGGATCCCAGCTGCAGCGGCAATGCGGCTGCTCCGGAGCCGCCCAGTTCGCTGCCCCGGGGCAGCCGGCGCTGCAACAGCACGGCGGCCAGGCCCAGCACCAGAAGTACGACGCCGATTGCAGCCACGGCGGGCAGCGGATTGGTCACGGTGCCGGAGGCGAGGTAGCGGTACACCAGGGTGGTGAGCGTGGTGTACCGCTCGGGCAGGCCGATCAGCGCGGGAATGCCGAAGTCGGAGAGGTTAGCCACCAGGGTGAGCACAAACGCGGCCACCACGGCTGGGCGCACCAGCGGCAGGGTCACCTGGCAAAACGTGCGCAGCCCGCCGGCACCGCTGATCCGGGCGGCTTCCTCCAGGCTGCCCGGAACCCGGCGCAGCGCGGCACTGATCACCAGGTAGGCCAGCGGATAGGAGTGCACAGCCAGCAGGAACACCACACCGCCGCCGCCGTAAATATCCAGTATTGGGCGCGTGGATCCGGTCAGTGACATCAAGGCCTTGTTCACTGTGCCGGTCGGCGCGAGCAGCGCCATCCAGGACATCGCCCCAATGAAGGGCGGAATCAGGAACGGCAGCAGGAAAATCCAGCGCAGCACCGTCCGGCCCGGCAGATCGGTCCGGTCCAGCACGACGGCGAGCAGCGCACCGAATGCGGTGGCCAGCGCGGCGGATCCGGCGGCGGAGGAAACGGAGTTCCACGCCGCCGCCAGCACGTCGGGGTCCGTGAGCACCTCGACGTTGGCCGGCTGGGCCCCGCGGAACACAATGACGCCAAGCGGCAGGAGCACCAGCACCGCCAGCACCGCCCAGACCGCCAGCCGGAGCCAGTGCAGTCCGTCGCCCCGCGGCCCGCCGGCGGTGGAGTTCCGGCCGGCGGGGCTCCGACCGGCAGGGCTCTGAGCGGCGGTCATGA
Organism: Arthrobacter citreus; assembly: GCF_038405225.1. NCBI lineage: Bacteria > Bacillati > Actinomycetota > Actinomycetes > Micrococcales > Micrococcaceae > Arthrobacter > Arthrobacter citreus. The sequence goes on from NZ_CP151657.1 coordinate 2,655,032, forward strand.
TCTGCCCCGCCGGCATGGCCACCGAGTTACTTGAGGAGGTCATTGAACTTCGCGACGGCGCTTGCCTGCTTCTCGGCAATCACCGCGAGGTCCGGGTTCAGCAGCTCCACGTCGGCGAGGGCCGGCGCACCGTCCGGGACACCGGCGTCGTCGCGCACCGGGAGGTAGGACTGCCCCACGGCCAGCTCCTGGCCTTCCTTCGATACGAGGAACTCCACGAACTGATTGGCGGCGTCAGGGTTCTTCGCATCGGTGAAAACGCCGGCCGGTTGGGAAACGTACGGCACGCCGTCGCTCGGGTAAGACAAGGCGATCGGTGAGCCCTTCGCTGCCAGTTCGCGGGCCACATAGTCCACCACAATCCCGATGCTCGAGGTGCCGGCGGCCACGGCCTGCCCCACCGGGCCGTTGCTTTCCAGCACTGTGGGTTCGTTCTTGACCAGGTCCTTCAACCAGTTCTCCCCCAGTGCCGGAGTCTCGAGCCAGACCGTGGTGTTGAAGGCAGCGGCACCGGAGACGTCCGGGTTCGGCATGGCGATGATGCCCTTGTATTCTTCGTCGGTCAGTTCGGCCCAAGACTCGGGGGCGTTGTCCACCAGCGTGGTGTTGTAGGCGATGACGGTGGGAATGATGCGGGTGCCAACGTAGTAGCCCTCGGCGTCGACAACATCCGGGTTCAGTTCAGCGGTGTTGTCGATGTCCAGGACCTGCAGGTCACCCTCGGCGGCGTACGCCTCGAACGTGGGGACGTCGGCGGCGAGGATCACGTCCGCCTGGATACCGCCGGTCTCCTTCTCCGTGGCGATCCGGGTCTTCAGCTCGCCGGTGCCGGCGCGAAAGACCTCAACGCTGACCTCCGGATTGACCTCGTTGTAGGCGGCAACCAGTTCATCGATCTTGGCCTGCGGTTCGGAGGTGTACACCGTGAGCGTGCCGGTGGCACCGGCAGCTGCGCCCGCTGCGGCTGCCGGGGAGTTTTCGGCGCCGTCGGCGCTGCCGCCGCAGCCCGTCAGGAGAGCAAGCGTTGCCACGGAAGCAAGAGAGACGACGGCGAGGGCGGGGTACTTAGAGCTGCGCAGCAAGGGGTTCTCCTTGGAACACCGGCAGCAACGGCTGCTGCCGGGAAGGGTGGCCCGGTGCCCGTGCGGGCTCCGGGAGGGGATGGGTGAAACCGTTAGTGGCGGTGGTGGCCGCGGCTGGGATGACCCCGGGGTGCGGGGAGGAATTGGCGTGCGCTGTGGCATCGGTGCTCACCGCCGCTTTGAGGTGTGCGGTGGGCCTGCTGAACACCACGGCTTGGGCCCGCTGGAGCGGCACCGGCACGGCACTGAAACTGCCTTCGCCCAGCCTGATGACGGAGAGCCAGCTGCTGTCCAGGCCCTGGACGGTCTCCGGCGGAGCAAAAAGATCCTGGCCGTAGGACACCGCCGGGCCGGCCCATACCGGCACACCTCCAAGCCGGCCTGACAGCGCATGGTGGTAGTGCCCGCACAGGACAGCACGGACGTCCGTGCCGGCAAGCACGCCGGCAAGCTCCGCCGGACGGGCCAGGCCGCGGCCAGCCAGCTGAGGCAGCAGCGAATCGACTGGAGGATGGTGCAGGGCAAGCACAGTGCCGTCGGGGGCAGGATCAGCCAGAACAGTATCCAGCCAGTGCAGCTGTTCTCCGGTGAGCCGGCCAGCGGGCTGTCCGGGATCATCCGAATCCAGCGTGATAAGGCGCAGTCCGCCCACGAAATGCACGTCATTCCCGGGGCCCGGCCCCTGGGCTGTGCGCGAACCGGTGAACACTTCTCCCGTCCACGCCCGGGTGCCGGGACCGTCATGGTTACCGGGCAGCACGATCACCGGGCAGCCCAGCTCCCGCCCTGCCCGGGCGAACATGCCGGCGGCGTCGGCATAGATATCCCGGCCGCAATCCGCGACGTCGCCGGTAACGACGACGGCGTCGGGCCGGTAGCGGCCCGCAGTACGCAGCGCTTCGGCGGTGCGCTCCCACGTATCCAAGGCGCCGAACAGTAGCTCACCCGGATGTTTCAGATGAGTGTCGGTGAGGTGGATCAGGGTATATCCGAGCCCGGTCATGCCGTGGGGAGTCCGGTCCCGCGCAACAGGATGCGGGCGTGGTCCAGCAAGTCCTGGCCCAGACCGTGCCGCAGCAGGTACGCGGCGGCGCCCGTCTCACCCTCGAAGGATTCTGCAGCCAAGTCCTGCAGCGCGCCGTTCAGAACCTCGGGCGGGCTGGCCAGATGCAGCCGGACAGCGGTAGCCATTTCCGCAGAATCGCTGATCAGGCCGCTGAGCCGGGCCAACACAGCCCGCCGGAAGGAATCGGGAAGGGCTGATTCGGTGCAGGAGTAGTCCTCCACAATGGCACTACGCGAGGCCCCGACGGCGTCAAGCACCAGCGCGATGACCAGCCCGGTGCGATCTTTCCCGGCAGCACAGTGCACCAGGACCCCGCCGTTGAGGTTCCTGATCACCTCACCGACGGCGCTGGTCATTGCCTGGGCGCAGTTCTGCAGCAAATGCCGGTAGACGGTTTCAATCGGTTCGGAGACGGGGATGCTTCCGCAGTAGAGCGGAACGTTCACCACCCGTATGCCGGCGGGAACAATGTCGGGAGCGGAGGCGACCTCCCCCGGCTCGCGCAGGTCCAAAATTGTGGCGATCCGTGCTGCGGCCAGCTCAGCGAGGCCTGCAGCGTTGAGGTCATTAAGGGCTCCGGACCGGAAGAGAAGTCCCCTGCGCAGTCCCGGAGTGCCGGTTACTGCTGCCGCGTCACGGAAATTGAACAGTCCGGCAACTGAGGGTGGAAGGCCTGCAGATGCCTGCGGACCGGGGTGCAGTTCAGTATTCATGGAACCTCTGGGTCATGCTCGGTTGGGACTCTCCGAGTTCACCCAGCGGAAGTTAATCGACGGTGAACGAGGAGTAGCGGCCAGGCCAACCCTGTCCGAACACCGGAGGCAATCCAGTAGACAGCCCATTTATCCTGGGGCATTAGGTGAGTCGCCCTCACGGTAATTGCCTCAAATACACTGAGTGACCGCTCCGAGCGATTAGAGCTGAAGACAATGCCCTTTTTTGCAGGCGACTAACTGTGGCCGGGAGTTCCAATGAACGGGCGGGCAGCGGCAACGGTCGAAGCATCGCCGAATCAAAAGCAAGCCGAACATGAATCAGCGCAGATCCTTGAATGTCGTTGACGAACTCCCCGTGTTCACGGCCGTTAGACGGCGATTAGTCACAGTCTTCCAGCTCCTGCCCGCTAGGCTGGCGCTGAAGTACTTCTTTGCCCAGCGTGGGCTTACATCGCAACCGCCGGGACGACGGCATGACCAACAGGGGGAACAACAATGTCTGAACCAACACAGCCGAACAACCCCGGGGGCAACCCCGGGCCGTGGAACACCGGTCAGCCGGGACAGCCGGGACAACCGGGTCAGCCGGGACCGGGCCAGAACGGCTACGGCTACCCGGCGCCGGCGGGTCCGCCTCAGCCCGGCTACAGCAACTATCCCGGACCGGGCGGCCAACCGCAGGGCTACGCATACCCGGGCAGCCCGTACGGCCAAATGCCTCAGGCCGAAAACCCCGCCCGCCCCAAGCAGGTGAACATGGGTTTCTGGCTGCTCATTGGCAGTGCCGTCCTGGGACTGCTGACGCTCCCCTTCGCCATTTCCTTCATGAATTCCCCGGAATTCATCGACAACCTGCAGGGCGTTGCCCGGGAAGCGAATGTGGAGCTTGACTCCGCTTTCATTTCAACCGCCATCGCCGGCAGCACGTTCTCCACGGTGCTGTCCGGCATCTTCGCGCTTGCCGTCTCCGTGGGGCTGGCCTTTCTGGTCCGTGCCGGGTTCAACTGGGCGCGAATCCTCGTCACGATCTTCGCGGCTTTCTCCCTCTTCGGGATTTTCGACCTCTTCTTTACGGGGCCGATAGCCGGCGTCCTGACGCTCGCGCAGATTCTGGTGACCGTTGGCGCCGTCGTCCTGCTGTTCATGAAGCCCTCGAATGAGTACTTCGCCCGGAAGAAGGCCTTCCGGCAGGCGCAGAAGTTCGGCGGCTAACAGGCGTAAGCCTCCGCTGACCCCCGGACCGGAGGTGGTGCGCCCAGCGCACCGGACACCTCCGCGACGGGGGTCTTTTGCTGCCCCAAACTGTTCCGCTCCTCCGGCTACCGGGCCGGCCAGTTCCTATGTCTCGGGGCCGGCGGCACCCGGGCCGTCGCCGCCGCCGTCGACACCTCGAAACCCCGTGGACTCGCGCCGGATAATCCGGAAGCCGGCCTTCACGGTCCGCGGCCCGGAGGGCGCACCCTTTTCCGAGATCCGCTCCACCAGCAGGCTGACGGCGGTTTCGGCAATCTCGTCCCGGCCGGGGTCCACGCTGGTCAGCGACGGCAGCGAGAAGCGGGCCTCGTCAATGTTGTCGAAGCCGATGACGGCCACGTCGCCGGGCACGCTCAGCCCCTCCTCCGCGAGCCGGCGCAGCGCGCCCAGGGCAAGGGTGTCGTTGAGCGCAAACACGGCATCAAACTGCACACCCCGGCGGCACAGGTCGCGGATGGCCGCGGCACCGGTTTCCCGGCCCCAGCTGCCGCCGCGCACCACCAGCTCCGGATCGGTGTCTATTCCGGCCGCCGCCAGCGCCGCGTGGTAGCCGCGCTCGCGCAGGCTGGCCGAGCTCGCGCCGTCGTCGTCAGGGCTCCGGGAGGCTCCCACCAGGGCAATCCGGGTCCGCCCGATTTCCAGCAGGTGCTCGACGGCGGCCCGCGCGGAGGAGGTGTTGTGCATGGTCACGTGGTCGGTGGGGCCACCGAAAATCCGCTCGCCCAGCAGCACCAGGGGCTCGTCCATGGTCAGGACATCAACGTCCTCCTGGCCAAGCTCCGCGGGGCTGAACAGCATGCCGTCCACAAACCGCAGCGAGCCGCCGGAGAGCGCCGCGAGCTCGAGTTTCCGCTCCCCGTTGGTCTGTTCAATCAGGACCCGCAGCCCCCTGGTGGCAGCGGCGCGGATCACCGAATCCGCAAGCTCGGCAAAGTAGTTTTCCCGCAGCGAGGGAACCGCCAGCCCAATAACTCCGGTCTTGCCCGAGCGCAGCCCGCGTGCGGACAGGTTGGGCCGATACCCCAGCTCGTCGATGACCCGGCGCACCCGGGACCGGGTTTCCGGTCCGACCTTGGGATTGTCATTCACCACGTTGGACACCGTTTTGATGGATACGCCGGCTGCCCGCGCCACATCGTGGATTGTCGGACTCATGCTCACGACGTGACCCCCTCCTGCCCCGCAGCATCTCCGTCCGGGCAATGAACAAAGCTTAGCCGCCTCAAAATGCTTCTCCGGCCATGGTTGCCGTCCCGGCTTTTGGGCGCAAACCACTTGCGTAAAACAACATCTTTCGCTTTTTCCCCAAAAACTCTTGACGCCCGAGCCAACGTGCGCATAACGTTCCGGTACAACGTTGTACCTACGTTTTATCCACACCATCCCAATGCCGGCCAAATGCTCTCCGGCCGGCCCACTTCTGACATTTCGACGACATTCTGACAACGGAGTCCTTATGCCCAACGCCCGCCTCACCCTTGACCCACATTTCACTGTGGGACCGGTCAGCCGCCGAGTCTTCGGCTCCTTCGTGGAACACCTCGGCCGCAGCGTTTATGACGGCATTTACGAACCCGGGCACCGCACCGCCAACGAGGACGGCTTCCGCCAGGACGTCATCGACCTGGTCCGCGAACTGGGAGTGTCCACCATCCGCTATCCGGGCGGAAACTTCGTCTCCGGCTACCGCTGGGAGGACGGCGTGGGACCGCGCCAGTCCCGGCCGCGCCGGCTGGACCTGGCCTGGCACTCCACCGAAACCAACGAAGTGGGCCTGGACGAGTTTGCCCGCTGGATCAAAGAGGTCGACGGCGAACTAATGTACGCGGTGAACCTGGGCACCCGCGGCGTGCAGGAAGCGCTGGACGTGCTCGAGTACGCCAACATCCCCTCGGGCACCACCCTCTCGGACCAGCGCATCGCCAACGGCAGCGCGGAGCCGCATGCGATCCGCATCTGGTGCCTGGGCAACGAAATGGACGGCCCCTGGCAGCTTGGCCACGGCACCGCCGAAGAGTACGCGCGGCTGGCGGGGAAAACCGCGCGGGCCATGCGCCAGGTGGATCCGAACCTGGAGCTCGTGGTCTGCGGCAGCTCAGGCGCCGGCATGCCGACCTTCGGCGAATGGGAGCGCACCGTGCTGGAGGAGACGTACGACGACGTCGACTTCATCTCCTGCCACGCCTACTACGAGCCGCACGACGGCGACGTGGCCAGCTTCCTGGCCTCGGCGGTCAGCATGGACCGCTTCATCGATTCGGTGGTGGCGAGCGCCGACCATGTGAAGGCCGTCCGCCGCAGCGACAAGACCATGTACCTCTCCTTTGACGAATGGAACGTCTGGTACCAAAGCGTTTACAACGACGTCGAGAAGATCACCGATGCCTCCGAGTGGCCACAGGCCCCGCGCCTGCTGGAGAACGCGTACTCGGCGATGGACGCCGTCGTCGTCGGCGGTCTCCTGATCAGCCTGCTGCGCCACGCGGACCGGGTAACCGCTGCGAGCCTGGCCCAGCTGGTGAACGTCATTGCGCCGATCACCACCGAACCGCAGGGACCGGCGTGGCGGCAGACCACCTTCTACCCGTTCGCGATCACCTCCCGGCTGGCCCGCGGCACCGTCCTGGATCCGAAGATCGACTCCCCCACCATGGTCACTGACGCCTACGGCGAGGTTCCGATGGTGGACGCCGTCGCCACGCACGACGACGACGCCGGCACCGCCTCAGTGTTCCTGGTCAACCGCAGCCTCACCGAAACCGTCACCATCAGCATCGATGCCGGCCCGCTCGGCGTCGACAGCGTCCACAGCGCGCAGACCCTGCACGATGAGGACTTCTCCGCCGGCAACACCCTCCAGGACCAGGACCGGGTGGTTCCCGAACCCAACAAAAGCGCGCGCATGGAGAACGGAACGGTCACCGTGACCCTTCCGCCCGTCTCCTGGACCGCACTGGAGCTGCACTAATCCACTCTGTTTCACCATCACTCATACAAAGGAGTACGCAGTGCGAAACACAAAGATCCAAGCAAAGACCCTACTCGCCGCAGGCATGACAACGGCGCTGGCCATGGCCATGGTGTCCTGCGGCAGTAACGACGACGACGGCGGGGGCAGCGGCGCGGGAGCGAGCAAGACGAACTGCGCCAATGACATCGTGGTCGAGGACGCCCCGGTGGTCACCTACTGGGGCTGGTTCGAGGACACCGCGCAGACGGTGGACAAGTTCAATGAGACCCACGACGACGTGCAGATCTGCTGGACCAACGCCGGGCAGGGCGCCGATGCCTACACCAAGCTGTCCACTTCCCTGCAGTCCAAGTCCGGCGCCCCGGACATCGCCCAGATTGAATACGACTGGCTGAACAGCTTCCTGATCCAGGGCGGCCTGGTGGACATGACCGAACACGGGATCGAGGAGTACAAGGACAACTTCACCGCCGGCGCCTGGCGCGATGTCTCCAGCGGCGACAGCGTCTACGCGGTTCCGGTCGACCTCGGGCCCGTGGGCATGTGGTACCGGCAGGACATCTTCGACAAGCACGGCATTCCGGTGCCCACCACCTGGGACGAGTACGCCGCTGCGGCCAAGCAGCTCAGCGACGCCACCGGTGGAAAGACCCTGATCGGCAACTTTGCGCCGAACGGCCAGGGCCAGCACTACGCGTTCCTGGACCAGGCCGGCGCCAAGCCCTTCGACTTCGACAACAGCAATCCCAGCGACATCAGCATCAACCACAATGATGAGGCCAGCAAGAAGGTCTTTGACTACTGGATAGATCTGGTGGACCAGGACCTGGTGGGCACCGACCAGGCCTGGACGCCGGAATTCAGCACCGCACTGGGGACCGGCAAGTACGCCACGGCCATCTACCCCGTCTGGTACAACGTCCACATCCCCGCACTGGAAGGCGCCGACGCGGAAGCGGTGTGGCGGGCGGCTCCGATCCCGCAGTGGGATGCCTCCAGCCCCAAGCAGGTGAACTGGGGCGGGAGCACCCTGGCCGTGACGGTCCAGGCCGACGACGCCGCCCTCGCCACCAAGGTGGCCGCGGAACTCTACGAGTCCCAGGAAACCAAGGAACTCGGCGTCGAGGTGGGCGGACTCTTCCTTGCCTACCCCGAAATGATCGAGTCCGAGTACTTCCAGAACCGCCCCTACGAGTTCTACGGCGGGCAGCAGCTGAACAAGGAAATCTTCGGCACCGCGGCGCTTGAGTATGAAGGCGTGACGTTCTCCCCGTTCACGCAGTTCTACTACGACGAATCCCAGCGGCTGCTCTCCGAAGCGATCGAGGGCAACATGACGGCGGCGGAAGCGGCCGACGAACTGCAGGCATCACTGGAAACCTACGCCACCGAGCAGGGTTTCACTCTGAAATAAGTTACTCCGTGCGGGCGGGGCAGACCCTGCCCGCACGGAGGCCACTCCCAATGCGTCCCAAGGAAGAGACACATGTCAGCCACCTCAGAGCAAGAAACGCCGGCCCGGCCCCCGGCCGTGCTGAAACGCGGAACCAGCCTGGAGCGCAAAACCGCGCGGTTCGGATGGGTGTTTCTCGCCCCGTTCGCGGTTGTGTTTCTGGTGTTCCTCGTCCTGCCCCTCTGCTACGCCTTCTGGATGAGCCTGCACACGAACACCCTCGCGGGCGGTGAACAGTTCGCCGGCCTGGCAAACTACGCCAAGGCCTTCACCGACCAGCGTTTCCTCTCCGGCCTGACCCGCGTGGCCGGGTTTGCCCTCGTCTTTGTTCCGCTCCAAATCGGACTGGCGCTGGTCTTCGCGCTGATCCTCGACGACATCCGCAGCCGCCTCTCCCGGTTCACCCGGCTGCTCATCTTCGCGCCGTACGCCATCCCCGGCGTGATCGGCGCCCTGATGTGGGGGTTCCTCTACAGCCCGTCCTTCGGACCGCTGGTGGGGTTCTTCGATTTCCTGAACGTGCAGGCGCCCGATCTGCTGAGCCGGAATTCCATCTTTTGGTCGCTGACCAACATTGTGACCTGGCAGTGGACCGGCTATTACATGATCATCATCTACGCGTCCCTGCAGTCGATCGACCCCTCTGTGTATGAGGCCGCCCGCATCGACGGAGCCTCCAAACTGCAGACGGCCCTGCAGATCAAGGTCCCCATTGTCACGTCCTCGCTGGTGCTCACCATGGTGTTTGCCCTGATCGGAACACTGCAGTTCTTCACCGAACCCCAGGTGCTTGCACCGCTGGCCGGCAACGCGATCGACGCCGCCTACACCCCCAACCTCTACGCCTACAATCTGGCGTTCTCCTACCAGCAGTTCAACTACGCGTCGGCCATTTCCTTCGCGCTGGGGCTGATGGTCTTCCTCGCCTCCATCATTTTCCTGATCGCCACCCGCAAGAAGAGCGGACTCAACTGATGACAACTTCACCGGCACCCCTCCTCGACGATGCCGTCACCGCCACCGGTCCGCGCCGGAAACGCGGCGAAAACAAGCCCCGGCGGGAACGCGCCGTCGGCATGCACATCCTCCTCGCCGTCGCATCCCTGTATTTCCTGCTGCCGCTGTGGTGGCTTCTGGTCGCGGGCAGCAAGAGCACCCAGGGGCTGTTTACCGGCAGCGGAGGTCCGCTCTGGTTCGACTCCAACTTTGCCCTGTTCGACAACCTCCAGCAGCTGGCCACCTACAACAACGGCATCTATCTGCGCTGGCTGGGCAACTCGTTCCTGTACGCGACGGCTGGCGGTGTGGGCGCCACGGTTTTGGCCGTGCTGGCCGGCTACGCGTTTGCCAAGTACCGCTTCCGGGGACGGACCGTCAGCTTCATGATCCTGCTGGCCTCGGTGATGGTGCCGGCGACGGCGCTGGTCATCCCCACGTATGTGCTGTTCAACAACCTGGGCCTGACCAACACCGTGTGGGCGGTGATCCTTCCGTCGCTGCTGAGCCCCTTCGGCGTGTACCTGATGCGGGTTTACGTGCAGGATGCCATTCCGGATGAGCTGCTCGACGCCGCACGGGTGGATGGTTCCGGCGAAATCCGGACATTCTTCACCATCGCGCTGCCGTTGATGCGGCCGGCGGTTGTCACCGTGCTGCTGCTCTCCGTGGTGGGCGGCTGGAACAACTACTTCCTGCCGCTGGCCATGATTTCGGACCAGACGCTGCTGCCCGTCACGGTGGGCCTGAACGCCTGGCAGGTGCAGTCGAACTCTGCCACCGCCAACGGCCTGATCTGGAACCTGGTCACGAGCGGGTCGCTGGTGTCCGTCATTCCGCTGATCATCGCGTTCCTGATGCTGCAGAAGTACTGGCAGGGCGGGCTGTCGCTGGGCAGCCTCAAGTAGCCGCCGGCCGGGCCTGGCGTCCCGTCACAGCTAGGCGGTGATCAGGATGATCAGGCTCAGAACCCCCGTCAGCAGAACTGCACCGCTTGTCCAGAGGATCGCGTGCACGTCCGCAGGAAAGCGTTCGGCCGCGATTCCGGTGACACGCGAGGAGTATCGGCGGCGCTGAGTGAGGTAAATGCCGACGGCGAGGGAGCCGGTCAGCACGATCAAAAGGAGAATCCACGGGCCGTAGTACGGCAGCCAGCGCAGAAAGAGGAGTCCGGCAGCGAAGAGCGCCAGGGCTGTCCTGCCCCAGGCCAGCGTGGTGCGTTCGGGTTGAAGCCCGGGGTCCTGGTGAGCAGGAACAGGTGGTCTGGGCATTAGTTCAGGAAAATCAGAATAGCCACAACCGCCGCCGTCACTGCCCCGGCCAACCCGAGGAATGGAACGATCAGGGGTAGAGGCAGCGGCCTTCCGTGACGCATGCTGGATTCGACGGAAATCCAGCGGACTGCCGCCCCGGCGCTGATCAGCATTCCGGTAGCCACCAGGGTGATGGCCAGGACCTTGCGCAGGGGTTCGGGGAAGGCCTCGACCGCAAATGCCTCCAGCGCCAGTCCGCCTGCGAGGAAGCCCAGCGAGGTGCGAATCCACGCGAGGAAGGTTCGTTCGTTGGCCAGCGTGAACCTGGGGTCGGGTTCCGTGCCACCGGGAAGTACCTTGCGGGTCAGCCATCCGCGTTCATGGTCCTGCTCGGTCATTGTTCTCCTGGATCGGTTTTACATGACCGTCCCGAGCTTAGCTTTGCGAGTCCTCCGTCTCGATGCTGATCATCCAGCTGGTGCCGAACTTATCCGTCAGCATGACACTTACGGCAGTCTCGGTGCACAGCACCAGCCCTTACACCCCACCCCCTCGGAACAGCTTTAGGGGAGCCCTTTTAACCGGACAGAAACCAACATCGACTAATGCGTATTAGCTTGGGGTATTGACAATGCTAATGCGTATTACCAAGATGGCTAGAACATCAGCAGTTCCAGTTCTAGGAGATCCAGCCATCAAGCATCAGCGCATCACTCAGCGGCGAATCGCGGAGCTCGCGGGAGTCAGCCAGGCAACGGTTTCGTTGGTCCTTAACGGAAAAGCGGACGACGCCGCGAGCCGGATTCCCGAGGAAACCCGCCGCCGCGTCCTGGAGGTCATCCGGGAAACAACCTATGTGGCGGACCCCGCTGCCCGCCGCCTTGCCGGAGGAAGCAACAAGATCCTCGGCGTCTTCACCTACGAACCGGCGTTCCCCTCCCAAAGCCAGGACTTCTACACCCCTCTGCTGACCGGCATCGAAGCCCAGGCGGAGAGCATCGGCTGCGATCTGCTCATGTTCACCAGCGCCCCGGTCACCGACGGACGCCGCCGGATCTTCCACGAGAACAACCGACTGCGCCTGGCGGACGGTTGCCTTCTCCTTGGCCTGGAAATGGACGACAACGAATTGTCCCGGCTCGCCGCCAGCGACTTCCCCTTCGTAGCCATCGGCCGCCGCGAAACCCCCGGCGTTCCCTATGTCGGCGCCGACTACGCCGCCGGCACTGCGGACCTCGTCGCCCAGGCCTTGGAGCAGGGCCATGACCGGTTCTTCCTGCTGGCCCGGAAGTCCAGCGGTGAATCCGTGACCGACCGCCGGCGTGGTTTCCACGATGCCCTAAGCAACAAGCCCGTCAGCTCCGAAACGCGCATCACCACCGGCGCCGACCTCCAGGCCGACTGGGCCGCCATCAAGGCCTTCAACCCGACCGTTCTGTTCATCGAGTATCCGGCCCACGCCACCGCACTGTATGCGCTGGCCCTGGCCGAGGGCCTACGGGTGCCAGAGGACCTGTCCATGGTGGTGCTCGGCGAATGCTCGGCCCCCAGCGACCCGGACATCGACTTCACCCGGCTCAGCCCCCCACGCACCGCGCTGGGGTCCACCGCGGTCACCCTGCTGGCCCGCATCATCGCCAGCGACGAAGAACTGCCGGACAGCGAGCTACGCACACTGCTCGACTGCCCCACCATTCCCGGATCCACCCTCACCAAGGCAAGGCGGAAACCCTAGATGACAGATCTGACATGCGACATTTTGGTTGTCGGCGGCGGACTCGGCGGTGTGGCCGCGGCCCTCGCTGCCCTCCGCACCGGCAAAACCGTGGTCCTCACCGAAGAATACGATTGGATCGGCGGGCAGCTGACCAGCCAGGCCGTGCCACTGGATGAACACACCTGGGTGGAACAGTTCGGCGTCACCGCTTCCTACCGGCAGCTGCGTGTCGGCATCCGCGACTATTACCGCTCCTGGTATCCGCTCACCGAGCAGGCCCGGGCCCAGACCCATCTCAATCCCGGTGCCGGGCTGGTCAGCCGGCTTTGTGCCGAACCCCGCGTGGGCGTGGCGGTGCTCGAGGCCATGCTGGCTCCGTTCCGTGCCAGCGGCCGGCTCACCGTTTTGCAGCCCGTCCGCCCGGTTTCCGCCGTCGTCGACGGTGACGTGGTGCGGAAGGTGACCCTGCGGCACCGGGACAGCGGGCTGGAATACTCAGTGTCCGCCGCCTACGTCTTGGACGCTACAGAGCTGGGTGATCTGCTCCCCCTCACCGGCACCGAATACGTCACGGGTTTCGAGGCCCAGGCCGAAACCGGAGAGCCAAGTGCCCCGGAGGAGGCCCAGCCCGATAACCAGCAAGCCGTATCCTGGTGCTTCGTCATCGACCACGTCGCCGGGGACCACGTCATCGACAAGCCCGCCGGCTACGACTACTGGCGAGAGGTGCAGCCGCCGTTCTGGGGTGCAAAGCTGCTGTCGTTGACCGCACCGGACCCGCGGACCCTGGAGACCGTCACCCGGACTTTCACCCCCACCATCGACGACGACCCGCTGGCCCAACTGGCCGATCAGCGCGCCTACGCCGGTGACCGGGAACTCTGGACCTTCCGGCGCATCGTTTCGCGCAAAATGTTCGCCCCCGGCACCTACGAAAGCGACCTCGTGCTGGTGAACTGGCCGATGATCGACTACCTCGAGGGCACCGTCGTCGACAACCCCGACGCGCAGGAACACCTCGCCCGCGCCCGGGAACTGAGCTACTGCGTCTTCTACTGGCTGCAGACCGAGGCGCCCCGGCCTGACGGCGGCATAGGCTGGCCCGGCCTGCGGCTGCGCGGGGACATCACCGGCACCGACGATGGACTGGCGATGGCACCCTACATCCGTGAAAGCCGCCGTATCCGGGCCGAATACACCGTGGTGGAACAGGACCTGTCCATCGCGGTGAAAGGCAACAACCAGCCCACCCGCTACGACGATTCCGTGGGAGTGGGGATGTACCGGATAGACCTGCACCCCTCCACTGCGGGGGACAACTACATAGACGTGGCCTCCACTCCGTTCGAGATTCCGCTCGGCGCCCTGTTACCGGTGCGCATGACCAACCTGCTGCCAGCCGGCAAGAACATCGGCACCACGCATATCACCAACGGCGCCTTCCGGCTCCACCCGGTGGAGTGGAACATTGGCGAATCTGCCGGGGCCCTCGCCGCGTTCTGCCTGGACCAGCAGGTTGCGCCGCGGACCGTTCGGGACAAGTCCCAGCTGCTCCAGGACTTCCAGGCAACACTCACCCGCGACGGCGTTGAGCTGCACTGGCCCGACGTCACCGGCTACTAATTCCGCTGCCCTGTTGTTAGAGACCGACCTGTTTCATTTATTGCCCTGCTTATATCACTGCCCTATTGAGGAGATAGAAATGAAATCAGCAAAGACGCTGAGCGCAGCTGTCCTGCTTACTGCGGCCACACTCGCCCTGACCTCCTGTTCGGGCCAGGCTGCAACACCGGAAGGGGACGCCAAGACGGAGAACATCGACCTTCGGATGACGGTGTGGTCCTCCAATGAAGCCCACCTTGAACTCTTCAACTCGATCGCTGACGATTACATGGCGGACCATCCGGAAATCTCCTCGATCACCTTCGATCCCCTACCCTTCGAGGACTACACCACCACCCTCACCACCCAGATTGCCGGCGGGCAGGCCCCGGACATCGCCTGGGTGCTGGAGAACTCCGCCCCCGATTTCGTTTCCAGCGGTGCCCTGGCGCCGCTGACCGAGACGCTGCAGGCGACCGAGGGCTTCGAGTACGACGATCTCGTGCCCAGTGCCACCGAACTCTGGCAGGAGGACGACACCCTCTACGGTTACCCCTTCTCCACCTCGCCGTTCGGCGTCTTTGTGAACGAAGATTTGCTCGCCCAAGCCGGGCAACCGTCGTCGGCTGCGCTGGTCGATGACGGACGCTGGAACTGGGAAGATGTTTCCGATGTGGGAGCCGCTGTCAATGCGTCCACCGGAAAGGCCGGCTTTATCGTCCGCGACTTCGACTACCAGCTATGGGATTCCCTTTCCACCGTGTGGAACGGCTGGGACGCCCGGCCGTGGAGCGAGGACGGGAAAACCTGCGAATTCAATTCCCCGGAGATGGTTGACGCCTTCACCTTCCTGCATGAGGCCGCCTTCGAAAAGAACTCCATGCCGGGCCCTGGCACCACTGCTGACTTCTTTGCCGGCGATGCTGCCTTTACTGTCACCCAGATTTCCCGGGCCAGCCTGCTGAAGGACTCAACGATGAACTGGGATCTGCTGCCGCTGCCCGAGGGCCCTGCCGGTGAATACGCTGTGGTGGGCCAGGGTGGCATCGGCGTCCTGACCCAGGGCAAGAACGTCGCCGCCTCCACCGATTTCCTGGCCTTCTTCGCTAATCCGGAAAACTCGGCGGCCCTGTCCGCCTACTTCCCGCCGCCGCGGCAGTCGCTCCTGACCACCGATACCTTTGCCGCTGCCAATCCCATGCTGACCCCCGAGCAGATTGAAACTGTGGTCATTGACGGAATTGCCACCGGAACCGTGCGGCCCAGCCATGAGGGCCAAGCCGAAATTGCCCAGCAGGTCCGCTCCGGGCTGGATGCCCTCTGGGTTCCCGAGGCGGACATCGCCGGTGTCCTTGATTCCGTCTGCGGGTCTCTCGATCCGCTGCTGGCCGGCTAGGGCCTGCCGTGGCACTTGTTGATACAGGCGTGACGCCAGGCCGGGACGCAGCACGTTCCGGCCTGGCGCCCGGCCAACGGCGGCCCCCGAGTTACCGGCGCCGCGATCAGCTCACCGGCTACCTCTTTGTGGCACCCCAGGTACTGGGCATCGTGGCCTTCGTCCTGCTGCCGCTGGCGCTGATCTTCTACTACAGCGTGCATGAGTGGAACGTCTTGGCGAACACCTTCACTTTCGTGGGCACCGAGAACGTTGAGCGGCTGTTCGCCGATCCGCAGATGGGCGGCGTCCTCAAATCCACCGGCATCTTCTCGGTCGGACTGGTTCTAATGAATCTCTCGCTCGGTCTCCTGCTTGCTGTCATGCTCAACCGCAAGATGCGCGGCATCACGGTGTTCCGTACCCTGTTTTTCTCCCCCGTGGTGGTGAGCCTGGTGGCATGGACCATTGTCTGGGGCTTCCTGCTGCAGTCCGACGGCGGCATCAACGGCCTGCTCCAGCTAGCCGGCATCGAGGGGCCGAACTGGCTCCGTGAGGGACCGACGGCGATGCTCAGCGTGATCGTGGTGCAGGTCTTCAAGAACGTGGGCCTGAACATGATCCTGTTCCTGGCCGCACTGCAGGGCGTGCCGCACGAACTGTACGAAGCAGCCAGGATGGATGGTGCCCGCCCCGCACGGATCTTCCGGAGCATCACGCTGCCGATGATCTCCCCCACGGTGCTGCTGACATCGATCATCACTATTGTCGGCTCGCTGCAGGTCTTCGCCCAGATTGCCGTACTGACTCAGGGAGGCCCCGGGATTTCGACCACCGTGCTGGTGTACTACCTCTACCAGCAGGCGTTCCAATTCGGGCGCTTCGGCTACGGCGCCCTGCTCGCCGTCGTGCTCTTCATCATCGTCCTCATCCTCACGGTCGTGCAGTGGGTCCTGAGGCGAAAGTGGGTTTTCCATGAAAACTGATATCCCGTCCACAACCTCCACCCGCGAGCGCCCGGCCACGGCTGAGGTGTCTGCCGACCGTGCCCTGAGCGAGGAGTCGCGGCGCCGACGCCGCAGGAGCAACTGGCGCTATGCCGCGTTCTACGCGGCGATGACCGTCATGGCGGTGCCGTTCGTCTTCCCCACCTGGTGGATGATCACGTCATCGTTCAAGCCGATTCAGGAAATCTTTTCCTTCCCGCCCCGACTGTTTCCTGCCGAGCCGACGATCCAGCCCTACCTCGATGTCTTTGAACTGCAGCCCTTTGGACAGCAGTACTTCAACTCCGTCTATATCGCCGTCGTCGTCACGCTCGGAACCATGTTGGTCTCTTCCTTGGCGGGATACGCGTTTGCGCGGATCAAATTCCCCGGCGCCAACGCCTTGTTCCTGGTAGTGCTGGTTGGCTTGCTCATACCGGCGGAGGTGACCATTGTGCCGCTGTTCCAGATATTTAACTCGCTGGGACTGATCAACACGCACTGGCCCATCATCCTGGTTACCACCTTCGGTGCCCCCAGCGTCCTGGCGACTTTCATAATGCGGCAGTTTTTCATTGCCCTGCCTGTGGAACTTGAGGAGGCCGCGCGGATCGACGGCCTCGGCCGGTTCGGGATTTGGTGGCGGATTGCCATGCCGCTGGCCAAGCCGGCGTTGGCTGCCGTGGCCATCTTTACGTTCCTGCACGTCTGGAACCTGTATCTGGAACCCACGGTCTATCTGCTCTCGCCGGACCTGTTCACCCTCCCCCAGGCACTGACACGTTTTGTGGACGCCTACGGTGGACCAATGTGGAACGTCCAGCTGGCGGCGGCGACCATGACCGCGGTTCCGGTGCTTCTGGTTTTCATCGTGGCTCAGCGTCAGTTCGTGGAGGGCCTCGCTCACACCGGACTGAAGGGGTAGGGCTTGCTGGCCGCCGGCGCAACCTCCGGTTACCGCGCAGGCCGTCGTGTCAGGGGTCTTTTACTAGACTCACCGCCTCATCACCTGGACGGTGGCACAAACCACTGCCACCGTTCAGGTCCTCCCACCTGAAGGTTCAGGGAATCAGCCCTGCGAATCCTCCGTCTCGATGCTGATCATCCAGCTGGTGCCGAACTTGTCGGTCAACATGCCGAACATATCGCCCCAGGGCGCTTTCTCCAGCGGCAGCGTCATTTGTCCGCCGTCGAGCAGCTTGTCCCAGTACCCACGCAGCTGCTCCCCGTCGTTGCCGCTCAGCGAAATGGAGTAGCTGCTGCCTTCGTCCAGATTCATACTGCTCGGAGTATCTGAAGCCATCAGGACCATCCCGTTATCGGTGGTCAGGGACGAGTGCATGATCTTGTTCGCCTCGGCCGGGTCATCGGCCATATTCATCTCCGCGAACGTGCTGCTTTCCAGGGTTCCGCCGAAGACGCTCTGATAAAACGCCATGGCATCCCGGGCGTTGTCCCGGAAGCTGAGGTACGGATTCAGGGTGGTGGACATAATGCTCTCCTTCGAACTCCGTGGGGTGAGTTTTCGGTACGCCGCCAGAGTAGGCTCTGCACCGGCGCGGAGGAAGGGTTAGCCCGCGCCTTGTGCCGACCGAGTGCGGATCTTGGGCGGACAGGTATCAGGTGAGGAACACTCCTCCGCAGTGCCTCGACTACCAAGTAGTTTTCCTACAACGGAGTGCCGTGCGTCACGTCTCAGATAAATCTCCCTACACTCGCGGGATGGATTTCCTTTTAAGTTTGCTCACCGCCGTCGGCGGGGCGTTCCTCGGCACCATGGCAGCTTTCCTATCGGAACGGTGGCTGCGTACAAGCGATGCAAAGCGCGTTGAGGCAGCAGCACTTAACAACCTGATCACGGATTTACACTTGCGCCGATCTCTCACGCCAATCACCCCGAAGAAGAGTTATCTGGAGCCCAACGACGACAGGAAATTCACCGGCGAGGCGATCATGCAGATTCGCACAAGTATTAGGGACGCACGATTGGCATTAAGGCCGAAGTCTTCAGAGAGCTTTCAAGCATTGGTTCGCATGTCCTCGGCTTGCAACGCCTATCTGGAGAACGTCCAGAACCGGCCGGAGGATTATCAGTTTGAATTGCATGAACTTCGCCTCGTGTTCTCAACGACGATCAAGACTCTCAGCCAAAACGGGGACGTTGTGATGCGGGAACCCGGGGCCGCGGCATTTGACCTATCTCCGATGGCCGGCTGATCCTGTCCCTCTTACAATCTCGTTCGCAGACCAGACCGCGAAACCCGGTCGCAATGACACAACCACTTCCACCCCCCCTAAGCTCCCGCCGCAGCCAGCATCGCGTCGATGCTCTCCCGCGAAAGCGCATGCTGAAGGGCCAGCACCCCCGCCCCGACAATCCCGGCGTCGAGCCCCGACACCGACTGCACCACCTGCAGGTGCTGCGTGGCCAGCGGCATGGTCCGCGAGTAAATCACCTCCCGCACCCCGGCAATAAAATGCTCCCCGGTCAGGGCCATGGACCCGCCAATCACGATCACTGCCGGATTCATCATGCTCAGGCAGGCCGAGAGAACCTCGCCCACATCCCGGCCCGCCTGCCGGACCAGCTGCAGCGCTTCCTGGTCTCCCTGCCGCACCAGCGCCACCACGTCCAGGCTGTCCGCGATCGAATGACCCGAGGCCCGCAGCTTCAGGGCCACCGCCGGACCTGCGGCCACGGCCTCCAGACAGCCGGAATTCCCGCACCGGCACAGCAGCTCAGCACCGCGCGGAACGCGGATGTGCCCGATGTCCCCGGCCACGCCGTCGGCGCCGCGCAGCAGCGTCCCGTTGCAGATGATCCCGGCCCCGATGCCGGTGGCCACCTTCACGAAGATCAGGTTCTCGACGCCGGGCCAGGCCGCCGCTCGCTCCCCCACCGACATGACATTCACATCGTTGTCCACCAGCACCGGCACACCGAAGCGCGCGTGCAGGTAGCCGGGCACGTCAAAGCCGTGCCAGCCGGGCATGATCGGCGGGTTGATCGGCCGGCCCGTGCTGTGTTCCACCGGTCCGGGCACCCCAACGCCGATCGCCAGCAGGTCACCCGTCCCATGCCCGGCGTGCTCCAGCAGCCCGGAAGCCAGTTCCGCAACGATATCCAGCACCGTCTCCGGACCTTCGCTCACCAGCAGGTTCCGGGAGGCGTCCGCCAAACGGGTTCCGGCCAGATCGGTCAGCCCCACCCGCAGGTGCGAGGCGCCGATATCCACGCCGAGCACCGTTTTGACGTCCGCCCGCAGGCCGAACCGCGACGACGGCCGCCCGCCGGTGGACGCGGCGTCGTCCACCGGGCCCACCAGCCCCAGCTCCATCAGCGCATCCACCCGCAGGGCGATGGTGGACCGGGCGGCGTCCAGCAGATCGGCCAGTTCGGTGCGGGTGCGCGGCTGCCCGTCGCGCAGCAGCTGGAACAATTCGCTGGCTCCCGAGACCGTGGACATGGCTGCCTAAATCATTCGCCCGCTCACAGCGCACCTTTGCGCCGGGTGGTTCCCCGGACCGCGAACCGCTGCTGCAGCAGCACCGCCACCACAATGATGGCGCCCTTGGCCACCTGCTGCACGGAAGTGTCCAGATTGTTCTGCGTGAACACGTTGGTGAGGATACTGAACAGCAGCACGCCCAGCACGGTGCCCACGATGGTGCCGCGCCCGCCAATCAGCAGGGTTCCGCCGACAACGACGGCGGCAATGGAGTCGAGCTCGAACAGCCCGCCGTGCGTGGACGTGCCGGCGGTGGTGCGGCCCAACATCATGACACCGGCGATCCCGACCGTGGTTCCGGAGAGCACATACAGCCAGACAATGTGCCGCTTGACCTTGATGCCCGCCAGCCGGGCAGCCTCCAGGTTCCCGCCGATCGCCACCGTGCGCCGTCCAAACGTGGTCCGGTTGAGCAGGAACCAGCCGGCCGCCGCCACCAGCAGGAAAATCCAGATCAGCAGCGGTACGCCCAGCACGTTGGAGCGCATGACGGCGAGGAAGTCCCGTTCGATGACAATCTGCGTGCTCCTTCCGGAGATCAGTTCCGCGGCGCCGCGGGCGGCCACCAGCATGGCCAGGGTGGCGATGAACGCCACCACGTTGCCGTAGGCGATGATCACCCCGTTGATCAGCCCCGCGAAGATCCCGACGGCGAGCGCCACCGCCACCATTAGCAGCCAGCTGCTCTCGGCGGCAGTGCGCTGGACGGCGGCCAGGGACGCAACCACGGTGGTCAGGCCCATGACCGAACCGACCGAGAGGTCAATGCCGCCGGCAGTGATCACAAAGGTCATGCCCACACAGATCACCCCGATGATCGAGGCGTAGCGCAGGATGGTCAGTGCATTGTCCACGCTGAGGAACCGCTCCCCGCTGGTCACCGCGCCCACCACGCACAGCAGCAGCAGGGCAATCACCAGGCCGAGGTTGCGTCCGGCGGACCCTCCAAAGACTCTCCGCAGCGGGTTGGTCCGGGCGGGCCCGACGGCGTCGGCACCGTCCGCGGCCGGCTCCAGCGCCGTCGTGTTCTGCTCGCTCACTGTGCACTTCCTTTCAGGACCAGATCAAGCACGCCGTGCTCGTCAATGTCGCTTGCGTTCCTGACGGCCAGGACCCGGCCGGCATCCAGCACCAGCACCCGGTCCGCCAGCCCGATGACTTCCTCGATTTCGCTCGAGACCACCACAATGGCGACACCGTCGGCGGCCAGCCCGCGGATCAGGGCATAGATCTCCGTTTTGGCGCCAACGTCGACGCCGCGGGTGGGTTCATCCAGCAGCAGTACCCGGGTGCCGTGAATAAGCCAGCGGGCCAGCAGCACCTTCTGCTGATTGCCTCCGGACAGCGTGCGGGCCGGCCGGTCCGGGTCCTTCGGTTCCACTTGCAGTGCGGTCATCTGCTGGCGGGCGGCGGCTTTCTCCGCCCGCTCGTTCAACAGGCCGCGGCGGGCAAACCGGGCAAAGGTG
This sequence comes from Arthrobacter citreus, assembly GCF_038405225.1. Classification (NCBI taxonomy): domain Bacteria; kingdom Bacillati; phylum Actinomycetota; class Actinomycetes; order Micrococcales; family Micrococcaceae; genus Arthrobacter; species Arthrobacter citreus. The sequence goes on from NZ_CP151657.1 coordinate 2,676,478, forward strand.
GACAGCGTGGCGTTCATAAAAATCGGTTTTTCCAGCAGCAGGCCCTGGCTTTTGCGCTCCTCCGGAGACAGACCGACTCCGGCCGCAACTGCGGCGCTGACGGACCCGGGCCGCAGCGTCTTGTCGCTCACGCTCACTGTTCCGGCTGTGGCTTTTCGCGCCCCGTACACCGTCTCCAGGATTTCCGACCGCCCGGAACCCACCAGCCCGGCAAGTCCCAGGACCTCGCCGGCATGCACTGTGAAGCTCACGTCGGCAAAGGATCCGGCCAGGCCCAGCCCCTGCACCTGAAGCATCGCCGGCGCTGCTGACGGTTCCGCGGCCCGCGGCGGGAACACATTGGCAACATCCCGTCCCGTCATCAGCCGAACCAACTCACTGCGGGTTGCGGCCGCCACCGGCAGCGACGAGGCAGTGCTGTACCCGTCCTTAATCACCGAGATCCGGTTGCCGATCTGCCGGATTTCCTCCAGCCGGTGGGAGATGTAAACCACCGCAATCCCCTCAGCGGTCAGCCCCCGGATCACCCGGAACAGGTTCGCCACTTCGCCGGAGTCGAGAATGGCGCTGGGCTCGTCCATGATGATGAGCCGGGCGTCGCGGGACAGCGCCCGGGCCAGGCTGACCACCTGTTTGCCGGCGGCGGACAAGCCGCCCACTTCCGCCGACGGCTGGAGGTTGGAGTGGCCCAGCCGGGCCATGAGCTCGCGGGTCCGGCGCCGGGCATCCCGGACCCGCAGCACTCCCCCGCGGGAATCCTCATGACCGAGAAAGATGTTCTCGGCAACATTCAGTCCGTCCACCACGTCCAGCTCCTGGTACATGGTGGCGATGCCCAGCTCCAGCGCAGCCGTGGGACTGGACAGCTGGACGGGCTGCCCGTTCCAGAAAATGTCGCCGCCGTCGGGCCGGTGCACTCCGGACAGAGCCTTGATCAGGGTGGATTTTCCCGCCCCGTTCTGGCCCAGAACACAATGCACTTCCCCGGGCAGCACTTCAAGGTTCACGTCCTTGAGCGCCCGCACCCCGGCGAAACTCTTGCTCAGGTTTCGGACTTCAAGCAGCGGTTTCGCGCGGTTGGCTCCGGCGCTGGAGGCTTCCATGCGACGGAGCATACACACTTACGTCGATCATCAGTAGGATGCTGGCGATTCTTCGCCGGACTTCTGTTACTGTGGCGGCCATCACAAAGAGGTGCAGGGCATGGATGGGGCCGCCTACTGCTTCTCTTCGCAGCGAAGCATTTATTTTCGGAGGAGAAATCCATGCAGACAGCACACGCAACCGGCCGGAAGCAGCTCCTGACCACCGCGGCATTCATCGCCGTTGGCGGACTGGTCCTCACCGCCTGCTCGCCCGGCGAGGAGGAATCCAACAGCGAACCCACCAACAACTCCGTGGAAGGCAACCAGGCCGAGGGCGACTCCGTCACCATCGGCTTCTCCGGTCCTGCCGCTGACCACGGCTGGCTCGGTGCCATCAACTCCGCGGCGCTGGCGGAAGCCGAGAAGTACCCCGATATCGAGCTGCGGGTGGCTGAAGGCACCAATGACGCCAACCTGCAGATCAGCCAAGTGGAGCAGTTCATCAACGACCGGGTGGACGCCATTGTGCTGCTGCCAACCGACGGCGCGGCACTGACCGACGTCGCAACCCGGGCGATGGAGGCGGGCATTCCCGTGATCAACGTGGACCGGGAATTCTCCAGCCCGTTTGCCGCGCGCACCACGGTTTTGGGCGACAACTACGGCATGGGCGTCAGCGCCGGCACGTACGTCTGCGAGCAGGTGGGCGATCAGCCCGACGCCGTCGTCGCCGAAGTGGCCGGCATTGATTCGCTGCCGCTGACGCAGGACCGCAGCCAGGGATTCAAGGACGCGCTGGAGTCCTGCGGGCTGGAGGTCAGCAACCGGGTGGCCGCTGACTTCACGGTTCAGGGCGGGGAGGCCGCGGCTTCCCAGCTGCTCTCGGCTGCGCCGGAAATTGATGCCCTGTGGAATCATGACGACGACCAGGGCATCGGGGTGCTGGCAGCCATCGATGCCGCGGGCCGGGACGAGTTCATCATGGTGGGCGGTGCCGGCTCGGCAAACGCCATGCGGGAGATTGAGGCCGGTGACGGTGTCCTAAAGGCCACCATCATCTATCCGCACACCCAGGCCGCGGACGGAATCCGGCTGGCCCGGCTGTTGGTGCAGGACAAGGCGATGAGTGACCTGGTGGAAATCGAGGTGCCCAATAGGGTGGTCCTGAACGCCCCGGTGGTGACCTCGGAGAACGTGGACCAGTACCTGCCCACCGCGTTCGAGTCCTGACCTCCAGCATGAGGTCGGCGGCGCCGTCGGACTCTAAGCTCCGGCGGCGCCGCCGGCGGCACGCGCGGCACCGTTAGCGGCTGACGCGGAACGGACCAGGATCACCGTCTCAACAATGAGCGCCAGAAAGGCTGCTCCGGTACCCCAACCACCGCCCGCCACGAACTGCACCACCACGGCAGCCAGCACGCCGGCAGCCGCAGCTGGCCACATTTTTTTCACCACCGGAAGGGCAGCGCGGTGCCCGGCAACCCAGGCCTCGTCGGAGGCCTTCGTGTGCCGGGTACGGATCCCGGCGGAACCGTTTCTGCCAATCAGCCCGTCAGCTGCCTGCCGCGTGACGGCAATGCAGAGGCCCGGCAGGAAAACCAGCACGAACAGCAGCGGAATCAGTCCGCCGAACTCCTCAGACATAGCCCACCGCCCCTCCGCTGCTCAAGAGCATTCGGACCGGAACGGCAGTTTTCCCCAGAGTCATGCCCCGAAACTACCGGAATTCGAACCTAGCGCGCGCTGCGCCGCCGGCTGAACCCGAATGCCACAGCGGCCAGGAGCACCAGACCCTTGATGATCTGCTGCCACGCCGCGTCCACGGAGAGGATGGACAGGCCCTGGTTCAGTACGCCCATCACCAGGCCGCCGATCACCGCGCCGATCACGGTCCCGACGCCGCCCTGCACGGAAGCTCCGCCGATAAACACTGCGGCAATCGCATCGAGCTCGAACCCGCCACCGGCCGAGGCCACCGCTCCCCCGGCGCGGGCGGTGCTGACCACGCCTGCCAGCCCGGCAAGGAAGCCCATGTTCACGAAGATAAAGAAGTTCACCCACTGGGTCTTCACCCCGGACATCATGGCCGCGTTCAGGTTCCCGCCCATGGCGTAGATATGCCGGCCGAAGACGGTCCGGGTCAGCAGGAACGAGTACGCCAGCACCAGCACGGCCAGCACGATCAGGATGATGGGAGTGCCCCGGTTGTACGCCAGCAGGTAGCACAGGTACATGATGGCAACCACGGCAATGCCGATCTTGAACCAGAAGGACACGCTGCGTTCGCGCGGCAGGCCCAGCCGCTGCAGGTCGGCGCGGGCCTTGAGCTGCTGCACGATCACCGCCACCGAGGCAATGGCCCCGATGCCCAAGGTGATGAGGTCCGGGGTGCCGGTGGAGGGCAGGGTGCCGGAGCCGATCGCGTTGAACGGGCGGGGCAGGCCGCTGACTGTGCCGCCGGTGAGCAACACCAGGGCCACGCCGCGGAAGATGAGCATCCCGGCCAGCGTCACAATAAAGGCGGGTATCCCCACAAACGCCACCCAGAAGCCTTGCCATGCACCGATCACGGCGCCGACGGCGAGCGAGAGGACAACGGCACCCCACCAGGGCAGTCCCCAGTTGTTCATGGACAGCGCGGCCACGGCACCGACCACTGCCACCACCGATCCCACGGACAGGTCGATGTGCCCGGCAATGATCACCATGACCATGCCGATGGCCAGGATCAGCACGTAGGCGTTCTGCTGGATCAGGTTGGAGACGTTGCCGGGATACAGCAGCCGTCCGCCGGTGAGGACTTGGAAAAGCAGGATGATGACGACGAGCGCGGCGAGGATGCCGTACTGCCGCAGGTCCACACGGAGTCGCTTTTTCGACGTCGCCGTCGGGCGCGGCGGGAGCGGTGCCTTCGCCTGTTCTGGAGTGGTGGTGGTCATGGTGCTTGTACTCCTTGGGTTCGGGCTGCGGTCATGTGGCGCATCAGTTCTTCCTGTGTGGCATCGGCGCGCTGCACCTCGGCATTGAGCCGGCCTTCGGCAATGGTGTAGATGCGGTCGGCGAGCCCGATCAGTTCGGGCAGTTCACTGGAAATGACAATGACGGCTTTGCCCTGCGCCGCCATTTCGTTGATGATTCCGTAAATTTCAAACTTGGCGCCGACGTCGATCCCGCGCGTCGGCTCGTCGAGGATCAGCACCTCGGGACCGGAATAGATCCACTTGCTGAGCACGACTTTCTGCTGGTTCCCGCCGGAGAGGTTTCCGACGAGCGAGGACACGTTGGGTGTCTTGATGTTCATCTGCTGCCGGTAGTCATCGGCGACACCGTATTCCCGGTTGCGGTCGATGATGCCCAGCCGGGCGAGTTTCCCCAGGGCCGCGGCCGAGACGTTTACCACCACACTGCCGATCAGGTTCAGTCCGTAGCGCTTGCGGTCTTCACTGACGTAGGCAATGCCGTTGCGGATCGCCTCGCCCACGGTGCGGGTGCGGATTTCCTTCCCGTCCTTGTAGACCGTGCCGGAGATGCCGCTGCCGTAGGAACGGCCGAAAATGCTCATCGCCAGTTCGGTGCGGCCGGCACCCATCAGCCCCGCGAAACCGACAATTTCACCGGCACGGACGGAGAAGGACGCGTTGTCCACGACCACGCGGTCCACGTCGATCGGGTGGTGCACCGTCCAGTTCTCGACCCGGAATTTCTCCGCGCCGATGTTCGGTTCGCGCGGCGGAAACTGAGAATCCAACGGCCGGCCGACCATGGCCCGGATGATGCGGGTTTCAATGTCGTTGGTGTCGGTGACCGGGAAGGTTTCGATGGTGCGGCCGTCGCGGATCACGGTAACCGTGTCGGCGATGGCACGGATTTCGTTGAGCTTGTGGGAAATGATGATCGAGGTGATGCCCTGGTCGCGGAGCTGCGCGATCAGCCCCAGCAGGTGCGCCGAGTCGCCGTCGTTCAGGGCGGCCGTCGGCTCGTCCAGGATGAGGATCTTCACTTCCTTGGAGAGCGCCTTGGCAATTTCCACCAGCTGCTGCTTGCCCACGCCCAGCTCAAGGACCTTCGTGGCCGGGCTTTCATCCAGCCCCACCCGCTCCAGCAGTGCTGCAGCCTCCAAGTTGGTCCGGTTCCAGTCGATCACGCCGCCGCGGGCAACTTCGTTGCCCAGGAAGATGTTCTCGGCGATGGACAGGTACGGACTCAGCGCCAGCTCCTGGTGGATGATCACGATCCCGTCCCGCTCGCTGTCGTTGATCGACCCGTAGCTGACTTTTTTGCCGTCCAGCGTGATGGTGCCCTCGAAGCTGCCGTGCGGGTACACGCCGCTGAGGACCTTCATCAGGGTGGATTTGCCGGCGCCGTTTTCGCCGCAGATGGCGTGCACGCCCCCGCGCTCAACATCCACCGAAACGCCGTCGAGCGCTTTGATGCCGTTGAACTCCTTCACAATGCCGTTCATGGAGAGGATGACGTCATTCATGCCGTTCTCGTTTCGGTACAGGGACAAAGCGGGGCGCGGACCTGCCGCGCCCCGCTTATGTCGTAAGGAAGGTCGCGAGCTTAGAGTCCGACGTCGCCGGCGCTGACGAAGCCCGAGTCCACCAGCGTTGTCTGCACGTCATCCTTGGTGACCACGACCGGGTCCAGGATGTAGGTGGGAACCACCTTGACCCCGTTGTCGTACGTTTCGGTGTCGTTGACCTCAGGATCTTCCCCGGCCACGAGCGCATCAATCATGGTTTCCACCTGTGCGCCGAGTTCGCGGGTGTCCTTCCAGACGGTCATCGACTGGCGGTCGGCGAGCAGCGCCTTCACGGCGGCGACGTCGGCGTCCTGGCCGGTGATGAGCGGCCAGTCGGTGCCGGGCGTGTAGCCGGCACCGTCCAGCGAGGCTTCAATACCCAGCGCCAGGCTGTCATTGGGCGAAAGCACGACGTCGACCTTGTCACCGCCGGTGTAGAAGGACTGGAGCCGGTTGTCCATCTCTGCCTGCGCGTCGACGGACTGCCAGCCGAGGATGCCGATGGAGGTCCACTCGTCATTGCTGGCCGGGGACTTGCCGGAGGGAACCACCAGCTGGCCCTTCTCCACGTAGGGAAGCAGCACGTCCCAGGCGCCGCCGAAGAAGAAGGACGCGTTGTTGTCGTCCGGGCTGCCGGCGAAGGGTTCAAGGTTGAACGGGCCCTTGCCCTCTGCCAGTCCGAGCTGCTCTTCGAGGAACTCGCCCTGCAGCTGGCCAACCTTGTAATTGTCGAACGTGGCGTAGTAGTCCACCGCGTCGGTGCCGTTGATCAGGCGGTCGTAAGCAATAACGGTGACGTCCTGCTCCTTGGCGCTCTCCAGGGTGGGGCCGAGGGTTTTGCCGTCAATGGCCGCAACCACGAGGATCTTCGCCCCGCCGGCAACCTGGTTCTGGATCTGGCTGATCTGCTGGTCCGTCTTGTCATCGGCGTACTGCAGGTCCACGCTGCAGCCCTTGGCCTTGAGTTTTTCCTCCAGGCCCTCGCCGTCGTTGATCCACCGCTCCAGGCTGCGGGTAGGCATTGAAATTCCGACGTTGCACTCGGCGGCATCGCCTTCGCCGCCTGAATCGGATGAACCGGCCGGGGCGCAGGCCGACATCCCGGCCGCGAGTCCGAGGGTAAGAAAGAGGGTCGAAACGTGCTTGATTCGGGTCATCATTGAGCCTTCGAAAAGGATCCGCCTGCTGCTGGGTCTTGGGCCGACCGTCGCGGAGTTGCAGGCGGGGCCACGCTGTAGTGCTTAGGCTGGATCGGACGGGTACAACGCTGTAGCGCCACCGTGACGGAGCGACCGTCGCGGATTTGCAGGCGGGGACAACAATCCCACTGTGGAGCCCGGTAGGCAAGCAAAGTTATCTAATCGCAACGCCCGCCCGGCTCGGGTGGCGCATTCTCCGAGGTTGCGGACTGTTTCACCCGGCGGTTTGGGCGGTCCCCGGACCTGCTGACCGCCGGTAGCCGCTGGGCGTGAAACCCAGGACCTCACGGAAAGCGGCAGCCAGGTGGGCGTGGTCGGCGTAGCCCAGCTCGGCGGCGATGTCCGCAATGACGGCTCCGGGTTCGGTCCGCAGCCGCTCTGCCGCTTCCTGCAGCCGGTAGCGGCGGATCATGGCCAGCGGCGGCAGCCCAACGTGGCGCCGGGCCAGGCGCTGCAGGGTGCGGGCCGAGACGCCCAGCCGCTCCGCCGCTTCGTCAACACGGGTCAGCGACGGGTCGGTCCGGATCAGGTCTTCCAGGCTGTTGGCGAGTTGGGCCTCAGCTGCCGGCACGGGAACTCGGACCTCCAGCCAGCGGACGACGACGGCGGCAGCACGGGCGTGACGGGTATCGCCGCTGTTTCGCTCGCCGTCGTCTCCGGCGCCGCCGTCGTCATCAGCCTTGCCCTCGTTCATCTCTCCGCCGCCTGCTGGGCTCATCGCCGCCACAACCGCGGCGTGCAGGTCCGGAGCCGGGAAGTCGATTTCGAGATCCCGCAGCGCGCCCGGATCGGAGGTGAAGGCCGGCACTGCGGCGGGGCGCAGCAGTACGCCGAAAGCCCACCCGTGACCGCTTAGATCGCGGTGTGAGCGCCGGGTCGCCGGACCGGAAAGGGTGACACCCTCCGGCTGCACAACGAAGTTCAGGGCCGGGAACGGCAGGATCTCCTGGCGCGAGACAACGCCGGGGGCAAGGTTCCATTCCGGAATCCAGAACCAGCGGACCCGGTCTTCCAGCTCCAGCGGCGGAGGCATGCGGCGGAAGGCGGGCAGTCGGGCCGGATAGAGCATGCCGCGCCATAACCCGTCCACGGTTCCTCTCCTTTCCTGTTGCTGTTCCTGTTGCGAACTGAAAGCTGTGTTGGATTAGCGGCTGTCGCGAATCTTCAAGCTGCGGCCGGCACATGCTGCCTAGCCTGACACTATGACTACTTCAGAGAACACTTCCAGCACTGACCAGAACACCGTGGGAGCCACCGGGGCGCACACCACCAACGGTCTTCCGCACGGTTCCACCACTCTTACCCCGTTCTTGGTGGTTCCGGGAGCCCGGGAGGCCCTTGATTTTTACCGGGATGTTTTTGGTGCCCGGGTGGTCGATGTTACCGAGATGGGCGGCGTCGTCGTGCACGCTGACTTGGACTTCGGCACCGGCCGGATGCAGCTGGGCGAACCGAGCCCGGACTACGGATTGGTGCCGCCGCCCGCAGGCGACGGGGACTGCTATTCGATGGGCCTGTATTGCCCCAACGTGAACGACGTTGTGGCGCGCGCCGAAGCGGCCGGCGCCGTGATCCGTGAACCGCTGACCACCTTTGTCAGCGGTGACCGGTATGCCAGCATCCGCGATCCGTTCGGTGTGCGCTGGTCCGTGCTCACCCGGGTGGAGGACCTGTCCGAGGAGGAAAGCGCGCGACGGGTGGCCGAGTGGGCAGCAGCGCAGGGCTCCTGACACCGTAAACGCCCTCTTCCGTAAAACGTTTCCCTGACTTCTGAGCTTCAACCACAACAATGAGAACCCGAATTTACCCATAACTGTGGTGAATATGGCCCTGCCATGATGGACTAAGACGCGGCAAATAATATCGGGAGATCCCAAATCCAGTAACGCAGAGGGATGCTAAGCGGCCTGTTCGGGTTCAAAGGAGACGCCATGGGTAAGCTTGACGGCAAAACAGCAATTGTCACCGGATCTTCCAGGGGAATCGGAGCTGAAGTTGCCCTCCTGCTCGCAGCGGAGGGCGCTGATGTCGTTATTAATTACCGCCAAAAGGCGCCCAGGGCGAATAAAGTGGTCAAGAACATTGTGGACGCCGGAGGCAAAGCGGTTGCTGTCGGTGCGGATCTGACCCAGGACGCAGGAATTCAAGCGCTGATCAACGCTGCGCAGGATTCCTTTGTTGGCCTCGACATTCTGGTACTCAATGCGTCTGGCGGGATGGAAACGGACCTGGGCCAAGGCTATGCACTGCGTCTGAACCGCGACGCCCAAGTTAATATGCTCATGGCCGCCGCGGAGATCATGCCATCGGGGTCCCGAGTAGTATTTGTGACAAGCCATCAGGCGCATTTTATAGATTCCGTAGAAACAACGGCTGACTATGAGGCCGTGGCCAGGAGCAAGCGGGCCGGTGAAGTTGCTTTACGCAAACACATTCCCGAGCTCGATGCCAGGGGAATCACCTTGGTAGTTGTCTCCGGAGACATGATCGAGGGCACGGCGACAACTATGCTCTTGGAGCGAGCCAATCCTGGCGCCGTTGAGGTGCGCCGGGCGGAGGTGGGCCGCCTCTATTCGGTGGGAGAATTCGCGGCTGAAGTCGCGGAAATGGCGACCGCCCCAGTGCCCACCGGCCATATTGAGTATGTAGGCGGCGCCCGCACCTTCCAGGATGACGCCACAGCATAAGGGCCTAGGCAACAAAGTCCTTGAAAGCTGCCTTTCGGACATAATCTCGGGACCGAATGAGAAGTTTCTCAAATGAGGGGTCGTCCGGGCCGGAGAAGAGCGCAGAGTGTCCGGGGATCACCATTCGCTTGACCCCATAATCCAACATGGCCTGATACTGCTCCGCATTGACAAGCCTTCGGCTCCACCCGCGGGCCAGATCGTGTGAAACTTCTGGCCCGGTGGAGAGGCGCTTTCCATTGTCTGACAGGAGGAGACGGGAGGGGGCTTGAAACTTAAAGCGTGAATAAACTTCTTCTTCCAGGCGGTCCGCCAGCGGGGAAAGTGCCGGGCAATGCTCGGCACGCTCAACCGTGTAGAAGATTATTCCTCCAAGTCGCCGGACGCCATCACCGAAACGGTGAACAAGAGAAGCCGTTCCCGAGACGGAAAAGACTCCCCGCTCCTGTACGACGCTGATGTCCAGCCAACCATTTGAATCCTCGGACAGCACATCCGTAATAAGCCGGTCCGTCATTTCTTGGGAAAGACGGGCGTAAAAAACGCAGGCCAAGGGAGCTTCAGCCTCGGAAAAGTAGGTTTCCTCCACCTGGGTGCTCCGGGTGATAAGTTCCACCATTTCCCTAAAGGACAGGCAGCCTGCGTGAACGGCCGCGGTGAGACTCCCAAAAGATTGTCCAGCTAGCAAGTCGGGTTGGCGCCTCGTCAGCTGTTCCCACGTTGCGGCCAACACCAGATGCTCAATCATGTACACCGTTTGGTAGATGTTCCAGTCATAAATCTCAGCTTCGCGATGCCGTTCGAGAAGATCCGGGCCCAGCACGGCTTCCGCCTGCTCCACAAGGTTCTGCCCGTACGGCACGGACTCAAGCAGCTCATAAACGTTAGGCTGCTTATTCGGCACAAGGCCGGAAAAGAGCAGAGCGAGCATGTTCTCTCCTGAAAATGGTGATGTATGAGGCCAATTAACCGAGAACAAGAGCCGCGTTGCTACCCCCGAATCCCGATGAGGAGGACAAGGCAAGGCCGCCTTCGAGAGCCTGCGGTTGTCCCCTCACGAGACACGCAGACGTGGGGATAGGGTCCTCGCAGTTGAGGATTGGCGGTGTTTCTCCAACCCGCAGACTTTCCACGACCACGGCCACCTCTATACCGCCGGCTGCGGCGAGTGTGTGGCCGATATTCGACTTAATGGCCTGGACCGGCACGGAGCTCACCCGATCCATGCCGAGCACGGCAGTGAGGGCTTCCAGCTCAAGCGGGTCGTTCTGGGGTGTCCCGGTGCCGTGAGCGCTGTAGAGACAAATATCCTCTGGGGTTGCGCCGGCCGACGTCATGGCCAGTTGAAGGGCTGAGCGGAGGCCCGCTGCGTCCTGATCCGGATTTGTCAGATGCCCGCGGTTTGTTGACATGCCATAGCCATAAATGCGGGCTACGGGGCCGGCAGTCCGCAGCGCCGCGCGTTCTGGTGACTCGATGATGAAAGCGCAGGCTCCTTCAGCCGGGACAAAGCCACCCCGCCCTGAGTCGAATGGCCGGGAGCACTCCCGTGCGTGCTCAAACTTGTCCGAAGCAGCCGCACCGAGAATGGAGACCTGCGCGAGGCTGAAGGAGTCGATGGTTGCATCAGAGCCGCCACAGATGACAAGGTCCACCACCCCCGCCTCGACCATCATGGACCCGGTGATTATGGCGGTGGTGCTTGACGCGCATTCCGTGTTCACCGTCAAAGTGAGCCCCGTCGCCCCAATGAGTTGCGCAATCATGGCCGGCGTAGCTGAAGGAGATGCATAAACGGCGCTGAAGGGAGATCCGCGCTTGAGGCCTTCGCGCCCCTTCCCCTCAAAGGCACGCATCGCCTTTTGGTACATACCGGGTGTCCCTGAGGAGGAACCCCAAATCACTCCGACCCTCTCCGGAGGGAGGCCGAACAGGGACTCCGTAGAGATGGCGCCCAGATCCCCTGTCCGCTGGCTCAGGAGGTCCGTTACCACACTCATTCCAAGCAGGGTTGAACGATCCGCATGCCGTCTTGTTCGGCTGGGAAGGTGTGAGATGGCCAGCAGAGAGTCATCAACCCGACCAACAGCTTGTCTGGTTTCGTCCTCTGGATCAATTCTGTATTCGAGGCCTGATGCTCCACTGAGAAGCTTCGCAAAGAATGACTCGAGATCGCCACCCAAAGGTCCGAGAACAGCCACCCCTGTGATGGCGCTTCGGGGATTAGCTGTCATGATTCCTACGACGATCGCTAATAGTACTGACCAGCCACTGGACGCTCATGGCACGGCGCCGGTCCGGGTCGCTCATCGCTTCCTTGAATTCCTCTTCCACACTGACGCCAAACTTCTCTTCAGTAAAAACTGTCAGCTCCAGCACCGAAAGTGAATCCATATCGAGATCCTCCAAGAGATGTGATTCAAGATGTACCTCGTCAACTGCAGTATCCGTAGCCTCAGCGAGGAAGGGTAAAAGCTCCTGGGTCGTATCATCAGATTTCATCGGTGAATTCCTTTCGCAAATCACTCTTGGGCGCAATAACGTGTTCAAATATGTGGTCGCGGAATTTGTCGGTCATCCCAGCCTGGCCGAAGACGCGGCCGGCTGCCTGGCGCTGCAGTTGCGCCAAAGCACCGCCGGCGTCGTCACTGAAATCAGCAAGTTCCATAGCAAGCGGAAGCGTGCGTTCAAGGACATCTTCGACGGCTTCCCTGTGCCCCTCTTCAATGCCGATTCGAAGGGCATGCATTCCATAGCTGATGTGACGGGATTCGTCGCGTGTCAATGCCGCGAAGGAACTGCGCACACCGGGAAGGACACCCACACGGCCGAGGAGGCTTACTACGAGGCGTTGTCCGCTTAAAGCCAGCACACCCTCATTCACCATGTGAAAGAGTGCCACTCCGCGAATCCAGGATTCGTAGTCACCTGGATTGTTGGTGATGTTGCCCATGATTTCACCCTCAATAAGGGACAACTCACGATGAGCGGGCTCGGCCATATCCCAGGCTGTCCGCAGCATCGCTTCAGGGCTCTCGTCGACGCCGAGCAACTCTCTCCCGAGACGAAACATGAGCTGCGTGTGTTTGGCTTCGTCGGATGCCTGCGTGGTTATGAAAAGCAGATCTTCCTCGTCGGGGCTGCCTAGCATGACGGGGGCGAGAAGGTCAGTGCCGGTGTACTCGCCGATAATAAATGTGTAAATTAAACGCTCAATTTCCACGCGAAGACGGGCAGGTAATCGGTGGTGGAAATCATAAACGTCCTGCTCAAGATCAATGGCCGACAGCTGCCATTGCTGGCGGTCCCAGCGCTCGAAAAGCTCCTGCGGACCCGGCCGTTCTCCGGCCACTCGGTCGGCGTGCGCGAGAAGGGAAGCTGTATCAACACGGCCGAGTTCCATCACCTCGGCTTCATCCACTCGAAGCGTGCTCCATCGGTCAACCACGAGTCCCCCAACTTAGGTGTGTGGCACGCATGACTCGCGCGCCTGCTAAAAGACGCTACCGGGCAACTCTTGCAAGAGAACTACTCACTTTGGCGATCTCGCTCCTTCTTAAGGAGGAGAAAGCACAGGCGCAATACGACATAGGATTTCGCGTATTGAACCGATAATTGCAGCCCTCCACGTTACCGACCGAAGCAGGAGATTTGCCAAGATGTTTGAGCGGCCACCCGTAGTTTCGCCGCGCACCGGCAGAATCTCCCCAGATGCTTCCGAGTCTTTTGGTCGCTCGCTTCGTGAAGTCCTGGCAGGAAACGATGAGCTTCCTGAAGCGCTGCTCATTGATATCGGGCAATACATCGACGGGGTTTCGGGAGCTTTCTTTGATCAAACATCTCAACGCCAGCGGGTTTCACCGCGCCTCTCGCTGAACCTTGAGCCGGCACAATTCCTCAGGGCGGGCCTTGCCGGCACATCGCTTCCGCGGCAATTACCCATTTACCTCGTGCGCGCACCCGATTCCGTGCGGACCAGGGCTTTCGCGGTCCACGAGACCACCGAATTATCTGAAATCGAGGACAACCTGCTTGGCTTCCTCCTCCCTGGCGAGGTTTTCCTAACACCCCAGCTGATCCTCAAAGGAGATGTTGTCAACAAATGGCTTGCATTTAGGGCGCCTGGGCGGCCGGCGTCGGCATGCGGGGGACGAGCAGTTCCACCGGCCCCGAGCCACGTGGAAAACCGTGGAGCCGAAGAACCTGATGCTGACGGGCTGGCTATCGTGGAGATGGATCTGATGTCTCAGGCAGGCTCGTCCCTTGAAGAACATATTGCCGCTTTCCAAGGCCGGCGCAACGTCCACGATTCCAGGGCAACCGCGGCAGATGTGGGTTCGGTGCCCACAGGGCTGCAGGAAACGTGCCAGTCAATACTGCATGCTTTGGAGGGGCATTCCGGTTTGCCGCGTCTGGACCGACTGGAGTATTTTTTCGCCGGAAGCGGCACACTGGCCGCTCCAGATACGGAAGCTGCTGATTCGCAGGGGGTGCGAGGCTTCCTTACTCCGCCTACCCTGACCTATATGGGTTCCTCGCTGGAGCCCGTCATCTTCTCGCATGCCTGTGCCAGCGTCATTTTTGCCCTGCACCGTGCCCGGGCGAGGATCCGGACCGGGGCCGTGGACGCAGTGCTGCTGGCCGGTGGTCTGCAGCTTTCGCCTGAAACGGTCCAGTCGATGTCCTCTTTAGGGACGCTCAGTAACTGTCAGGCCCGGCCTTTTGACGATCAGCGGGACGGAACCCACATCAGCGCCGGTTACGGCGCGCTCCTGGTCATGCATCCGAATATGGCACGCAGACTGGGTCATACAGTAAGCGGAGTCATACGGTCCCTGCACATCGATGTCGAAGATTTCGGAGCAGCAACTGATTCGGACCAGGTTGCACGGCACCTCTCCTCCACCCTCAATACCGGGTTATGCGCTCCTGATGCAGTCGTTGCCCATGCCACGGGAACCCTACAAGGAGATGATTCCGAAGCGCGTGCCCTCGCCACACTATTAGATCCGGGTACGCCGGTTGTGGCCTCGAAGGGGGCTACCGGCCACCTGCTGCATGCTGCAGGTTTCACAGGGATTGGACATGCGCTCGCTCTCCTCGGACAGTCGACTATCTGCGGGACCATCGGACTAACAAATCCGCTGCAACAGCCTTTGTGGATGCCCGTGGAGGGAGAGAAGGAGTCACTTTCAGGACCTATCCGTCGAGTGCTGGTCACCAGTGTTGGCTTTGGTGGAAATCTGGGTAGCTTGGTTTTGGAGTCCCTTATCCCAGTCGAGCTTCGTTGAGCTTGCGGGCATCCAAGGTGCGTTGGGGCCTACGCCTGACCGCTGCAGATCATCCCATGTTGTCCAGGGTGAAGACTGGTGCCGTCACTGTCCCTTCGGGCCTTCGGGCTTCCAGGGACGCGTCTCCCCCGCAGCGTCCATCACCCGTCCTTCAATCGGCGGTTCAGGTGAACCGGATGAATCAGGGGACCCGGCTTTTCCATCATGCTTCATCTCTTTGACCTCGGACTTGAGGATCCGCATCGATTGTCCCAGACCGCGGGCAATTCCTGGAAGTCTGGCGGCTCCAAAGAGGACTACAGCCAGAACAACCAGGACGAGCACGGCCCACGGATTGTCAAATAACCTGCCCATCATGGCAGTTCCTTTCTCACAGCAAATACCGGCCATGCCTTGAGGGTTTTAACAATTCCTCCATAATCCGGAACGGGCGGCTTATTGCCGTAAGTGTTGACGCCCTCATCGCGTGCAACCACGCGTCAACGAGACTCCGGTCCGGACGCTTCCTCGTTGTAGTTACTGAACAGGGCCCAAACAAGCGAGATTAGCCCGATTACGGCGAAGACTAACCCCACCTTGGCTGGATCGATAATCCCCCACGAGACTCCCGGCATGGTCAACCAAACTATGCCGCCGGCCACAATAGAGACAACGCTCCAGAAAATGTCCTTTTTCTTTTTGTCGCTTTTCATGTCTTGCTCCTTGCGTTCGAAGGGGTGTAGCTGTAGCACATTGCCAATCTAGGCCCTTCAAATCCTCTGCAACATCCTTCGTTAGTTGTGCCGTCTCCTCTGTTTGTAGGAGGCTTCATCGCCCGCATTGGCGAAGAAATTGGTGATGTCGGCAGCCACAAGCTCAGCGGGCAGCTGCCATTGGGGTGCGGATTGCCTCCGGGGAAGGTCTCCGCGGACTGGATGATTGCCTCCGTGTCCGCAGACCCACCAGCCGTCGAAACCTTCCACGCGCCAATTCTGAGGGTCGGTTTTCGCGATCGCTGCCGAGTCCGCCGGTCCAAGTGGACTGGCATAGGACAAGCCGCGGGGGTCAACAAAAGCACGGATTGTCCAAGTCTCAGAGCCGCTGTCGTCGCGGTCTTCCCAGTCCTTGTGGTCCCCAAACCGGAGCACCTTCGCCTCACAGAGCGCCTGCCATTCGGCGTACCGCTCGAGTGGAGGCCCTGACGTGTACTTTGAAGCAACCCTGCTCAGCGCTGCAACATGCGTGGCAGGCAGTGTGCCGCCCCTGAAGGCAAAGGCTTCAACAATGCGTGCGACGCGGCTCTGCACGGCCACAGCTTCGTCTCGGTCGAGTGCTGCCATTTCTTCGAGCTGTTCAGACAGCCGGTTGACGCGTGAAGCGGCTCCTGCTGTCTCACTTTGAGATAGTTCGCATGCCTCCTCAACGATCTGCTGCGCGCCAGCAACATCCGTCGAGCGGAGAAAGGCTTCCATGGTTGCCCTGGGGATTTCTGTGGCAGTCCATTTGCCTTCGGTTGGCCATGATGGGCGCCGTATTTCCCTGGAACGTGAACCTGCACTGATGCATGGTTCAAGACCAGAACGCGAGTATTTGAGCGCCGCGTCGTCATATCGATACTGCCCGCCCCGATCAAGGGTCAAGGCGTTAATGACGTCTATCGCTCCCAGGCCCAGACCATAGACCTCGACTCGCTCTCCGGGCCCGATGTCCTGGAGGCAAGCCGGTCTCCCGCCCCGGCTGACCGGATAGCCATTAAATCCCGTGCCCGTGACGTCGAGGACACCTCCGACAGACCGCCTGGCATTCTCTGTCTCCACTATCCAGCGATCAGCCGGCCGCGAGATTCTCGCTACTCGTTCGGAAAGGAGTTCAACCGACACTGTTTGATTCAAGTCCTGGAGTATTTGGTCCCGAATGGAGCGAAGACGCCGCCCCATTGTTCCCCGTGAGACTTCGTTGAATCCGCCAGCACTTCCGCGTCCAGTTTTGGTGCCTGGCCCGAAACCGCTTCCCTCCCCTAAGACGCCGGTCGCTAACGACACGAACTGTCCGTTGGTTCCTGGAAAGACAGCGTCCTCCCACAGTGCATTACAGCGAAAGCCGGTCGGAGCTCTTTCATCCCATACAGCACCTACGGAAGGGTGCCGTGGGTCGAGGATCAGTATTCTCAGATGCCCCAGCTGCTGAGAAGCGCGCTCCGGACTGGTCTGCAACTGCTGGGAAAGGGCTGCCAGGATCGAGATTGCCCGCGGCCCACCACCGATGATCGCCAGCGTAGAATCTGAACCTTTGGTCACCACGTTCCCAATGCCACGGGGCTCCGCTCATGCGGCGCGACTGGGACGCTCAGCACCAGGGGCATCGTGCCGACGCTGCTTGCTATATAAGGTGCAATTCGGTCAATATCCTCGGGGCCGCGAATTTGGATAATTTTGAGCGGCTGGTCCCGGTTCCCGCTCCACCAGGAGGGTGCGCCGGAAGCATAGTCTTCCGGAGCGAGGTCGAACGATGCCGCTTGCTGCGCGAGCCACCCATGTCCTCCATCATCAAAAACCACATAGACAACGCCAGACTGGCTCAATATCCACGGCTCATGGAGGCAGCGAACGAAGGCACCGTCTCCAGCAAATGCGAAAACCGTGTTAAAGGCTCGGGTGCGCGCCAGAGCCGCGGCAGCGGGAACACTGGCCCCGAGCGTCGTCTGCTCCGACAAAGCCAGTACGGTGGTGTCGTCCGGAAGCGAGAGAATGGGCCAGAGGTAGGCCCAGATATCGGTTGCACCGTTTTCGAAGGTCACCGCAGAGCCAGGCGTGATCAGTTCCCCTATTCGACCAATAATCCCGGCTACACGCTCCGATGCATGAATTTCCTCTGCCCAGCTGAGGGTCATTTTCCGGGCCTGCACCCAATCGTCTTTCCACGACGGACAGTGCAGTATCTCAACGTCCGGTTTCCAATCGCCGACCTCGACCTTGCGTCGAACTACTGTCCGCCCCGGCCAGACTTCGGTGCTTCGTTCTAAGGCGACTTGAAGAATAGGGAGACTTTCAGGAACAAACTCAAGGGCAGTCTCCTCCAACTCGGTCCCCAGTGCGATCATGATGTCTGCCTTGGAGTACAGGGACCGAACCGACGAATGGGAATACAACCCCGCGACGCCGAGGAAATGCTCGTGGTTCTCGTCTATTAGCCCGCGGCCACTGGCAGTTACCAGGACTGGTGCATCCCAGAGCTCGATGAGCTCGCGAACACGCTCCCGGTGTTGGCGGCAACCCCCTCCCAGAACCACCACGGGTCGGGAAAAGTGCTGATGGAGGGTATCAACCGCATTGTCCCGAGGCCGAGGTGAGCCACAGCTGCCCAGGGCGTCCGCGCTCATGACCGCCTTTTCGTCTTCTTCAGGAATGAGTATTGCGACGGGGCCGGGAGGTGCCTCCACTGCAACGGCCACGGCCTCCTGAACAATGCCGGGATGCCATTCCAGAACGCTTTTACAGGCCGGCTCCAGCAAAGCACGCTGATTGAGCCACTGGAAGGAGAGTTCGGGAACCGCCGCTGCGCTGTGTGACTGGGCCAAGAGGATAATTGGCGCTCCCTGGCTTCGAGCCTCCACAAGGGCGGGGATGCAGGCTGCCGTTCCAGGTCCTCTGCCAACAACTGCAACTCCAGGGCCTTCCCCTGACATTGCCTGGCCGGCAGCTGCGTAAACAGCGGTGCGTTGCTCACGAGTTACCACTACTTCCAAACCACCATTTTGCAGGGCAGTTGCTGCTTCCATCGAGTCATCAGGGAGGCCGTAAACCCTTGTCACCGAGAGGCGTGAAAGGTCGGCCGCCACTTCCTGCCAAGGGCCGCCGCCCGTGCGGTGTTCTGCGTTCAAGAGAGCACCTCATGTCTCATCAGGCGGCTTTGAGCACTCTGCTGTTCCCCGGGATCAGTTAAGTACTGTGCATATTCGGCACAGACCCGGGAAAGGAGCAGGGGCTGGGGGTCGGCTGTTCCGCGGGTATACACGGTGGAGGACAACGCACCCTTGCCGCCCATCGGCAAACGGGGTTCATCAACATCAACGAGCGTACGGTCCACGGAGACGGTCATGCGGCTCCGGAACCAGCTTCTCAGCGTCTTCGTCGTTCCATACAGCGAAGCCCCCATCCACCGCAAACGATAGTGGTCTGAGGTGAGGAGCTCCCTCACCTCCTCCTCTCGCCGATATACGACTATGTGGAAGATGGGCGCGAAGATTTCGGCAATCTCCGGTCGCTCGTTAATGCTCCATCGGCAGACCGTGGGAGTGACTGAAGCCTTAATCAGGTCTACCTGGCCTCCGTGCTGGACTCTCGATGAGTTCTCCCACAAATGGGCCACAACACTCTGCATAACATCCCGTTCCAGAGGGGGCACGCATCCTTCGGAGACTGCTGTCCGCTGGCGGATCGCTTCAGCGAGCCCGAGCGAGAAATCTCGCTCCATGTCCTCATGGACGAACACCACGTCCGGCCCGAAGCAGTCCTGGCCGCCGTTGAGCATACGCATCCGCACGACGTCGCGCACTGCCCGTCCCACATCTGCGTCTTTACCGACAACAAAAGGGTTAGTGCCCTGGCCATAAAATGCGAGCACCTGCCCCGGCTCCAGCCCCTGAACCACCTTGGCTGCATTCGAATGCCGGCCGGTAAAGACAACCAGCCCTGCCTGTCCCTGACGCAGTTCAGCGAATTTCTCTTGGGAGCACTCTTCCAGATCGATGTCCAAGCGATGGACATCCGACAAAAGCTCGTGGACCATGCGGGTCGCTTCAGTGGCCCGGCTGGAGGGCCGGAGTACGATACTTCCGCACCACAACGCGGGAATCATCGCATAAAGCACATAAGAGTAAAGAACCACGTTCGAAGGCATGTAGGCCCATGCACGTTCGACACGTGCCGGCCCTTCAAGGGCTACTTCGAAGCGTGCGGTGTCGAGTCCCTGGATGGCCCCGTCGACTTCAAGCTCTGCGGATTCGGCTGACTGATATGTCGAGAGGAGAGCGATGATCCTCAGGCGCTCGGTCCGCAGGAAACGGCTTGTTCTCTCCAATGACATCTCGATCGCACTCGGCGGACGACTCGATTGTTCGAGGGCGCGGGCTATCCTGGATCGGTCCACCTTTCCGGACCCGAGGCGCGGATACCGGTCAAGGCAGATTACGGTGTCCGGCAGGTCAGTCAGCGTCTCCGTTGAGCGTATGCTCCGCCACCAATGCGTTTTCCCCAGCCGCTCCGCGTCTTCTATGACTGCCGCGATTCGTGTGCCCCGCCCAGTCTCGTAAGGAATGACCATGGCCGGGGTACCGGCCTGCCGTAGTGAATCTTCGAGCCTGGCGGGGTAGACCACCAAGCCTCGTCGATGAACAGCGTTTCCGCGGCCGGCAACGTACAGTCGCCCCTCATGGATCTTCGCAACATCACCGGAGTTCCAATCAATGCCCGCTTTTTCGTGGCGAACGCGCAAAAGCCCGTATTCGCCGGGAGCAACAGGAAATCCTTGAGGGCTGGTCACTGTAAGGTCGAACCCCTCCAACACCACAAGCCCGTTTTCTGGGTCCATCGGGTTTGCCAGTGCAATGTTCCCCGCTTCGGTCGAGCCGTAGCCATCGACCAGGGGACATCCCAGAACGCTGCGGATGAGTTCCAAGCTGGAACGGTCCGTCGGTGATCCCCCGACCCCGGTTTGGCGCCAACGGTCAACTATGTCTCGACCGATTTTTCCGTCGATGACGAGATCGGTGATCTTAAGATAGAGATCCGGAGCCGATTCGACGACCGTCACTCCAAACCGCCCGCCTAAGCGGACGCTTTCCGATATCCGTAATACGGATCCGATGACAACGCTGGATCCGACAAGGATCGCTTGGATGAGTACCGAGAGACCATATTGGTGGCTTAAGGGAACGAGGGGAAGAACGACGTCGTCCCGTCGATATTGCAGGACCTCTTGGCTCACGCGAAGGTTCTCCAAGAATGCCCGGGGATTTCGCGACACCGCCTTCGGCGCCCCTGTGGAACCCGAGCTCATCATGATGAGTCCATCGGGTAGATCCAGCCAACTTTGCGAGAACAGCGCGATTAGAGGCGAGGTTCCCTTGCCGGAATCTTGCGGAGTCCCGCCTTCGTGGAGCCCGTGGGCACCTGGTTCAAGATGCACAAGGTCCCGGAAAGTAACTGAAGCGTTCCCGTTTCTCTTCGTTCGTTCGGTCAAGGTCAGGACGGTATGGATCGATGAGGAGGGGCGCACATTTTCACGACTGGCGTCTATTAGAAGTATGCGTGCACCCAGGTGAGCGAGAGCGAAGAAGCTCGCAACGGCTTCAACCGTCTCGTTCATTTCGAGCGCAACCACGTCTCCGGCTGAAACGCCCAGCTGCCGGAGGGACTTGCTCGCCTCACGGGCGGTGAGAGCGAGGTTCGGGTAGGAGCACTGCACCCGGCGGCTGTAGATGCTGGGGCACGAAGGCTTAGGTTCCACGAGACTCTCTTACGTTTTCAGGTCATCCGGAGTAAGAAGATTGGTAGGGAGCGTGGATCACGGCGGGCGGCGATGGCCGCCCGCCGTGATCCAGCCACAATCAGCAGCCGTTGCTGATCGTCGAACCGAGGTCAAGTGCCTCGCTTTCAGCGTTCTCGAATTTCTGAAGTTCCAAGATGTTCATGTCTCCTCCTTTCGGGATTTCGGTGGCCGAAGGCCGATGGGACGCGCCGATCGGCGCGCCTTCCGCAGCATCAAGCTGCGAAATCTTCAGTCGGAGTGACACGCTCCGAAAAGAATTGAGAGGCCGCGCCAGGAAGGCCGGGGCGTGCCGTCGAGCTTTGACTCGACGGCTGACCAGCCTGCGGTGCCGGTCAGCAGGTCGCCGCTCACCCGGTTTCCGCCGCGCCCTGCCAGGGCCAAGCCATAGGGTGTCCGCACCAGGTGATTCCGCATTCGTTCCCTCTGGCAGCGAATCTCAGCGGCGTAGGATGTGCCGGTGAGCTCGCCGAGCCAGACAAGCCCGGCGATGAGACCCGCCCTTCCCTCGCCGGCCCCACCGTCGAGGACCAGCGGATAAGCGGCTGCGGCAGCTAAGGGGCGCCACTGTTCAGCGGGAAGTCCGAGATCAGCCATTGCCACGGCAAGACCGACGCTCCCCGTTCCGAGATAGGGAAGAAGGCGTTTGCCTATTCGCAGCTGGGCGCCATTTTCCTGCTGGACAACTGCAGAACGATCCTCCGTAATCAGGGCGTGTGCTGTATCTCGGAAACCGCCAGCGTCTCCAATTCTTCGCTCCAGGTTCATGAGTGTCCGAGCAGTGCCAGCACCTCCGCTTTCAAGTCCAGGTGTGCGGTTCTGGGAGGAACCCGGCCAGACCGCGACGATCCTCCGCCCCAGTTCCTCCGCCGCTTCTGTCCTGCCCAGCACCAGGGCCGAGGCCAGGATCCCTGCCAGTCCCGTACTCAGTGAGACGTCCGTGCATCCGGCGGCAGACTCAAGCGCGCGGTCAAAGACGGTTTCAGCAAGCGTCTTTCTTCCTAACAGATGGGCACAAACGGCGATCCCGCTCCAACCGAACCAGAGCCCCGGTTCATCCGAAGCCGCATTCTCGGCTGACTGCTCCCACCGGTCGACAGCCAGGCCCCACGAACCGCAGCCATGAGCGTCCAAGAGGTGCCCGCCCCGCCCTACAGCTAGCCCGAGCGATGCCAGTATTCCGCGATGGCTTAAGGCGTCGAGGGGGATAGCCCGCGAGCTGTCCTCCAGGCGGCGAGCACTCCAGTCTCTGCCGTCATGGATGTCCTGAGCGGTGTGCAGCTGCAGCCGGGGTAAAGCCTTCTCCGCGGCGGTACATGCGGCCTCCGCCTGATCCCCGTACATCGACCTGGTCTCAGCGATGAGCTGCTCGGCACAGGTATGGTCAAGGTGCACCGTCCCGCCCCACCCCGGATTGAGCATCCAGTGGGACATAACGTCCAGGGCGGCCATGTCAGTCTCACTCGCGATACCCTCACGAGTGAGGAACCCGGGGCAGCCGTTTGGTGGCCGCCCGGTGGTCGAGGCGGGACTCGACTGCTCAAAGTCTATGAGGCTGATTTGAAGGTCGGGAGACACGAGGACATTCCCCGGATGGAGGTCGTTGTGTGCAATACCGCGGGCGTGGAGGAGCGCGAGGAGGTCCCTGAGCCCACGGTCAATTTTCGAACAAAGGCGAAGATAGGAATCAAACGCTTCAGGCGAGCTTCTCCCCTGAAGCGCGGGATGATGCCTGGCGACCCAAGAGCGGAGCGGGACACCGTCAAGCCTGCTGGTGACGAGGAACCGGTGGGCGCCAATGTCTTTGAGTTCGAACTTCTCCGGGATCCCCTGAACCCCCCGGAGCATCTCCAAAGTTTTGGCCTCGCAAGCTAGCCGCTCTGCGGCTGGTACTTGGCCGGGACGCTCATCGATCGCTTGCCTGGCTTCCTTGATAATCACCTCGCGGTCTCCCCTGAGCCCCACGTAAACCCCGCCGGCTGACGTGATTTGAACAGCACCTGTCACCGTGACATCCATGTCGAACATCGGCGGCCGCGGCCGTTGTTCAACTAAGCCCAGTTCAGCCATAGGAAGAGAAGCGGTGGAAGCCGGAATTGACCGAACGTCCTCACGACTCCCCTGGGAGTCCTCCACTAAGAGAATCCGTCGGCCTTCCGGAGTCCATTCCGTCCGGCGTTTGAAAGCACCCCATCGAACAAACACGCTGGAGTTTTCCGACCACTGGAAATCCGAGAGAACGTGGGGGCCGTTGGACCTAGGGAGCCTTTCGTGAAGGATTTGTGCCAGCTCCTCGAAGGAATCCCGGTGGGGATACAAGACAGCGAACTTACCGCTTGCAGATCGTGGCGCCCATTTAGAGTTGAAGGCAGCCAGGAGTGCGCTCGAGCAAAGGTGCTTGAAGCTGACTTCATGTTCTCGACATATGTCCGTCACTGTTCTGAGGACGGCGTGTGAGCTGCTGACTCCACTCGAGACGTGGATCTTCCAGCCATCTGCCAGGCTCTGGAAGTCATCTGTCAGGTGGGTGCGCCACACTCCGTTCGTCGCTGATGCGTGAGCGCCGCCAGGTTGCCAGTCTGCAAATGTCTCCACCCATTCGGGCGCCCATGCTGAGGGTGGTAGGGATTCAACCCGGTCGGCCAGAGTGAAGAGGGAAAGTACGCTCATCGAGCAAGGACTCCCTCTGACGCCAACTTTTCGAGCAGCCGTTCCGACCGTTCTCGGAGTTCACCGGAAATCATAGGTACATAAGTGAAAGCCGACTCGGGATGGACCTCAACCGTCAACTGGTCGTACTCAGCACGGGTCTGCCCCCAGATGAGACAGTCTTCGAAGTTACCGTCGACGTAATAGTGGTCCCGAAGCCGGCCCTCAAGGGTGAAGCCACCCGAAGAAAGAGTGGATATGGCGAGCGGGTTTACGACGAGCGTCAAAGCGAAGATTTTATTTGCATCGAGTGTCATGAAGAGATGGTCAATCAACCGGGAAGCCGCAAGCGCACCCCGCCCGGTCTCCCAAAGAGATTCCTCCCCTACGAGGACTGCTACTTCGTAGTTGCGTGGATTCCCCTTTGACGCGAATGTCCCCAGGCCAAAGGGTTGGTCATTCTCGTCAGCGAACACCAAGAGACGACCCTGCTCGTTCATACTTAGGAGATCACTCGATCTAACGTTCTCACGCAGATCGTTGGTTAATCCCGCGGCTACGCTCCCAGGCCCAAACCATGAGCTGAGCAATAAGGCCTCTGCATCGCCCTGAATTCGGCGCAGCGTCACCTGTGGCTTCATCGAATCGTCCCCCGATCGTTCGAACTGTTCGGGATGACGCTATTCGATATAATCGGGACCCAACATCGTTCCTTGAGATGAAGTGTGCCTACTTCGAATGGCGGAGTTGACACTCAAGCCATATGACGGTTGCGCCTGCCTCCGCCTCTCTGTATTTCTGCCCACGCCCCGCAGATATAACGTTCGCCCCTGACAGATTCGCATTGTTATACCGGGTAGGCCGATGATGGCCATAACCCAGGGGCCCGCCCTCCTCGCTGCATCGACCGGGGATTGGAGCGGGCCTGATTACCCTAAAAGGGCAGGAACTTCAATGCCTAACTCCTACTTCCTTTGGACACCCTGCGCCCGCTAACCGGAAGGTAGTACGATAAGCCACCAGATAGGGGTGGCCCCTTTACCAGTTGCCGGCGTTTGGAGTTTCAACTGCATTCACGTATACAAAACACGGGGGCCGTGTCCGGGACCAGACTCACTGGTAAGGTTCGATAATGCTCGCCAAATACTCACGGTCAAGTGTTGTTATTGTCCTCGTATACGTGAGCGTCATAGTTATTTCCACGCCTGGCCCCGGCGATAATTTGTGGTCGTGGACATCAGACTCCATCTATCCAAATTTGCTCATTTCCCTGCCAGGGCTTACCGGGCTGCTTGTGAAACGCACAAAGCCGAAATGTTCCTTAGCCCTCATCTGCGTCTCAGCCGTTCTCAGCCTGGCTGTTGGCAGCGTTGTCCCAGCCATGATGTTCCTATTCGATTCATCCTATTCTTTTGCTGAACGTTTGGCCCTGAGCCATCGCCGTTCATTGCTTATTGGGGCATCCGTTATCACCGCCCTGGCATGCACCTGCGCTTTTATCAGCGGAAACATCCCGTTCGCCACCACAATGTTGTTTATTATCGGCGTTTCCGTTTGGCTGCCGCTGTTCTGGGGGTTGGACATCGTAAGTGCGCACCAGCTCGCCCATGCGGAACGGGAACGCGCATTGTCATCCATGCAGAGCCTTGCAGATCGCGCAGAGCTGGCATTAGCCGAGGAGAGGGTATGCATGGCAGCAGAGTTGCATGACACGGTCTCATCGCGGCTGGCCGCCATTGCCCTCCAAGCCCAGGCTGCACGGACCCTCCTGAAGGGTGAGCGGGAAACCGAGATCATCAAACAAATTCACTCTGAGGCCATTCAGGCGCTTGGGGATATGAAGGTCCAAATTGCACTCCTGAGCGGGGCTTCTCCCCTCACTGTTAATGAGGCTGATTTCAACGAGTTATCGCAGCTTGTTGATCGGTCCAAGGCCCTGGGGCAATCCGTTGAGTTGGACGGGCCCGAACTTGAGGGACTCAGCCAGCCTTCCTCCCAGGTCCTGTACAAGATCGTCCACGAAGCACTTCTCAACGCCGCAAAGCACGCCCCTGGCGAGAAGGTGGAAGTTCGATGGACCGTCAATGACTCGTCCGTGCAGTTAGACGTGATAAACAGACTTCCCGACAAATTGCGGGATCTTTCCGGACCTGCTCCCCTGTGCGAGCCTTCGCCCGGCATTCCCGGCACTGGGCTGGGCCTGTCCTCTCTAGAGCGCCGGGTACTGGCCTTTGGAGGTGCATGGTTTGCCGGCCCCAGCGGCCAACGCTGGTGCATTGAGGCAAAGATCCCTCATCCACTCCCCTGGAGCTCGCACACCTCTGCGACACCTCACATCAAACTCAACCGAGAGAGACCAGTATGACTACCCGAGTCCTCATCGCCGATGACCACACCAGCATAAGATCAGGATTGCGCATGATCCTCGAAGCCGCGGGGTTCGCCGTCGTCGGAGAAGCCTCGGATGGAAACACTGCCGTTTCGATGGCGCGGCGCCTTGCACCTGATGTTGTCCTCATGGATATCCGCATGCCGGGCTGCAATGGGATTGAGGCTACACGGGAGATCGTTGCTCAGGGGTCCTCGAACGTCCTCATCCTCACCGCCTTTGATTTCGATGAAGATGTTCTCGGCGCAATCCGTGCCGGTGCCAAAGGCTACGCACTCAAGACCCTCGAGACCGAAGATCTGGTGCGCGCAGTCGGATCCGTGGCCCAGGGGAACAGTATCCTGGACCCCGACGTTGCCGGCACAGTAATGCGCACCATCGCCGAGAGTTCCCCCTCACCGGGGTTCGAAGCGGACTCCTGGCCACCCCCGGGACTTACGCCTCGCGAGGTGGCCGTCATGGAGTGCATTGGTGAAGGGCTTACGAATAGGCTGATTGCCCGAAAGCTCGGGGTTGCAGAAACTACCGCCAAATCCCATGTTTCAAGTGCCCTCGGGAAGCTGCAACTCACCTCGCGGGTGGAGGCTGCCATTTATGTGCTGTCGCGAAAGCACTAATATAAATCTGACTGGTGATCCACATCCATCCGGAGATTATGGCCCAGTAATAACCCGTTTGTTTCCCTGATATCACGCGAAGAACCGACATAACGTGAATTCAGCAGGAGACAGGGATTTCTCTGATGGCACGGTGTCCAGTTGAGGCTTTGTCCCGAAAAAGATCTGTGCATGATTCAGGCAAGCTCTGTGATTTTATGCTGTCAGGTGATAGAAAAGGTTCGTATCAGTCCCGTCGCCGGAATTACCTATGCGATCTGCATTATTTGTCCGGTGTTCCCAGCTGTTCGACTGGTGATTAGCGGAGGCCGCTGGAGCGCCGAGAAAGCTGATTATCGATCCACAACCAAGCAACGTCTAAGAGGTGGGAAATGGTGGACAACACTCAGGAGCGGGCTTGCAGTCCGGGAGGGTGGCAGCGTGCCTAAAAAACCGGTCTCCCAACCGCCGCCCGCAGACCTGCGGGACCTAATGGTTTACCTGCGTGAACATCTGCCGGTCCTCGCCCTCGCCGTGGTCATCTCCCTGGTCGGTGCTGCGCTCAGTCTTGGGCAGCCGCTGGTCGTGAACCAAGCCATCACGGGCGTAAGCGCTGGGGAAACCAACTACACCGCAGTGCTGGTTCTCATCGGGCTGGTGGTGGGTTCCGGCCTCCTCGGAGCTTTTCAACTGTACCTACTTGAACGTACTGCTGAGGGCGTGGTGCTTAGCGCGAGACGTCGGCTGCTGCACAAATTGCTGTGGATGCCTATCGAGGAGTACGACGCGCGCAGGGTGGGCGATCTGGTTTCACGGGTCGGATCAGACACCACCATGGTGCGCGCGGCTCTTACGGGCGGCCTCGTTGACGCCCTCGGTGGGCTGTTGGTCTTTGCCGGTTCTCTGATTGCGATGGCTTTCTTGGATCTGGTGCTGTTGGGCATCACCTTAGGGGTGGTGGGAATCGCTGTGGTCACCGTCGTCATTGCCAGTGCGCGGATCCAGGCCTTGACTCAGGCTTCCCAGGAAGCTGTTGGCCGGGTTGCCTCGGGTGTGGAACGTGCCCTGTCAGGAGTCCGGACCATCAGAGCTGCAGGAGCCACCGAACGTGAAGAACACAGCCTGGGCCAAGAAGCGCAGGCCGCTTACAGCTATGGAGTTCAGACTGCAAAGGTAGGGGCTGTGTTGTGGCCAATCAGCCAACTGGCCATCCAGGTTTCCTTCCTGGCCGTGCTGGGTGTTGGTGGATTCCGGGTTGCAGCAGGGACGATGTCTGTGGCTGATCTGGTGACCTTCATACTGTTCTTGTTCATGATGCTCATGCCACTAGCCAATGTGTTTGGTGCAGTCATCACGGTCCGAAGCGCTTTAGGGGCGCTTGCCCGGATTCAGGAGATCCTCAACCTTCCAGTGGAAAGCACCGACCACGACGCAGCTGTCCAGACGACTACGCGCAGCTTGAACGCACCTGTCAGTGGTCCACATCGAAATACCCCCGTGCCGCTGATCGAGTTCGATGGCGTCACCTTCTCCTATCGTGATTCTGCGCCTGTCCTGCGGGACGTTACTTTTTCCGTTGCTGCCGGCACAACCACAGCAATCGTCGGCCCCTCGGGGGCAGGGAAGTCGACGCTGCTGGCCCTTGTCGAACGCTTCTACGAACCGGACAGCGGCACTATCCGTCTGGAGGGAGCGGATCTGCAGACCATTCCCAAAGCTGTTCTCCGGAGCCAGATAGGTTATGTCGAGCAGGACGCGCCAGTGCTGGCCGGCACCGTCAGGGACAATCTCGTCTTGGCCAGTCCCGGCATGGTTGACCGCCGGTGTCGGGAAGTCTTAGCGTCAGTGAACTTGCTTCAGCGAATAGATGAGCATCCAGACGGACTCGACGCTGCTGTCGGCGACGGTGGAGCGGGCCTATCCGGTGGCGAGCGCCAACGTTTGGCGATAGCACGAGCTCTGGCGTCCCACACTGAATTGCTGTTACTTGACGAGCCAACTGCCAGCCTGGACGGGCGCAATGAACGGGCCCTGCATGACGCCATTTGGTCTGCCGCCGCCAGCCGCACAGTAATAGTTGTGGCACATCGGCTGGCTACTGTCGCTCATGCCGATCAAATTGTCGTCCTCGAAGCCGGACACGTTGTATCGGTCGGCACTCATGCAGAACTTCTGGACAGGAGCCCGCTGTACCGAGAGCTCGCCCAGGACCAACTTTTGAAATAGGTCAAGCGTGGATTAGCCCTATGGTGCCAGCAGGGTTACTGCTGGCACCACCGCCCTACTCCCCCGACGGCTGGCCGCGCACTGCGGACCACTTATCATTCAGGGTGACGTCGGCCAGCGGACGCCACTGGTTGGTCTCCAGCAGCGACGCGACAGTGTCGCGGTTGATGTCCAGCTCCTTGCCGCCTTCCTCCGCCACGGTGGGGAAGCACACCCACAGCACGCCGCCGGACTCCACGGCAGCGGCGGCACCGGTCAGATCATGGGCGAGATCGGCTGAGGATCCCACGACCAGAATGACGACGTCGGCCGGCATGAGCGCGCCCGCTTCGGCAAGGAACGCGTGTTCGGGAAGGAATGCCGCAACCTCCGGCCGACCCTGCGCGCCATAGACGGTAACGCGTTCCGCTACGGAAACGCCGAACGGCTGGGCGGAGGAATCAGAAGACATGGGTGGAGCTCCATTTCACGGGCGTGAGGCGGTTTGGGCAGTAATTTCCGGCAGGCACGCCGACCGGCCGGTTAGTTCCATTCTTTCAGGTTCACGCATCGACGCAGGTCACCGGGGGTTCCCGCCGCGCCGAAACATCTGCGGCAGTGGCCGGACAGCTACCGGACGGCCGCCGCAGTTTCCCGCCAAGTCCTCGTGACAGCAACCCCGCCCGCAACAGCCACCAGCGCAAAGGCCGCCAGGACCTGCAGATCCGAGCTGACTCCGTCAAAGAGTGCCACCGTCAGACTCACGGCCAAAACCAGAACACCCGTGGCCGCCGCAAGTGTTCCCCGGGTGCGCACGGCGAGCGCGATCAGGGCCAGCCCATAGCAAGGGCTGAAGATGAGCTCGAAACCGGTCAAGGGCACGGAGAGAACGGCCAGCCCGGTCAGCGCGGCCAGGGCTCCGCGTTGCCTGCGGATTCCGGCGCGGTTCTCGGACGCCGCGGTGAGCAGGTATGCCGCCAGGATGAGGACCACGGGCACAGCACCCCACAGCAGGGAAAACGGGAAAGACAGATTAAGGAACGGATCCGGCATTCCCGCGGCACGGAGCAGGGCCAGCAAGGCTCCCCCGGAAACCGCCGCCAGCAGGGCCGCATCAGCAGTCCGGTCAGCCCGGTGGTCTGCTTTGTGGTCGACGGCGGCGCTCGGTGCGGGCATGAAGGTGTCCTGTCCGGTTGGCTGGCGGTGCTCAGGGTTATGCCCGGCACCCTACACGCACCCGCCTCCGGTAGGCACAATGGGCACACGCAGCGAAGCCCTTTTCCTCGTCATCCGCCGTCCGGAGGCCCCATGAACACGTCATCCCAGCGCAGTGTCATCATCACCGGCGGATCCGGAGGCATCGGGCGGGCCGCCGCTCTTCGCCTCGCCCGCGACGGCGCCAACATCCTCGTTCACTACAGCGGAAACAGTGATGCAGCGCGCGAAACAGCCGACGCCGTCGTCAAATCCGGCGGCACCGCCGTCGTTTTCGGCGCTGACGTGGCGGCTGAGGGAAAGATGCAGCAGATGTTTGTCGAAGCCGACGCTGCGTTTGGCGGCGTTGACGTACTGGTTCACACCGCAGGCATCATGCCCCTGGGCCCCATCGCCGAAATGGACTTGAAGACCTTTGACCGGATCCAGCGGACCAACGTCCGGGGCACCTTCATTGTTAATCAGCTGGCTGCCCGCCATCTGCGTGCCGGCGGCGCCATCATCAATTTCTCCACGTCGGTCACCCGTTTGCAGCTGCCGGGATACGGGGCGTATGCAGCATCCAAGGGCGCGGTGGAAGCAATGACGCTGATCCTGGCCCGTGAACTGGCGCGGACGGGACATCACGGTCAACGCCATCTCACCGGGACCGACTGCCACTCCCCTCTTTTTCAACGGCAAATCCCAGGACCAGATCGATGCCATTGCCGGGCTCAATCCAATGGAACGGCTCGGCACGCCGGAGGACATTGCCGAGGTGGTCGCTTTTCTCGCCGGGCCCGGGCGGTGGATTAACGGTCAGGTGCTCTACGCCAACGGCGGTGCGGCGTAAACATCTGCCCAGCTGCCCGCCCCGGACATCGATGCTCCGGTCCCGTGCTGCTCCGGACTGTGAGGCCCAGCCGGGTACCATCGAAGGGGCGATTTTCCCCGTCCGGGATGCGTCTGCTCCCTACACTCAGCTCCAAGGAACCCGATGCCGTTGAACAAGAAGTCACTCACTGCTGACGGATTCACCGGGTTCCGGCCCATTGAAACACTGGAGACCATCCGGATCCCGCAGCACCAAGGAATCTTCGCCGTACTGCGGCCGCAGGGGTTTGAACCGCGTTTCCTCGCGGCAAGCACAGCCGGGACCTTCAAGAAGAAGAATCCTTCGCTGCCCCGGACCGAGCTTTCCGAGCGGTGGGTTCCGGATGCCGACGTCCTGTTCTTCGGCAAGGCCAGCCCCGGCAGCAAGGGCAACCGCGGGCTGCGGCGCCAGATCTCCGAGTTTCTGGACTTTGGCAACGGACGGCCGCCGGGCCACTGGGAAGGCCGGTTGATCTGGCAGCTTGCGGACGCCGAGTCCCTGCTCGTGGCGTGGAAGGAATTGCCGGCCGACGAACTCAATGCGGCCCTGGCAGCTTACCAGACGGAGTTCATCCAGCTGCATGGCAGGTTGCCGTTCGCCAACCTCGTCCAGGCCCGCACCTAGGGGTACTGGCCCGCCCCGCTCTTTACTGCTGCGGGTCCGCGGCTGCGCGCCGCTCGGGCGCAGCAACCACGGCCAGAGCCACGCAGCCCAGCGCCGGAATAATGAGCGGGAAGAACTGCCGCGCCACCAGCACGGTGAACGCCACCGAAGCCAGGATAAAGAGGGCCCCCACCGGATCCGAGGACAGCTCAGCCGCCGTCGGACGGACGATCCCTCGCCAGCCCGCCTCGGGCGTCCAGCGTCCGGCAATGCTCACAACCAGGAGTGCGACGACGGCCAGCACCGCCCAGCTGGCCCCAGCCACGACGACTCCCCCGGGCAGGGCTCCGCTGGAAGCCAGGGAAATGTTCAGCGCCAGCAGCAATGCGGCAGCGGTGGCGGCCACTCCGACCAGCAGCCCGCCGGGCAGTGCCTTGAGCAGCTCCCGCCAGAACCGCCCCATGGGGGCAACGTCCCCCTTGAGACTGCGGCGCAGGTGCCGGATGCCGGCGGCCAGCGCGCTCGGAAGGGTGATGACGAACAGCGAACCCGCTGTCACCAGCAGTCCCGTGGTCAGAACCGCACCCAGCAGAGTGAACGTGTTGGCGGCACCGGGCCAACGCAGCGGCGCCGTCTCCTGCTGCACGGGACCGCTGCCGTTGCGCGCGGCCCGGCGGACCATTCCGCGCTGACGCCGGTTCATCGACTGCTTCCCGTTCCGTCGAAAATCCGGTTTCGGGCCAGGACCGCGACGCCGCGCGGGGCCAGCCGGCCGTTGCGCCCGCCACCCGTTCCGCCGTCGTCCTCTTCGCCGTCCTCCCCGCCGCCGTCGTGCTCTTCGCCGTCCCTGGCAGCGGCCAGCCGCTGTCCCTCCAGACCGGCGAGGTCCACGGCGTCGGCCGTGCGGTTCACCAGGAACCAGAACTCTGCGTCGCCGTTCTGCCGGATGGCCAGCTCCACCTTTCCGCGCAGCGCTTCCGGCAGCTCCGACCCAACGCCGGCGGCGGCCAGCAGCTGCGCCAGCACCGGTTCCAGTCCGGTGGCGCCGAGCCGGGTCGAGACATAGGCGGCCGAGCCCGCGCCTGCCCGCCGGCGCGTGATCGCGGCCCGGCCGGCCTGGTTTCCGGTCTTATAACTGGCCAGCACCTCAGTGGCTTCATCGGTCACGTCAATCCGGTCCGTCCACAGCGTGCCGGTGAGTCCGTTGTCCAGCCCGGCCGTCTCGCCGTCGTCCAGCGGGCCGAATTCCTGGATCCGGATGCCCAGCAGATCGCGCAGCGGGCCGGGATAGCCGCCGAGCCACGCATGGTCATGCTCGTTCACGATTCCCGAGAAGTACGTGGTCACCAGGTTCCCGCCGGCATTCACATATTCGGTCAGCCGTGCCGCGCCGCCGGCGGTCAGCAGGTACAGGCCGGGGGTGATGACGACGTCGTAATTCGCCAGATTCGTTTCAAGGGGCACGACGTCGGCCCGCACGCCGAGGGCCAGGAACGCCGAATACCAGTCCAGCGCCTCCTGGTGGTAGTTGAACCGGGAGGTGGGGTGGGAGTCCTGCTCGCTGGCCACCCAGCTGGTCCAGTCAAAAACAATGGCGGCCCGGGCCGGGCGCCGGACGGATCCGGTGATCGGGGCGAGCTGTTCCAGGGTGCGCCCCAGCGCTGTGACCGAGCGGAACATGTCGCTGTCCTCCCCGGCATGCGGAACCATGGCGGAGTGGAACTTTTCCGCGCCGCGGGACGACTGCCGCCACTGGAAGAAGCAGACGGCGTCGGCGCCATGAGCCACATGGGTGAGGGAGTCACGGGCCAGTTCGCCCGGTTTTTTCGCGAAGTTGATCGGCTGCCAGTTGACCGCGCTCGTGGAGTGCTCCATCAGGAACCACGGCTTTCCGCCGGCGATGTTGCCGGTGCGGTTGGCGGAGAAGGACAGCTCGTCCATCGCCTGCGGGCCGGGGCGGACATAGTGGTCATTGGCAACGAAGTCGACGTCGGCGGCCCAGTCCGCGTAGTCCATGCCCGGAATGCCCGTGGAGACCATGAAATTGGTGGTGACGGGGACATCGGTGGCCCGGCGCAGGATCTCCGATTCCGCGCGCAGGTAGTCCTTGAGCACATCCGAGGAGAAGCGCTTGAAGTCCAGCTGCTGCGTGGGGTTCGGATGCGTGGCGGCCAGCCGCGGCGGCAGGATCTGCTCCCAGTCGCCGTACTGCTGGGACCAGAAGGCGGTGCCCCAGGCGTCATTGAGGGCCCCGATGGTCCCGTAACGGTCCTGCAGCCAGCGGCGGAAGGCCCCGGCGGCGTCGTCCGAGAAGTCGTACACGTTGTGGCAGCCCAGCTCATTGTTCACGTGCCAGGCAGCCAGCGCCGGATGCGAACCGTACCGCTCCGCCATGGCCGAGACCAGCGCCAGGGCGTGCTCGCGGAACACCGGCGAGGTGGGCCGCCAGTGCTGGCGGCCCCCGGGCCACACGGTCCGGCCTTCCCTGTCCACGGGGAGGATTTCCGGATGTGCGGCGGTCAGCCACGGCGGCGGGGAAGCCGTGGCCGTGGCCAGATCAACGGCGATGCCGTTGGCGTGCAGCAGGTCCATGATGTCATCGAGCCAGCTGAAGTCCCAGGAGTCCGCCGCCGGCTGGATCCGGGCCCAGGAAAAGATGGCCAGGGACACGATGTTCACACCGGCTTCGCGCATCAGCCGGACATCCTCGTCCCAGACTTCCCGCGGCCACTGCTCGGGGTTGTAGTCGGCTCCGAAACCGAGCTGCCGCGGCTGCCCGCCGTCGGGCCAGCGGATCCAGCGGTGATGGGTGGTTTCGGTCATGCCGGGCCTTTCAGGGATCCGCGGAACAGCAGCGGCGGAAATCGGTTTCCGTCCACGCTATGGCCTGACCACTGAAGCGTCAAGACGGTGACGCCGGCCACATGGGGTGCGTCGGCTGTGTTGACGGTCACGTTTTGCCGCGCTACTTTCGAGGCAGTCGGAAATCGCTTTCCACCCCATCGATTAGCGGAAATCCGGCGGTACGCAGCGCGTCCGTCCGGTGCCCAGACCCAGCAGGAAGCAGGATTTGCATGAAGAAGTTCTCCCCGCGCAGACGTCCCCTCGCCGCCGCCGTCACCCTGGCCGTGGCCCTGGCCGCGGGCCTGACGGCCTGCGGCGGAAGCGACGGCGCCAGCACTGAGTATTCCGAGGAGAATCCTGCCGGACTGGCCTTTTCCTGGTGGGGTTCGGATCCGCGCCACCAAGCAAACCAGGCCATCATCGACAGCTTCGAGGCATCCAATCCGGCCATCACCGTGGAGGGCCAGTTCGGGGACTGGAACGGATACTGGGACCGGTTGGCGACGACGACGGCGGGCGGCGACGCAGCGGACATCATCACCATGGACGAGCAGTACCTGCAGGAGTACGCCGGACGCGGGGCCCTCGCCGATCTCAGCACCCTGAAGGGGCTGGACCTGTCCAAGTTCGACGAATCCACACTGAACTCCGGCAAATACGAGGACGGCCTGTACGGGCTGAGCACCGGCCGCAACGTCTACGTGGTCATGGCCAACAAGGACCTCTTTGACCAGGCCGGAGTGCCGCTGCCCGATGATTCCACCTGGACCTGGGATGACTACTACCGCATTTCCAAAGAGGTCAGCAGCAAGCTCGACGGCGTCTCCGGCACCGACTACGGAGCTCTGGACGTGGACCTGAACATCTGGCTCCGCCAGCAGGGCGAGTCCCTGTACAACCAGGACGGCGAGGGCATCGGCTATGACAACGCCAATGCCGTCTCCTGGTTTGAGCACCTGCTCAAGGTGCGCGACGACGGCGGCGGAAGCACCGCCGCGCAGGCGGTGGAGGATCAGGCCGGCACCCTGGAATCGGCCAGCTTCCCGAACAACCGCGCCGCCATGGACTGGTACTGGTCCAACCAGCTCGGTGCCCTGGAGGAGGCCTCCGGCAGCGACATCACGATGCTCCGCGCGCCGTCGTCCACCGGCAAGGCCGAGGACAGCGGCATGTTCTTCAAGGCCTCCATGTACTGGTCCGTCTCTGCCGCCTCCGATTACCAGGATGCGGCCGGGGAGTTCGTGAATTACCTGGCCAACAACGCGGAGGCGGCCGAGAAGCTGCTGCTGGACCGTGGCGTGCCGGTGAACCCGGACATGCGCGCCGCCATTGAACCGGTGATCAGCGAGTCCGACAGCGAGGTCATGTCCTTCCTGGAGGAAGTGGAGCCGGATCTGGAGACCTCTCCCCGGCCGGCACCGGTTGGCGCATCGGGGGTCCAGCTGCTGGTGAACCGTTACGCCTCAGAGGTGCTCTTCGGAAACCTGACCCCGGAGGAGGCCGCGGAGCAGATGACCGGGGAGATCGAGTCCCTGATCGGCTAAGGACCTAACGGAATCCCTGAGAATCACGCAGCGGGAGCCCTGGACGGTATGTCCCGGGCTCCCGCCGCGCGAGGCCTTCCTCAGGAGAGACCTTGCCTGCTTCTGCGTACGGCGGCGTTGTAGGCGGGAACCAGAATCGCCATCCGGATCCCCAAGATGGGCAGCGTGATAATCTGCGCCAGCGCACCGAGCCAGTGGTGCGCCATACCGAATTCGGGATAGCGGTCGTTAAACACCGCACCGCCGGCATC
Organism: Arthrobacter citreus; assembly: GCF_038405225.1. Taxonomy (NCBI): domain Bacteria; kingdom Bacillati; phylum Actinomycetota; class Actinomycetes; order Micrococcales; family Micrococcaceae; genus Arthrobacter; species Arthrobacter citreus. The sequence continues at coordinate 2,712,939 of NZ_CP151657.1, forward strand.
CGGATACATTCTGGACAGCCCGAACGGCATGAGGATGAAAAGGAGCGCCGTCATGGCCAGGAACATGAGGAAATCCGGGGCCTCCTCCCACCGGGCCTTCGGTGCCAGGACGAGAACTCCTATTGGCGGGAGCAGACACACCGCGATCACCAGCCAGGCCGGGATCCACACCGCCGGCCATGGAAGGATTACGTCCCATTTGATGTCGCTGGTGGGTCCGAACTGGCCGCCGGCCAGGAGCCCCGAAATGAACATCACCAGGATGATGGCCAGCATCGCGTAGGCCGCGGTCATAAAAATGCCCCGCCCGATCACGTACTGGCGTGACATTCCCGGGCGTGCATCGAAAGGGTTCACGGTGTCCATCAGGCAAAGGCTACACACCGGCCCCAAGGCGTCCGGTTCGGCAGCCGTAAGTGGCGCACTGTCCGGCAACTGCGCAACTGGACGTGTGCGCGGCCACAGGGTTGACTGGTGCCATGCCTCTTACCGGTGAATATGCCCCCAGTTCCAGCAAGCGCGCCCGCGAACAGGCCGAGCTGATCGAAAGTTCCGGCGGCACCGAGGGCACCACCCTCGGCGGACGCCCAGTCGTCCTGCTGACCACTGTCGGCGCCAAGTCCGGAAAACTCCGCAAGACCCCGCTGATGCGGGTGGAGCACAACGGTGACTACGCCGTCGTCGCATCCCTCGGCGGTGCGCCCAAGCACCCCGTCTGGTACTTCAACATCCTGGCCAATCCGCACGTCGAGCTGCAGGACGGGCCGCAGAAGTGGGACATGCGTGCCCGCGAAATCACCGGCGAAGAGAAGGCCGCCTGGTGGGAGCGTGCCGTGGCGGCGTATCCCCCGTACGCCGATTACCAGGCCAACACCGACCGGGAGATCCCGGTGTTTGTCCTGGAGCGGATGGACTAGCCCTTCATCAACGAAACCGCGTTCTAACGCAAACGACGACGGCGGCGCCCCCGGGCTCCGCCGTCGTCAATGTTTTGAGGCAGGAAGCTCACGGAACCAGGACGACGTTGCCGCACACCCGGCCGGACTCCAGCCGCCGCATGGCCTCGGCGACGTCGGCCAGCCGATACCGGCCGTCAACGCGCGGCACCACCTCACCTGCCTCGATCATGGCCGAAATGCGCTCGAGGTCCTTACCGTTCTCCCGGCACATCAGCCCGGTCAGCCGGCGGTTGCCGAATAGTGACAGGAACGCACCGCCACCCTGCCGTTCAAAGATGCTTCCGGTCAGCCTGTTGCCTCCCTCCCCGCCGGCAAGCACGGCCGTGCCGCCGGGCGCCAGAGCGCGGCGCAGTCGGGCCGGAGACGGGTTGCCGCCGACGTCGATAATCGCGTCGAACCGCGGTCCGGCAGCGGCGAAGTCCTCCCGCGTGTAGTCAATGGTCACCGCCGCCCCCAGCGAACGGACGAACTCCGCCTTGCCGGCACTGCACGCTCCGGTGACCTCGGCCCCGGCCGCCCTGGCCATCTGCACTGCGAAACTGCCGACGCCGCCGGCGGCTCCCAGCACCAGGACCTTCATCCCCGGGGCTACCTTGGCGGCGTCCAGGGCCTGCAGCGCAGTCAGCCCTGACAGCGGAACCACTGCCGCCTGTTCGAAGTCCAGACCGGCGGGCTTGAGGGCCAGCTTCTCCTCGGGTGCAGCAGAAAAACCGGCAAAGGTGCCCCGGCCGATTCCATACACCTCATCCCCAACACGGAAACGGGTGACGTTGGCTCCGACGGCGGCCACGGTGCCGGCGAGGTTGTGACCCATCACCGGCTGACGGGGCCGGCGCAGCCCGACCGCGGCGCGGAGCAGATACGGTTTGCCCGTCATCATGTGCCAGGCGGCGCGGGCCAGCCCGGCGGCGTGTACCTGCACGAGCACTTCTGCATCCCCCAACTGAGGAAGTGGATGCTCGGCCAGGCGCAGGACCTCCGGGCCGCCGTAACCGGTTTGAAGCACTGCAGGCGTTGAAGCCGGCAGACCGGCAGATGACGAAGCGGGCGGCGAAACGGCCGATGACGGACTCGCTGGCGACGCCGTTGGGGCTGCCACAAAAGCTGCTGGAGTGACAGGCGGAGTTGGCAGAGCGAACGGTGGAGCGTTGTCGGAAGTGCGTGACGTGCGGGACATGGCGGGTCGGTCCTTTCGCGGAAGTTCCTACTGGAACACATCAGCCTTACTTTGTAAGTGGGACGGTACCTTACAACGTAAGGCAGCGGTAGAGTTGCCCGCAATGACTTCCGCCAACGCTTCCGCGTACCCCCGCCAGCCACTGACCCGCGAGCGGGTGCTCCAGGCTGCCGCCCGCATTGCCGACGACGGCGGGCTCGGCTCCCTGACCATGCGCGCCCTGGCCTCGGATCTTTCGGTGCAGCCGATGTCGATCTACCATCACGTGGCCAACAAGGAAGAGATTCTGGACGGGCTCGTCGACCTGGTCTTTTCCGAGGTGGAGATTCCCTCCGAAGCCGCTGAGGGATGGCGTGCAGCCATGGAGACCCGCGCCCACGGCATGCGGGCCGCGCTGTCCCGCCACCCGTGGGCGGTGGGCCTGATGGAAACGCGCACGACGCCGGGCGCCGCCAACCTGCGCCACCACGACGCGACACTTGGCGTACTGCGCCGGGCGGGCTTTTCGCTGGACGCGGCCGGTCATGCCTATGCCCTGCTGGACAGCTACATCTACGGTTTCGCGCTGCAGGAGGCCGGGCTGCCGGTTGGCGTGCCCGACGCGGATCCACAGATTGTGCAGGCCATGGCCCGCTCCATCCCGGCCGGCGAGCTGCCCTACCTGGCGGAGATGGCGACGGACCGCGCCACACAGCCGGACTACAGGTTTGGCGCCGAATTCGGGGTGGGACTTCGCATCATCCTCGACGGCCTGACCGGCCTGCTAACGCAATAAACCCTCGGATTATTGAACCGAGTTTAAATGTGACGGCATGGGTGTCATGATGCGGCCGTCATTGGGAGGAGCAAGTTCACTTCCGTGGTTTCCGCTTGACCCCGGGCAGGGCTGCTACCCTCAGCGGAAATGAGAAAAGTATTTGAGGTCCAGACTCCCACCAGCTTCCCCTTGAGCAGAAGGTGCCGGAACCTGGGGCTTACTCTGGCGGTTTTCGCTGTCCCTGCCCTGGCCGTGGCGGTTGCCCTGATCCTCTGGGCCGTCGTGTTGCTCCTGGATGAAAACAGCGTCATCGGGCTTCCCCAAGCCGTGACAGAACGGTGGAACCCGGTTGCCTTGGGTGCTCTGGCCGCCTTGGCTGCATCCACGATTCCACTTGCCATGGTGTATTCGGCGTGGGCTGCAGCGGGCCGGCGGGATCTGCACCTCGCGGCCGGCAGCACGGGAGCCGACCCGAACAGGCCCAGCGACCGGCAAATGAGGTGGTTTCTCAAGGACGCACATCCCTGGGAAGCAGCAGCCACGGCGGTCCTGTGCTGGGCGTCCCTGAGCACGCTGGCCGGCGGTGTTGCGGCAGCCGCCATCTACTTCAGCCGGGATCCGGAGGACCTGTCCCTGGGCCATTTTATGCTCGGGCTGGCGGTGGTTTCCGCGGTACTGGTCTTTGTCTTCCTCCGCATTCTCCGCCGGCTGATGGCGCTGGCCACGGAGAGCGCGGCGGTCCGCGACCAGCGCTGGCCGCTGCCGGAGGGTTCAGACCTGCGACAGTCTCTCGCCAGGTCGGGCAGCAATGGCGGCCTGGGTGTCGACTTCGCCTAGGTGAAACGCCGAATTCCCGGGGGCCTGCCGAAAGGGTGGATGGTGATCATGGGGCAAAGCTACACGTTCGGCCCGGGGCCTCCGCTAGGCGCGTTGTTTCTCCAATCTGCGGGCTATGGACGCCGGCGCGGGCACAGAGTTGACTGGTTCCTATGCCTCTTACCGGTGAATATGCCCCCAGTTCCAGCAAGTTCTCCCGCGCCCAGGTGGCACTGATCGAAAAATCCGGCGGCAGGATGGGCACCAGCCTCCGCGGCCGGCCGGTCGTCCTGCTGACCACGGTCGGTGCGAAGTCGGGCAAGCTGCGCAAGACGCCGCTGATGCGGGTCGAGCATGACGGCGACTACGCCGTCGTCGCCTCCCTGGGCGGTGCACCGAAGAACCCGGTCTGGTACTACAACGTCAAGGCCAACCCGCATGTGGAGCTGCAGGACGGCCCGCAGAAATGGGACATGCGTGCCCGCGAGGTCACCGGCGAGGAAAGGGCGCTCTGGTGGGACCGGGCAATGCAGGCCTACCCGCCGTACGCGGACTACCAGAAGCGGACGGAGCGGCAGATCCCGGTGTTTGTGCTGGAACGGATGGACTAGCCCTTAACAAACGCAAACGACGACAGCGGGCGCCCTGGGGCTCCGCCGTCGTCGTTGTTCTGCTGCCGTTTTGGAATTTCCCTGCCATTGTGGGTTTCTGCTGCCGTTGCGCAGTGGCAGCAGAAACCCAAAACGGTCGAATTAACCCAAAGCGGAGGAGGAATCGGCAACAGTCAGGTCCTCGTCGCGGGATTGGCGGCTGGAACCACCGTCTGATTCGGGAGTCCCTTCAACAGGAGCCAGACTCCTTCCCAGCCCGATTGGTTCTGCAGACAATGGAGGAATTTCCACACGAGCACACCGCAGCCGCGCAACATCCGGCCAGATTGTTGAACAATCCGACGTGATCGCGCACACTATAGGGACACCAACTCCCATCAGAGGTACGGAGGCCAGCATGCCGGTCATTGATCTGAACAGCGACGTCGGAGAATCCTTCGGCAACTGGAAGATGGGCGACGACGCCGCCATCTTCGAATCAGTTTCCAGCGCCAACGTGGCCTGCGGTTTCCACGCCGGGGACCCGTCCACCATCGCCCAAACCTGCCGCGACGCCGTCGCCGCCGGAGTCACCATCGGCGCACACGTGGCGTACCGGGACCTGGCTGGTTTTGGCCGCCGGTTCCTGGACTGCTCCTACACCGAACTGCACGACGACGTCCTCTATCAGCTGGGCGCACTGCAGGCCATGGCCCGGGCCGCGGGCGCCGAGATCAAATACGTGAAGCCGCACGGCGCCCTGTACAACACGATCGTTCATCACGAGGTTCACGCGCAGGCTGTCATCGACGCCATCCGCGCCTTCGATAAGGACCTGCCCGTCCTGCTGCTGCCCGGCGCCGTCGCGCTGGACAAAGCCGCCGACGCCGGCCTGCGCGGTGTTGCCGAAGCCTTCGCTGACCGCAACTACAACCCCGACGGCACCCTGGTTTCACGGCGCGAGCCCAACGCCGTCCTGCACGACGCCGACCAGGTCACCGCCAACATGGTCCGCCTCGCCACCGAGGGAACCATCACCGCCGTGGACGGCACCGAAATTGCCATGAACGCTGCCTCGATCTGCGTCCACGGTGACACCCCCGGCGCCGTCGCCATGGCCCGCGCCGTGCGCAGCGGGCTGGAAAACGCCGGCGTCACCATCCAGAGCTTCGTATGAGTTCATCCCAGGTCACCGGCATCCGGCCCGCCGGCACCCGGGCACTGCTGGTGGAACTCGAGACATTGGCCGACGTCACCGCCCTGCATGCCCAGCTCAAGGCGCATCCGCTGCCGGGACAGATCGATGTCCTCGCAGCGGCCGGCACCGTTCTGGTCCGTTTCATCGGCCGGCGGGAAACCGTCGACGCCGTGGCCCGGATTCAGGCCCTGGACCTCGCCCACGCTGAAGCACCGGAAGCACGCACGGTCACCATCGACACCGTGTATGACGGCGCCGACCTCGCCGAGGTGGCCCGCCTCACCGGCCTCTCGGAGGAGGCGGTCATTAAGGCGCATACCGGCAGTTCCTGGCTGGGCGGCTTTGGCGGGTTCGCTCCCGGTTTCACCTACCTGACCGGCGGGGATCCCGTCCTCAACGTGCCGCGCCGGGACAGCCCCCGCACCGCTGTGCCGGCCGGCTCCGTGGCGCTGGCGGGCGAGTATTCAGCGGTGTACCCGCGGGAATCCCCCGGGGGCTGGCAGCTGATCGGCCGCACCAACGCCGTCATGTGGGACCTCAAGCGCGAAGATCCTGCGCTGATCCGCCCCGGTGACACCGTCATCTTCCATCCCGTCCGCGAGCTGGTCACGACGACGGCGGCTGAAGCGGCTTCACCGTCCGCCGAGGCCAGCTCCCCCACCTCGCTTGAGGTCAAAACCCCGGGCCTGCAGTCCCTGATCCAGGACTTGGGACGCCCCGGCTATGCGGACCTGGGCGTTTCCGCGGCCGGCGCCGCCGATACCCGCTCCGCCCGGCAGGCCAACCGGCTGGTCGGCAACCCCGCTGAGGCGGCGGTGATCGAGAACCTCTTCGGCGGCCTCGAGCTGACCGCGCAGGGGGACACGGTTCTGGCGCTGGCGGGAGCCGAGGTGCCCGCCGCCGTCGTATCCCCCGATGGCGGGCGCGACCGCCCGGCGCCCCTGAACGCTCCGTTCGCGCTGCTCGACGGCGAGAGCCTCACCCTGGGTTCGCCCTTCCGCGGGGTCCGCGCCTACGTGGCCGTCCGCGGCGGTTTTGCCGTTGAACCTGTTCTCGGCAGCCGCAGCACTGATTCGATGAGCCGTATTGGACCGGCCCCGCTGGAAGCCGGAACCCGGCTGCCGGTGGGCAGCATCAGCAGCACCGCTCCGGTCGGCTCCCCCGAGCCCGGTACTCTGGGCGACGGCGGCCGGCCGGGAACACTGGGCGACGGCGCCGACCCCACCCTGCTGCGCATCACCGCCGGCCCGCGGCAGGACTGGTTTGGCCCCGACGCCGTCACGACCCTGACCGGCCACACCTGGCGCACCACCAATGAATCCAACCGGATCGGCGTCCGGCTGGCCACCGATGACCAGGACCCGGAAGCCCATCCGCTGGAACGCGTCCGCGACGGCGAACTGCCCAGCGAAGGCGTGGTTGCGGGCTCGCTGCAGGTTCCGCCGTCGGGCCTTCCGGTCCTGTTCCTCGCCGACCATCCGGTGACCGGCGGTTACCCGGTGATTGCCGCCGTCGTGCCCGAGGACCTGCCGGTGGCCGCGCAGCTGCCGCCGGGCCACCCGGTCCGCTTCGTTTTTGTGAACCCCGATACCCTGGCGCCGCTTTCCCCCGCGGCGACCGCTGCACTGTTTCCGGAAGGAACCCCATGAAGAAGGTCCTGATCGCCAACCGCGGCGAAATAGCCGTGCGGGTGGCCCGTGCCTGCGCCGACGCCGGGATTGGCTCGGTGGCCGTGTACTCCGACCCGGACGCCGATGCCCTGCACGTGCGGCTGGCCGATGAAGCGCTGCCCCTGCACGGCTCCGCCTCCGCGGACACGTATTTGAACATCCCCAAGCTGATCGAGGCAGCCCAGAAGGCCGGCGCCGACGGCGTGCACCCCGGCTACGGGTTCCTGTCCGAAAACGCCGACTTCGCGCAGGCAGTGCTCGACGCCGGACTGACCTGGATCGGACCCACCCCGCAGGCCATCCGCGACCTGGGCAACAAAGTCACCGCCCGCGACATTGCCGTCCGCGCCGGAGCCCCGCTGGTGCCCGGAACCGAAGGCCCGGCCGAAAGCGCGGAACAGGTCCGTGCCTTCGCCGAAGAACACGGCCTGCCCGTGGCCATCAAGGCGGCCTTCGGCGGCGGCGGACGCGGCATGAAAATCGCCCGCCGGCTCGAGGACGTGGAGGACGCGTTCGAATCCGCCGTCCGTGAGGCCGTGTCCGCGTTCGGCCGCGGCGAATGCTTCGCCGAGCGGTTCCTGGACCGGCCCCGGCATGTGGAGGCGCAGGTGCTGGCGGACACGCACGGCAACGTCGTCGTCGTCGGCACCCGCGACTGCTCCCTGCAGCGCCGGAACCAGAAGCTGGTGGAGGAGGCCCCGGCACCGTTCCTGACCGATGAGCAGCGCGCCACCATTCATGCCTCAGCCAAGGCCATTTGCCGCGAGGCCGGATACACCGGCGCCGGCACGGTGGAATACCTGGTCTCCCCCGACGGGCTGATCAGCTTCCTGGAGGTCAACACCCGCCTGCAGGTGGAGCATCCGGTCACCGAGGAAACCACCGGCGTTGACCTGGTCCGCGAGCAGTTCCGCATCGCCGACGGGCTTCCGCTGTCCATTACCGAGGATCCGGTGCCGCACGGGCACGCGTTTGAGTTCCGGCTCAATGCCGAGGATCCGGCGCGCGGCTTCCTGCCCGGTCCCGGCCCGGTGGAGGCCTTCGAACCGCCCACCGGACCCGGCATCCGGATGGATTCGGGCGTCCGCTCCGGCTCCGTGGTGCCCGCCGAGTACGACTCGCTCATGGCCAAGCTGATTGTCTGGGGCGAGGACCGCCCGCAGGCACTGCGCCGGGCCCGGGCAGCCCTGGATGAGCTGGTGATCCGCGGGCTGCCGACGGTGCTGCCGTTCCACCGGGCCGTGGTCCGCTCCGAGGCATTCACCCGCGGCGATGAGCTGGGCGTGTACACCACCTGGATTGAGTCCGAGTTCGCCGAGCCGCTGGCCGCATCCCCCGAAATTGCTGCGTCGCTGCCGGGGGCCGAGCGCGAGACCATCACGATCGACGTCGACGGCCGCGCCGTTGCCCTGGGCGTGCCGGCTGCTCTGCTCAACGCGCTGCGGGCCGGCGGCGGAGCAGGTGCCGCGGCAACTGCGGCTGCCGCCGGGGGCGGGGACGATGGCTCGCTGGCCTCGCCGATGGCCGGGAACCTGGTGAAATGGCTGGCCGACGACGGCGCCGGGCTGGCTGAGGGCGATCCCGTCGCCGTGCTGGAGGCCATGAAAATGGAAACCACGGTCCGCGCCGACCGCGCCGGCACCTTCACCCGTGCCGATCTGGAATCAGGGTCCCCGGTTGCCCGTGGGGACTCCCTGGGCCGGATCGGCTCCTAACCGTCCGGAGTACCGGCCGTTCCCCCCTCCGGCCGGTGCTCCGGATCTCTCAACCTGCCCGGTCCGTTCCGTTCCGCCCGCTAGATTAGGGAGATGCTTGTGAACCTGGGGGATATCACCACCGAACGCTCCGACCACGCCAACACCACTGTGTGGGTGGCCGATGTGCTGCGCCGCAGGATTGCCGCCGGTGAGCTGCCGCCGGGCACCAAGCTCTCGGAGCAGCAGCTGGCCGCGTCCATGCAGGTTTCCCGCAACACCCTGCGGGAGGCGTTCACCATGCTCAGCATCGAATCCGTCGTCACCCGCTTTCCCAACCGCGGCGTGTTTGTGGCGGCGCCGGACGCGGACGCGGTTCGGGAAATCTACCGCGTCCGCCGGATGCTGGAGCCGGCCGCCCTGCTGTGGGGACCGGCTCTGGATCTGGAGCGCCTTGACGCCGTGGTGGCCGGGGCCCGGGAGGCCAAGGCCCGCGGGGATGTGCCGGAAATGGCCGCCGCCAATCAGGCGTTCCACGAAGCGCTGATGGCCATGTCAGGCAGCCGGCAGCTGCAGCAGATGATGGAGCGGGTGCTGGCCGAAATGCGGCTGGTTTTCCATGCCATGAGCGGCGAACCTGATTTCCATACCCGATATGTGGAGGAAAACGCCGGCCTGGTGGAGCTGCTCCGTGCCGGCCGCCGGCCCGAGGCCGCCGAGGCCCTCCGCGGTTACCTCGACGCCGCGGAGGCTGAGCTCCTGGCACACCTGGGCGCGTAGGGGCCGGGCGCTTCAGACCAGATAGGCGCTGTCCCGGGCGTCGGTGATCAGCATGTGCCCGGGCGCGTGCCCGATGGCGAGCGACGGCCGGGACTCCATCACCGCGGCCTGCGGCGTGACGCCGCAGGCCCAAAACACCGGCACGTGGCCCTCCGGGATATCCACGGGATCACCAAAGTCGGGCCGGGAGAGGTCGCTGATCCCCAGTTCCGCCGGGTTGCCGACATGCACGGGCGCCCCGTGCACGGCTGGATAGCGCGCGGTGATGCGGACGGCGTCGGCCACCTGGGACGCCGGCACCGGACGCATCGACACCACCAGCGGTCCGCTGATCTCTCCGGCGGGCTCACAGCGGATTGAGGTGCTGTACATGGGCACGTTGGTGCCCTGGTCAATGTGCGCAACCCGGACGCCGCCCTCCTGCAGGGCAGCTTCAAAGGTGAAACTGCAGCCCACAATGAACGTCACCAGGTCATCGCGCCAGTACTCGGTGATGTCCGTCGGGTTGGCCACCAGCTCGCCGTCGACGTAGACCGTGTAGCGCGGCAGATCGGTGCGGATGTCACCGCCGGCCAGCAGCGGCCCGGAGGTTTCACCGGCGTCGAGAACCCCAAGGATCGGGCAGGACTTGGGATTGCGCTGGGCGAAGAGCAGGACGTCGAAGGCCTGTTCCCTGGGCACAATGATCAGGTTCGCCTGGGCGTAGCCGGCGGACCAGCCCGCCGTGGGTGTTACGAGACCGGCACGAAAAAGCGCGCGGGCTTCGGCCGGGGATACGGCGGCGGTGTCGAGTGCCTCCGCCGGGGAAGTGTGGAGTTCGCCGTTCATGGTGTTTGGGTCCTTTCCTAGAAAAAGTCAGCAGCCGGTTACAGGCCGGCTACTGCCACAGGGCGGCCAGGCCGGACAGGGACTTCCAGCCCAGGAACAGGGTCAGCAGCCAGGCCAGCACGCCAATGCCCAGCAGCCACTTCGGGTAGGCGTACCCCTGCAGCAGGTCCCGGCGGCGCCAGGCGGCGTACAGCAGGATGCCGAAGCCGAGCGGCAGGATGAGGCCGTTGAAGGCGCCGGCAAACACCAGCAGGGTCTGCGGGGCCTGCCCGAGCAGCAGGTAGGCAGCAGCGCAGAAGGCGATGAAAAGCACGGTGATCAGGCTGCGTTTGCGGTCACTGGTCGCCGTCGTGGTGATGAAGGAGACCGAGGTGTAGGCGGCTCCGATAACCGAGGTCAGGGCGGCGGCCCAAAACACGATGCCGAACATGCGCAGGCCAATTTCACCCGCGGCGGCAAAGAATGCGTCGGCCGCCATGTTGTCCCCGCTCAGTGCCACGCCGCTGGACACCACGCCCAGGATGGCCAGGAACAGCAGCACGCGCATGACGCCGGTAACGATGATGCCCAACAGCGAGACTTTGGTGATGTCCTTGACGTGGCCGGGGCCGGTGCTGCCGGAGTCGAGCAGCCGGTGTGCTCCGGCATAGGTGATGTAGCCGCCCACTGTTCCGCCAATGAGGGTGGTGATGGTCAGGAAATCCACCTTGGCCGGCAGAACGGTGTTTTTCAGGGCCTCGCCCACCGGCGGTGCCGCCACGATGGCCACGTAAAGCATCAGCAGGATCATGACGGCGCCGAGCAGCACCACAATCCGGTCCAGGGCCAGTCCGGCCTTCTTGGACAGGAACACGAGGATCGCCACTGCTGCGGAAATGATGCCGCCGATTTTTGGATCCAGGCCAAACATGGCATTCATGCCGAGCCCGGTGCCGGCAATGTTGCCAATGTTGAAGACCAGCCCGCCAACGAACACCAGCCCGGCCAGCACCCAGCCCGCTCCGGGAAGAACCTTGTTGCCCAGCACCTGGGCCCGCAGCCCGGAGATGCCGATGATCCGCCAGACGTTCAGCTGCACGGCGATGTCCACCAGGATCGAGACCAGGATCGCGAAGGCGAACGCCGCGCCGAGCTGGACGGTGAAGACGGTGGTCTGGGTAATGAACCCCGGGCCGATGGCGCTGGTGGCCATCAGGAACATCGCACCCAGCAGTGCGGTGCGCTTGGCGGTGGGTCCGGCCTTCATCTGCTGGGATTTGGCCGCTTTCGGAGGGGCTGTCATGGGGTTCCGATCGCTTGAAGAATGTGGTCACGGCCACAGGGACTTCCAGCAGTCTAAAGGTTGTTCAACAATCTTTTCGGCATTGTGTTGAACAATCCGCGGAATTTTACTTGTTGGTAACAGCAGTCCGGCGTCCTCCTAGGACCACAGGTCGGCCAGACCGGCGAGGGAATTCCAGCCCAGGTACAGCGTCAGAAGCCAGGCCAGCACTCCGACGACCAGCAGCCATTTGGGATAGTTGTAGCCGGCCAGCAGGTCCCGGCGCCGCCACGCCGCCCACAACAGGACGGCGAATCCCAGCGGCAGGATCAACCCGTTGAAGGCGCCGGCGAAAACGAGCAGGGTCTGCGGCGTCTGGCCCACCAGCAGGTATGCGGCGGTGCAGACGGCGATGAACGCGACCGTCAGTAAATTACGGGTGCGGGCGCGGGTGGTCAGGTTCGTAATGAAGGAAACCGAGGTGTAGGAAGCACCAATAACCGAGGTCAGCGCGGCGGCCCAGAAGATGATCCCGAACAGTCGAATGCCCACTTCACCGGCAGCGATGCCAAACGCCTCAGCGGCCAGGTTTCCGCTGGTCAGTACCGCGCCGCCGGCCACGACCCCCAGGATTGCCAGGAACAGCAGGACCCGCATGATCCCGGTGACGATGACGCCCAGCAGGGAGGCCCGGGTGATGGAGCCGAGATTTTCGACGCCGGAGTTCCCGGCGTCCACCATGCGGTGCGCACCGGCATAGGTGATGTAGCCGCCAACGGTGCCGCCGATCAGGGTGGTGATGGCCAGAAAATCCACCTGATCCGGCAGCACCGTGTTTTTCAGGGCGCTGCCAACGGGCGGATTTGCCACGATGGCGACGTATAGCATGAGCAGGATCATCAGGGCTCCGAGGAACACCACCACCCGGTCCAGGGCCAGCCCCGCACGCTTGGACAGGAAAATGAGGATGGCCAGGGCTGCGGAGATGGCGCTGCCGATCTTCGGGTCCAGTCCGAGCATGGCGTTCAGCCCCAGCCCGGTGCCGGCCACGTTGCCGACGTTGAAGACCAGCCCGCCGACAAACACCAGTACCGCCAGTACCCAGCCGATGCCGGGAAGCACCTTGTTACCCAGTACCTGGGCCCGCAATCCGGAGATGCCGATGATGCGCCAGACGTTCAGCTGCACCGCCATGTCCACCAGGATGGACACCAGGATGGCGAAGGCAAACGCCGCGCCCAGGTTTACGGTGAAAACGGCGGTCTGGGTGATGAAGCCAGGACCGATGGCGCTGGTGGCCATCAGGAACATGGCACCAAGAATGGCGGAGCGCCTGGCATCGGGTTTCCGCTTGGGCCTCCCGTTCCGCCGCCTGCCCGGCTGGGGATCGCCGGAAGGAGATTCGGGCCGGACCGGTTCAGCTTCCCCGGGGGATGTTCCGTCGCGCATGTGTTCCTCCGATGCGTGGGAGGTTCTCCAGTGACGCCGCCAGTGTATGACCCGGCCGTGCCCGCGTGAAGAAGGTGACCGGTGCTGTTGGAGAATCACCTCATGTCCCGACCATCACCAGGGCCAGCGCATCGTCCTCCCGGCCGGCGGTCACGAGCGCGGTGAAGTACATGCTGAAGCTCTCCTGCGCCAAATAGCTGTTGAGCCCGTGGCCGGCGACCGGTTTAAAAGTCCTGCCGGCGGCGGTGACCTCATCCGAGCTGAAAATCCTGGCACCCCAGGATTTCTCCACCGGGCTGATCCGGGCGGCGCCGGGGTCGAGCGTTAGCACGGCAACGATTTTGCTGACCGCTGTCCCCACCTCCGCGAGGCGGTCCTCGGACGCCAGCGTGACGTAGACATCCCCCGCACCGTCGGTGGCCAAATCCACGTTGAGGTCCCGGGCTGAACCCGGCTGCACTCCGGCGGAAGCAAGCAGCACCGCCGAGGTGACGCGGTACTGGGTCTGTTCCAGGGCCAGGGCGGCCATGGTGGTCCCGTAGGAATGAGCCACCACGTGGACATCCGGAGGCGGCGCCTCACCAACGGTCCGGGCCACATACAGGCCGTCCAGTGCCGCGGCCAGGGCCGGAGCCCCTTTTTCCGCGCTGGCCATGCCGCCCACGGTGGCTTCGGTGGGCGTTTCGTACCCCAGGTAGGCCACCACCGCCGTCGATTCACCGTGGGCGCCGGACCGCCGCTGTTCCCGGCCGAGGGACTGCGCGCTGCCCACGAGTGAAGGTGCGCTCTTTGCCGAGGTGTTCATGCCCGGCACCAGGAAGGAAACGTTGGCGGCAGTGTCCAGCCCTTCCCCGACGCTGATGGCGGCCAGAGGCACATTGGCACCCGGGTCGAAGGACATCAACTGCCGGGGTTCCGGCCCCGGGGAGTCCAGCGCCGCGAGCAGCGCGGTCATCGCCCGCCGGCGCTCGGACTGGCGGAACCGTTCGAGCTGTCCTGCGGCGTCGGTTGCCGCCGCGGTGCCTGCAGCAGCACCCGCCACCCGGTCCAGGTCCCGGTGGACTGCGGCCAGCACCCTGCGGTTGGCGGAGTCCCGGACCGTATAAGGGGCTCCCTCCAGGTTTCCGACCAGTGCGGGAAGTGCCGCTGCCAGGGCCGCCTGCTGGGGTCCGTTCAGCTTCGCCCAGAAGTTGGCTTCCTCATGCGGGCTCATGCCGGCCATAAACAGCTGGGCATCCGGCCTCCGGCCCAGCTCGTGCAGGAGCTCCGGGCCCAGCAGGGACAGCTGCGCGTACAGTGCCCTTATGTCTTCGGGCGCGGCGTCCCGGGCCGCCGCTTTGAAAAAAGCCTCGTCCAGGTCCCGTCGCAGGGCCGACGACAGATCCAGGCGGCTGGACGGGAACGTGGCCACCACGTCCGGAGCGGAGCGGGAAATCCGGGTCAAGGCGCCCAGACAGTCGCGCTGCGCCTGTTCGAAGTGCTCCACCAGTGCCCGTGCTTTGGCCCGGAGCGGTTCCGCGACGGCTGCCCGCAGTGCGTCTCCAACCTGCAGGGGCGCATCTTGCCTCCGCAGCTCCTGCAGTGCACCGTCCAAGTGCAGGCACGCCGCTTCGATCTCGGCTTCCAGGGACCGCCGCTGGGCCTCAATGCTGATCAGGTCGCTGCCGAACCGGTCAAGGGCGGCACGGAACACGCTGTTGCTCGCCACGTACTCCCGGGTCTGGGCCAGCGGAGCGTCGAAGGCCCGCAGAACCAGATCCTGTTCGGGCGCGCAGTACATGCCGCCCAGTCCCCGCCACTTGGCGCTGGCCGAAGTGACCGCATCTTCAAGGGACTGTGCACCAGCAAGAATTTCCCGCGCCAGGAACTGGATCGGTTCGCCGCCGGGCAGGATTCTCAGCCCCGTCAAATCGATCTGGAGGGGCCGGGTCATTCCACTGGCCTCATGCTGAGGGCTCCGCCGTAGCGTGGCGGGCGGTGGTTTGTGGGCACCGACGCCGCAAGGCGCTGGACGTTGCGGACCATCTGTTCGTCACCGTGGAGGTACTCGGCGACGGCGCCGGCAACTCCCTCAACCGCGTTGTTGCACCGGGTCATGATGGCCGTGATGTCCCGGCCCAGCACGTCGCGGCAGATGACCCCGGCCGCCTCCGCGATCTCGGTGCAGGCACCCAGTGTCTCCGGCATCCTGCGCTCCTGTGCGGCCAGAAGCGTCCGGGTATTTTCCAGCTCGTCGAGATCCCGCCGGGTGTCGCGCAGCAGGGCCTGCACCGGCGCCACCTGAATATCCATCTCCATGTGTTCCTCCTTGATTTCGAGGAACGTTACGGGGGCCCGGGGAGAGTGCGGAGCAACGGAGGACCACCTGTGGAAGGCTTCGGGATCCCATCAGCGCCGGTTCCGCAGGTGGAGGAAATGCGGCGTCGTCAGCTGTCAGCGGCGTCCGGAACGTTCCGCCCGTAGGTCGGCTCGGCGAATCCGCCAACGGGTCCGGGAACCATAATCCGGCGCTTTCGAGGCGCGAACCGCGTCCGGGCAGTTCCCACCGCCTGCCGCACTCCCACCCGCACGGCCGGACCGTGCCCTGGCAGCAGCAGTGAAGCATCCAGTTTCCCTAGCTGGGCCAGCGAGCGCCGGGCGCCGCCGTCGTCGGTATGGAACATGGGATCAAGCATCTGGGGACCATGCCGGCGGCTGATGGCGTGGCCGGTCACCAGCGCGTCGCCCGTGGCCACGGCATGGGCGGCCGGCAGGTAAAACGCGGTGTGGCCGGGCGTATGACCCGGGGTGGGAACCGCGACGGGCGAACCGGGCAGGGCAGCCAGTTCGACGTCGTTATTCCAGCTGGCTGCGGACAGCACGGCCACCCGTCCCGCCCCGCCGGCTGACAGCGCGTGCCAGGCCCAGTACAGGACGGACGGCTGCCAGCTCCGGCTCAGGATGTGCGCCACGGACACCTGTTCCCGCTCCTCCCCCAGCAGATAGCGGTGTTCCTCCGGGCTGCACAGGACCGGGGTCTGGTAGGCCGCGGCAAAGTGGCCTGCCGTTCCGGCATGGTCAACGTGTGCGTGGGTTATCAGGACCGCCGCTGCCTTGGCCGGATCCAGCCCCGCGTCCCGGATCGATTCCAGGACCAGCGGCAGATCCCCGGGGTAGCCGCCGTCGATCAGGGTGAAAGCGTCCCCACTGCGCAGGATGATCCAGTTCGACGCCGGCCCTTCCGTGAAAAAGACATCCGGGGCCGGTTCCGTCAGCGTGTATGTCCGAGCGGACTTCGCGGGCTTCCGTGCAGCTTTCATGCCCCACCTCCTCTACAGAGGTATAGCTCCAAGCCAGTCCGGCCGCAATGGACCCGCCTAGTCGCCGGAGGACTCGTAGAAGTCCCAGGCAGTGATTGTTTCGGGCACGGGCAGCGCATGCCCGGTGCGCGGGATGACCGCCTGCAGCGAGCTGAGCTTCGCGCCCGGACGGCCGCGGTGCGCCAGGACCATCGAGCCGAGCATGAACATGTCGGCAACCGGTGCCTGGACCGCCACCGCCTGGACCACAAACGGCCCTCCCAGGGCGTCGAAGACTGCGGTGACCAGGTCTCCGTGCTCAACGCCGCTGAGCAGGACCTCAAGAAATTCACGGTCCGGGTTCTGGCCGGTGAGGGTGCTGACGAAGGCCGCGTCCTCATCCTGCAGGAGGGCCAGGGATTGGATGTCGCGTTCGGGCTTTCCGTTGTTTTCGATGCTGCGGTGGCCGAGCATCCGAACCCCGAGCACCGGGGACTTGAAGGCTGTTCCGGCCACCCGGAACACCCCATAGTGGTCGCTCTTGAAGGTTGCGGCGGCCAGATCCGCCGGCCCCAGCTGCGCCAGGATCTCCGCCATTCCCTTGACGTCCCGGCGTTTGGGCAGCACCGGCGGAGTGACCGCCAGGGACAGCGGCTCATAGGCTGTGGGCTGCAGCAGTGCCGCGGCGGCTGCAGCCGAGGCCGCAGCGGGATCCGCGTCCAGCAGCTGCCAGAAGGCCGCTTCCCCGATAATGTCCACGCTCTGGCCTTTGGCCCGCAGGTCCTGCGCCTTCTGGACCGAGCGGCTGACGACGGCGCCTGGCCGCAGCATGTCAGCGTTCCAGTCCCCCACCACCAGCAGGGTGGTGGCGCGGGTGGGAGCGTGGTTGTTCAGTGCACCGCCGTGTTCCAGCACCAGCTGCTGCAGGACCGGGCGTTCCACGGAGAAGTCGCCGGTGAAGGAGACCATGTGTCCGCTCATCTTCACGGAGACCGGGGCCACCGGTTCGCTCAGGTCCAGGGTGGGCCGCGGGGCAAACCGGGCCCACGGTGTGGCCGGTCCCGCTGCAGCAGCCCCTGTGACCGCTGCCCCCGCCGGCACCAGCCCCGCCGGCACCGCAGCCGACGATCCCCCGCACAGCTTCAGGACGGCGTCGATGTCCGCCAGCCCTTCCCGTTCGGCAATGGCGATGGTGATGTTGGCGCAGGCCTCGGCGTCGGCCAGGCCGTCGTGGTGCTGGAAGGCCCCAAAGCCCAGGGCAGCGTGAACGGTGGGCAGTTTGTGGTTCTCCAGCACCAGCAGTTTTTGAGCCAGCTTTACCGAGCAGCCGTAGGTGAAGGACCGCACCGCAATGCCTGCGGTCTCACTGGTCTTGGCGAACACGCCAACATCGAAGATTGCATTGTGGGCGAGGAGCACGTCGTCATCGATGAAGGCCGCGATCTCCGGATGAACCTGCGCCCACGTGGGTGCTCCCGCGACCATCGCCTCGGTGATGCCGTGGACCTCCACGTTGCGGGGCCAGAAGCCTCCGCCGTCGGTGGGCCGCAGGAGCCAGCTTCCCCGCTCCACAATCCGGCCGCTCCGGACCTTCACCATCCCCAGTGCACAGGCCGATGCCCGCGATCCGTTGGCTGTTTCAAAGTCGATCGCGGTGAAGTTCAATGTCATGTTGTGTGTATTCCTAGGGATGTGACCGAACGCAGCTCGGCGTTGCTAAACCGCGAGTGGCGGCCCTCCACTCTACCGGGACGGGAATGCAGGCCCCGCGGCTGCAGTTGTGCCGGCATGAGCCTTTCCGACAGCACTCCCGAAGCCCTGCCGCCCGTCCGCCAGCTGCGCCTGGTCATAGCCGCTGAGGATTATGAGGCGGCACTGGCCTTTTACCGGGACACCCTGGGCATGCCCGAACAGGAAGCGTACTCGGGCGGCGACGGGGCCGAAGTCACCATTCTGGACGCTGGCCGGGCCACCCTGGAGATTTCCAATCCGGCGCAGGTCCGCATGATTGACCGGGTCGAGGCGGACGGGCAGCCAAGCCTGAAGCTGCGGGTGGCCCTTGAGGTGGGCGACGCCCGGCTGGCCACCCGCGCAGCGGTCGACGGCGGCGCGGAGCTGGTGGCCAATCCCCGGGAAACTCCGTGGCGCTCGCTAAACTCCCGACTCAACGGTCCTGAAGGAGTGCAGCTGACCCTGTTCGAGGAACTGGACGAATGATGGGGAGCGCTGCCGGACGCCGCGCTGCGCCCGAAGGCACCAGTCCCCCGGCCCGCCCGTTTTGTAAGCTTGAGAAGTGCCCGTCCCCTCCGCCGCTTCGATGACCTCAGGAGCCGGCCGCTTCGCCCCGAGCCCAACGGGAGACCTACACGTCGGCAACCTCCGCACGGCCATTCTGGCGTGGCTTTTTGCGCGCTCCACGGGCAGGCGCTTCCTGCTGCGGGTTGAGGATCTGGACCCGGAGCGCTCCCGGCCGGAGACGGGGCAGCTGCTTGACCTCACCGCCGTCGGGCTCACCTGGGACGCGGCGCCCGTGCGGCAGTCCGAGCGCACCAGCCTTTATCTGGAGGCCATTGGCCGGCTGGCCGCCGATGGCCTGGTGTACGAGTGTTTCTGCACGCGCAGCGAAATCGCCGATGCGCCCCGCGCTCCGCACGCCCCGCCCGGTGCGTATCCCGGCACCTGCCGCAACCTGAGCGAAGACGATCGTGCCCGACGGCGGAAGCTGCGTCCCGCTGCGCTGCGGCTGCGCAGCGGGGTTGCGGAGTTCACGGTGACCGACCTGCTGCACGGCGCTTACACAGGACCCGTGGATGACCTGGTGCTGCTGCGCAATGACGGCGTGCCGCCCTATAACCTGGCGGTGGTTGTTGATGATGCCGCGCAGGGCATCGATCAAGTGGTGCGGGGCGGTGACCTGCTGGCCTCGGCTCCGCGGCAGGCATATTTGGCGTCACTCCTTGACCTGCCGCCGGTGGAATACGTGCATGTTCCCCTGGTCCTGAATCCGCGGGGACAGCGGCTGGCCAAGCGCGACGGCGCCATCACCCTCGCAGCCCTCGCCGGCGCCGGGATGGAAACGGCGGGCGTGCGGGACCTGATCCTGGACTCCCTCGGGTTGCCGGCCGGGCCGCTCGACGACGCGCTGACGGCCTTTTCCGTGGCGCAGCTGCCCCGGGAGCCATGGGTCTTTGAGGCGCCGTTTCCCGCTAAGCCCGGCCCAGGTGTATTCCCAGCGCCAGGATGAACGCCGCCAGCCCGATGATCCCCACGATCGCCGCGTCGCGGCGGTGGTGCAGCCAGAGCCAGGACGGGCGCTTGGTGAAGAAGGCATAGAGTCCGGTCAACAGCAGGATCAGCCCGGCCATACCCACATACCCGGGCAGCCCGGACGCAACGCCCTGGGCAATGACCAACAGCAGCATGATGAGACCGAAAATGAAGCTGCCCCAACGAAAGGCGGGCTCACCGCGCGGGTGTGAGCGGGAAACGGAACTGGTCATCGTGATCCCAACCGGAGCCGGCGGCCGCGCGGGCCAGGGCTCCTGGACTAAGCGCAAAGCGTGCTCCCTCCATTCTCCGGGCCGCCGCCAGGAGAAGGGAATACCGCACCCCGGCCGCGCCGCTTGAACGGGCCAAGCAGCACCTCGAAAAAACTTCACCGGGCACCCTTGACCCCACCGGGCCAGGCGCGTACTTTCGTAATCAACCGCAAGGTTGAACAACCAGCACCTTGATTACGACGAAGAGCTGACCGACCGCATGAAATCCACCGGCGACGACCCCCTTCTGGACAAGGCCTTCCTGGCCCTGGCCGATCCGGCCCGCCGCCAGATCATTGCCCGGCTGTCCCGGGGTCCTGCAACGGTCAACGAATTGGCGGAACCCTTCGAGATGTCCAAGCAGGCCGTTTCGAAGCACATTCAGGTCCTCGAGCAGGCGCAGCTTGTCACGAGAAGCCGTGACGCCCAGCGGCGTCCGGTTCACCTGAACCCCGCACGGTTGGAGGCGCTCACCGCATGGATCGGCCAGTACCGGCTGGTCCGCGAGGAGCAGTTCCGCGGCCTTGATGCCGTGCTTCGCAGCCAGGCCGCCCCCGGCGGCCGCCAGGCAAAGGATCCATCATGACCAACACTCTGGAGCTCAACGTCCCCGACGGACTTCCCTTCATCAATTTTTCCCGCGAGCTGGACTATCCGGTTCCCCAGGTCTTCCGCGCTTACCAGGACCCGGATCTCATTGTTCAGTGGCTCGGTCCGCGGGGCATGAAGATGGAAATCGAACATTATGATTTCCGCACCGGCGGTTCCTACTGCTACATCCACACCGGCCCGGACGGTGTGCCGTACACGTTCAGCGGTATCTTCCACACGGTCCGGGAGAACGAATTCGCCGTCCAGACCTTCGAGTTCTCCGGTTATCCCGACGTCGTGAGCATTGAGTTCATGACGATGGAGGCGCTCGACGACGGCCGCACCCGGATCAGCGCGCATTCCGTCTACCCCTCCATGGAGGCCCGCGACGGCATGGCCGCGTCCGGCATGGAAGGCGGTGTGGCCGAGGGCTTCGACCGGCTCGACGAGCTGCTCGCCCAGCTGCAGGAAGGCGCGCTGCAGGGAGAAGGTGCGCCATGAGCAATCCGTTGACCGTCAATGCGCCCGAGGGCATACCCTTCGTGGAGTATGAGCGCGAATTCGATTTCCCGGTGCACGAGGTCTTCCGGGCGCACGTTGATCCGGAGCTCTACTCCCAATGGATCGGTCCACGGGGGCTGAGTACCCGCATCGATGTGTTCGAGCCGCGTCCGGGCGGCGCCTACCGCTTTGTGCAGGCAGGGGACGACGGCGCGGAGTACGCCTTCCGCGGCGTTTTCCACTCGGTCCGCGAGGACGAATTCATGCTGCAGACGTTCGAGTACGAGGGCTACCCGGACGCCGTGACGCTCGAATACGCTACGTTCAGCGAATTGCCCGGCGGCAGGAGCAAACTGGCCGGCCGTTCAGTGTTTCCCACACTGGAAGCCCGGGACGGTTTCGCTGCCGAAGGCATGGAAACCGGGATGTCCGAGGGCTATGACCAGCTCGACGAGGTCCTGGACCGGAGCCGGGCCGAGACCTAACCGCGAAGGAAGAAGGGTAGGAGCACTCATGGACTGGACCTTGGAGGTGGTGGTCCTGCCGGTCAGCGATCTGGACCGGGCCGTCGCCTTTTACCGCGACCAAGTGGGGTTCACTTTGGATCACCGCACGGTCAACGGAGACATGGATTTCGCTCAGCTGACACCGCCGGGATCGGGTTGTTCCATCGTGATCGGGAATCTGCCGTCCCAGCAGCAGATGGAGCCCGGGTCGATGAGCGGTTTGCAGCTGGTGGTGTCCGACGCGCGGGCGGCCCGGGATGAACTGGTCGGCCGCGGCGTGGACGCCAGCGAGTTGACTGTCATTGATCCGCGCGACGGCGGAACGTTTTTCGGTTTCTCGGATCCGGACGGCAACAGCTGGGCCGTGCAGGAAATGAAGGTCCGGGCAGAACAACCGCTGATTCCGCGCAGTGGCTCAGCGCCCTGAGGGACGGACTGACTGGCGGGGCGGACGGACGGGGTGGGCGACGGGGCTGTCCTAGTCCCCCAGCGTCCGGCTCGTTAGGGAATCCATCGTGCAGATAACGGGTCTTCCCGGCATCTCTCGTGCAGATCAAGGGCTTAAACACGCCAAAACAGCCGTTTTGATCCCGTCATCTGCACAAAGGAATTATCGAAGGCCCCTTATCTGCACGAGAGATCGGGGACGGACCGTCCTGACCCCCTTATCTGCACGAGAGATCGGGGACGGACCGTCCTGACCCCCTTATCTGCACGAGAGATCGGGGACGGACCGCTGTGGCCCCGTTATCTGCACAATAGATCGGGGACGGACCTCTTTGACCCCGTTATCTGCACGAGAGATCGCAGCCGAACCGGCACAACACCCGGCCCTCTGCCTATAGCGTGCGCACGACCCGCGCCGGCGAGCCGACCACCACCGAGTTCGCCGGCACATCCTTTGTGACCACGGCTGCCGCCGCGATCACTGCGTTCTCGCCGACCGTTACGCCGGGCAGCACAGTGGCATTGGATCCGATCCACACGTTCCGGCCGATGACGATGGGCGCCGGATGCATGTCGGTGCGGCGGCCGGGATCAAGGTCATGGTTGAGCGTGGCCAGGACGGTGTTGTGGCCAATGAGGCAGTCATCCCCAATGACCACGCCGCCCTGGTCCTGGAACTTGCATCCGGCGTTGATGAACACCCGCTTGCCGATGGTGGTGTTCTTTCCGAAGTCCGAGGAAAACGGTGGAAAGACGGTCACGGTTTCGTCGATGTCCCTGCCGGTTAGGGCGGCCAGGAGTTCCCGGACCCGCGCCGGTTCCTGGTAGCCGCTGTTCAGCTCGCCGGTGATCCGCAGTGCCTCCTGGCTAACCTGGTGCATGGCCGCGTGCAGCGGGGAGCCCCCGGTGATGGTCTCGCCGGCGTTCAGCGCCGCGAGCAGGTCCTCGAGATCCATGGGTGTCCTTCCGATCAGAGCTGTCCTTCGGACCTTAGCCCGGCAGCACCTGTCCCCGCAGCTTTTAGGCCAGCACCTGCCGCCGGCACCTACCCCTGCAGCGCGCCGGCAAACCACCCGGTGATCGTGGTCGGATGCGTAATGGCGGTCCCGACGACGACGGCGAACGCCCCCGCGTCCAGGCAAGCCCGGGCCTGCGCCGGGGTGTGGATCCGTCCTTCGGCGATCAGCGGCCGGCCCAGGTCGAGGGCCGCAATCTCCGCGATGAGTTCCAGGTCCGGACCATCGGTCTTCGGCCGCTCGCCCGTGTATCCGGCCAGCGTCGTGCCAATCACGTCAGCTCCGGCGTCGGCCGCCGCCTTGGCGTCGGCGGCGGACCCGCAGTCTGCCATCACCAGTGCCCCGGTCTGTTCATGCAGGGCCGCGATGGTTTCGGCGAGGTTGCGGCCGTCCGGCCGGGGCCGGCGGGTGCCGTCAATGGCAACAATGTCGGAACCGGCCGCGGCGCAGGCCAGCGCGTGGTCAAGCGTGGGAGTGATGAAAACGCCGTCGGTGCCGTCTTTCCACAGCCCGATCATCGGCACATCCACCGCATCGCGTGTCTGTTCCAGGTCCTGGATCCCCTGGATCCGGACGGCGGCAGCACCGCCGATGACGGCGGCCTGCGCCATCTGCGCCATCGTGCGCGGATCGCGCATTGGCTCTCCGGGATAGGCCTGGCAGGAAACGATCAGCCGGGAGGCCAGAACGGAAAGGTCAAACATGGTGGTGCTCCTGTGATGCGTTGAGTTCAGCGGAAAGACGGTCAAAGGCGAATTTGGCGGCTCCCACGATGGCGGCGCTGGAGCCGAGGTCGGCCGGAACCACGGGGAGGTCCGCCAGCGGGTCCATCAGCTCGGCACGCAGCGCGGCCCGGAACGGTGTCCACCACAGGTCACCGGCTCCGGCCACGCCGCCGCCGACCACCACAACGGACGGATCCAACATGTTCGCGAGTCCGCCCACGGCCTGTCCGGCGGCTGTTGCTCCCGTGGTCAGGGCACGAAGGGCCAGCGGGTCACCGGCGCCCGCCATCTCGGCCACTTCCCGTCCCGTCACGCTCCCGGCGATGGCGTCACCGCCGGCAGGCTCACCGCCGGCAGGCTCCCCGCCGACGGTCTCCCCGCCGACGGTCTCCCCGCCGGCAGTTTCCCCGTCCACGAGTCGCCGGTACAGCGCGGCGATGGACGGCCCGGAGGCGATGGCCTCCACGTGCCCGGCCCGCCCGCAGCTGCACGGCAGCGGACGGCCGCCGTCGTCGTACGCGAAGGGTGAGGCCAGATGCCCCACGTGCCCGGCCACCGCCCGTGCCCCCAGATGCGGTCCGCCATCGAGAATCAGGGAACCGCCGACGCCGGTTCCCACGGCCACGAGCAAGCTGGAGTCCGCGCCGGCGGAGGCACCCCTCCAGTGCTCGCCCAAGTTATGCGCATGCACGTCGTTGACCGCGTAGGCGGGCAGCCCGGACTGCTCAGCGACATGCGCCGCCAGCGGAGTGCCCGCCCAGCCGGTGAGGGAATCGGTGGCCGAAACCACCGATCCGTCCCGGGCGTCAATGACGCCGGCCGAACCAATGCCCACCGCCACCGGATCCAGCCCAGCAGCGCGGGCCTGGGCCAGCAGGGCGGTGACCAGCCCGACGGCGGTGGCCAGGATGGCTGCCGCTCCGGCGGCCGCGGGGGTGGGCCGGGACTCGACGGCGTGCACTGTGCCGGTGGCGTCCACAATGCCGGCGGCCGTTTTGGTGCCGCCCAGGTCCACCCCGATGACGCACTGTGAAGCGGAGGGCATGACTAGATCAGGCCGTTGCGCTCAAGGATGGTGCGGATGGCTGCTGTTTCCGCGTCATCCAGGCTCAGCATCGGCGCGGACATGACGTTGGTGTCGATGACACCCATCAGCATCAGTGCCGTCTTGAACGCGCCCAGACCGGCTGCGCCGCCGGAAACCCGGCCGGGTGCCGGGGTGTAGACAATGTTGAAAACGTCAGCGAGGCGGTCCTGTTCCGCTGCCGCAGTGGCGAAATCGCCGGCCGCGGCGGCGTCGAACAGCCGGCGGTAACCGGCCGGATCCACGTTGCCCAAGCCGGGCACCACGCCGTCGGCGCCGCCGAGCAGGGCACCGTCCACCACCACTTCGTGGCCGGTGAAGATGGAGAAGTTGTCGATGCCGCGCGCGGCCAGGACGAGCTGGCGGAAGGACACGTCGTCACCGGAGGAATCCTTGACGCCGGCAATGACCTGGTCCTGGCCCAGCTGGATCAGCAGGTTCAGCGGCAGCTTGAAGTGGGTGCGGACCGGCACGTCGTAGGCGAAGAGCGGCACGTCCAGGGCGGCGTGGATGCTGCGGAAGTGGGTGTCGGTTTCCTGCACGTTGGGGATGGCGTAGAACGGGGACGTCACCACCAGGGCGTCGGCGCCCAGGCCCACCATTTTCCGGCCCTCCTCGATGACGCGGTTGGTGGTCTGCTCGCACGCCCCGACGATCAGCGGGACCTGGCCGGCGTTGACGCCGGCAATGGTGGTGACCACCAGTTCACGCTCGTCATTGGTCATGTACGGCACTTCGGCGGAGGAGCCCAGGACAAACAGACCGTGCACGCCGCCCTCCAGCAGGTGCTTGGTCACCCGGGCCAGGGAATGGGTGTCGATGCTGCCGTCTGCGGAACGCGGAGTGACAACGGGGGGAATGACGCCGGTGAACTGGCGGATGGGCTGAGAGGCCACAGATATCTCCAAGGTGCTGGTAATGGGTTGGTGCAGTGGAACGAGCCGGTGTTACCGGGGGGAAACAGGTGAAAAATCAGGGGTGCAGCAGGCTGGGCGCGGCGCCCAGCAGCTTGCGGGTGTAGTCGTCCTTCGGGTTGGCGAAGATGTCTTCGGCCGGTCCCTCTTCGACAATCCGGCCGTAGTACATGACGCAGATACGGTCGGAAACATAGCGGACGGTCTGGATGTCATGGGAAATGAAGACCATGCCCAGGTTCAGTTCGCGCTTCAGGTCAGCCAGCAGGTTCAGCACCTGGGCCCGGACGGACACGTCCAGGGCCGAGGTGGGCTCATCCGCCACGATCACCGCGGGATCCAGGGCCAGGGCCCGGGCAATGGCTACACGCTGACGCTGTCCGCCGGAAACCTGGTGAGGGGTGACCTCAGCGGCGGTGTAGGGCAGCCCCACCAGCGCCAGCAGGTCCTTGACCTTGGCTGCCCGGGACCGGGCGTCTCCGATCCCGTGGACCTGCAGCGGATCGGTGAGGATGTCCTGGATGGTCATCCGCGGGTTCAGCGCGGTGGACGGATCTTGGAAGACGACGGCGACATCTTGGCCGAAGCGCTTCCGTTCCGCGGCGCGCCGGATGCTGATCGGCTTGCCGTGGAACAGGACCTCCCCGGCGGTGGGCTGCTGCAGCCCCACCAGGACCGAGGCCAGGGTGGACTTGCCGCAGCCGGACTCCCCCACCACGCCCACCGTTTCGCCGCGGCGGACGGTGAAGTCCACGCCGTCCACGGCCTTGACGATGTTGGGGCGGAAGATGGATCCGGTGCGGGTGCGGTGGTAGACCTTGAGGCCGCGCAGTTCCAGGACCGGTGTGGTGCGGGCGGGCGCCGCTGCGTTCAAGGAATGAGTGCTCATGGATTCGGTGCTCATGCTTGTCCTTCGGCACTGGTGCCGGCGGCGGCCAAGGTGGCGCCGTCGTCGTTGTGGCTGTCTGTCAGGTGGCTGGCCCAGTAGTGCTCGCCCTCGCCCACACGGACAAAGGACAGGATCTGGTCCGGATCGGCGTCCGGACGCAGGGAGCGTTCGGCAAACCGGTCTCCGGCCGCGAATTCGCGCGGCGAGGGAACGGTGCCCTGGATCTGGTGCAGCCGGTCGGCGTCGGACTCGATGGACAGCACGGCGCCGAGCAGGCCGCGGGTGTACTCGTGGTGCGGGTTGCGCATCAGTTCGGATGCTCCGGCGGATTCCACCACCTGGCCGGCATACATCACGGTGATGCGGTGCGCCAGGGAGGCTACCAGGGCCAGGTCATGGCTGACGAAGACCATGGCAAAGCCGAGTTCCTCGCGCAGTTCGTTGAGCAGGTCCACCACCTGTTTCTGGACGGTGACGTCCAGGGCTGTGGTGGGCTCGTCAGCGACGATGATCTTCGGCGAGCGGGACAGGGCCATCGCCACGAGCACGCGCTGGCGCTGTCCGCCGGAGAGCTCGTGCGGATAGCTCTTGAGGGTCCGCTCGGGGTCCAGCTTCACCAGTTCCAGCAGTTCGCGCGGGGACTTGCGGCCGTTGCGGCGGGTGAGCTGCAACAGCTGGTCCTTGATCAGCATGGACGGGTTGAGCGAGCTCAGCGCGTCCTGGTACACCATGGCAATCTGCTCCCCGCGCAGTCCGCGGTAGCGCTGGTCGCGTTCGCGCTTGTCGTTGGTCAGCAGTTCCTTGCCGTTGAATGTGATGGATCCGCTGAGCACCGCGGTGGGCGGCAGCAGTCCCATGATGGCCAGGGACGTGATGGATTTGCCGCAGCCGGATTCCCCCACCAGGCCCATGGTTTCGCCCTCGCGGACGGTGAAGCTGACCCGGTCCACAATGGCGGTGTCGCCGTAGCGGCCCGGGAAGCGGATGGACAGGTCGCGGACTTCGAGGATGACGGGGGCCTCCTCGCCGACGGCGGGCAGCCTGTCGGTCCGGCGGTTCTCCACGGCGGCGAGCAGCTCCAGCTCCTCGGCCAGGGCGGCCAGGGATCCGGGCTGGTTGATGAGGGTGCCGGCGGCGGTGTCCTCCACCACGGTTCCTTCGGTCGCTGCGGGCGGAGCGGCGACGGCGGCATCTGCCGGTGCGGGAACGGCGGCTGCGGCAGCCGCTTCCTTCACCACGGTGTCCTTAACCATGGCGTCCTTCACCGGTGCGGCCCGGCGCGGACGCGGATTGACCATGGCATCGGTGAGTCCTTCGGCCAGGATGTTCAGCGCCAGGACGGTGAGCAGGATGGCAATGCCGCCAAACGTCGTCGGCCACCAGGCCCCGCTGAAGACCACGTTGCGGCCGTCGGCCATCACGTTGCCCCAGGAGGCGGACGGCGGCTGGACACCGGCGCCGAGGAAGGACAGGGACGCCTCCAGGATGATGGCGTCAGCCACCATTACCGTGGCGAAAACGAGCACGGGGGCCGCGGTGTTGCGGACCACGTGTTTGGTCAGGATGAACAGCCGGCCGGCGCCGATCACGCGTTCGGCGCGGACATAGTCCTCGCCGTACTGGGCGAGGACGTTGGCGCGGACCACCCGGGCCAGCTGCGGCGTGTAGACAATGGCAATAGCGAAGATGATCACCGGAACGGTGGACCCGAAGAGGGCAACCGAATAGTCCTTGAGGGCAAACAGCAGGGCGGCGGCCAGCGCGATGCCGGGGAACGCCATCATGATGTCCAGGACGCGCATGATGCCTTCATTGACCGACTTGCGGGATGTTGCGGCCAGGGCTCCGAGGACGGCGCCGAGGACCACGGCCACCAGTACCGAGCCGAGGCCGATCGCCGCGGAGACGCGGGCGCCGTACAGCAGCCGGGAGAACACGTCGTAGCTGTTCCCGTCGGTGCCCATCAGGTGCTCGCCGCCGGGCGGAAGCACCGGGGCGCTGGATTCGTTCTCGCCGAACGGGGCGAGCATGGGTCCGGTGACGGCGATGAACGCCACCAGGACCAGGAACGCCAGGGCGAGCTTGGAACTGAGTTTCAGGGAAGTGAAGCGGGCGCCGGATGTGGCGAGCCGTTCAGCGAGTCCGTTGCGCATGGTTATACCGTCCGGATCCGGGGATTGATGAGTACGTAGAGGACATCCACCAGGATGTTGACGACGACGAACGCCACCGCGATGGTCAGCACGGCACCCTGGACGAGGTTGGTGTCCGAGGTGTTGAGCCCGACGATGATCAGGTCTCCCATGCCGTTGAGGTTGAAGATTTTCTCGATCACCACGGCGCCGCCCAGCAGATAGCCGATCCGCAGGCCCAGGACGGTAACCGGGGTTACCAGGGCGTTGCGCAGCACGTTCCGGGCCACGACGGTCCGGTACGGAACGCCGTTGCCGATGGCCGTGCGGACGTAATCGCGGTCCAGCTCCTCAACCATGGATGTTCGCACCACCCGGATGAGGGAAGCGGAGACCGGCAGGCCCAGGGCCAGTGCGGGCAGGGCCATGGAATACATCCAGCCGACAAAGCCGTACTGATCGGCCCAGTCCAGGCCTCCGGTGGGGAAGATCGAACCCGCCGGCAGGGCGAACCACTGGATGAGCAGGATGGCCAGCCAGAACGACGGCGTCGCGATGGCGGCAATCGAGAACACGCGGATGGCCTGGTCCGGCCAGCGGTCCCGGTACAGGGCGCTGGTTACGCCCAGCACCAGGGCCAGGAACACGGCCAGCAGGATGCCGAGCAGGGTCAGCTGCAGGGTGACCGGGAATGCCGCGGCAATCTTGGAGGCCACGGATTCCTCCGGCGGGTTGGTGAAGCCGAAGTCCAGCCGCACCACTCCGCCCAGGTAGCGCAGGAACTGCACCAGCAGGGAGTCGTTCAGGCCGCGGTCCTCACGGAAGGCGTCTTTGGCCTCTTCGCTGGCGTTCTCGCCCAGGACGGCGGTGGCGCGGTCCGCCGGGATCACCGACAGGACGATAAAGACCATGATGGTGACGCCCAGCAGCATGAACGGCAGAGCTGCCAGCCTGCGGCCCAGCAGGCGCAAAAGTGTTGCCATGTTTTATTTCTCCAAGTGGTGCGGGGGCCGCCCTGCCGGAGGAGGGCGTCTGGGGGGATGTCCCTCATCCGGCAGGACAGGTCTTACTTCCGGCCGACGCCTACGAAGGAGAGGCCGGTGGTCGGAAGCGGCGCAAAGCCGTCGAGCGTGCTGCTGTCCCACGCGGTGGGAAGCTGGCGGTGGAAGAGCGGGTACAGGGGCACCTCTTCGGCAACAATGTCGACGACGGCGGCGTGCAGCTTTTTCGCTTCTGCCGGCTCCTTCTGGACCGCTTCGTCCAGCTTTGCCTGGACCTCCGCGTACTCCGGGGTGCCGGCCCAGGCCATGCGGTTCTTCGCCCAGGTGTCGCCGCGGTAGAACCAGCTCAGCAGCAGGTCGCCGTCGTTGCCGAAGACCGAGGGATCGCCCGGCGCAATGAGCACATCGAAGTTCTGGCCGCCCACCTTTTCCGGGGCGTAGACCGCCGCGGACTGGAGGGGTTCCAGCGTGGTGGTGATGCCAATCGCGTCCCAGCTTTCCTTAATCAGCGGGGTCACCTTGGTGACCCAGCCGGCGTCGGTGGAGGTCAGCGTAACGGTCATGTTTTCCATGCCGGCTTCCTTGAGCAGAGCCTTGGCCTTCTCCGGGTCATAACCGTAGACGGTGCCGGCTTCCGTGTAGGACGGGTGGCCCTTCTGGAAGTAGGAGGTTGCGGCGGCGGCGTTGCCCAGCAGCGCCTTGGAAATGATGTCCTCGGTGTTGGTGGCGTAATGCAGAGCCTGCCGCACCCGCTTGTCGGCGAACTTCTCCGAAGCACAGTTGAACATCATGAACAGCAGGCCGAAGGACTGCACGGACTCCACATCCAGCTTGGCCTTGAGCTGGTCCACATCCAGGTAGGGAATATCCTCGATGGCCTGGGTGCGGGACGGAACCGCCGCAACGCGAGCCGCCGGGTCCGCCAGCAGCAGCCAGGTCATGTCGGTGACCTTGGCCGGGTAGGAGCCGTTGTACTCCTCGAACTTCTTGAAGACAATCCGGTCTTCCTTGACCGCTGAGACAAACTTGTACGGTCCGCTGCCCAACGGCGCCAGGTCAAAGGCTGCCTTGTCCTGGGCCAGGGCCTTGGGAACGATCTTGACCACGGAAATGCGCGGGCCGAACTCGGCGAAGGGGTACTTCAGCTCGAACTTCACGGCGTCGCCGTCGGCGGTGACCGAGGCGATGAAGGGGATGAAACCGGCAAACAGGGAGGCGTTCGCCGGATCGAGCACGCGTTCAAAGGAGTAGACGACGTCGTCGACGGTGACGGGCTCGCCGTTGTGGAACGTTGCGCCCTCACGGAGCGTGACGCGGTACGTGGTGTCGTTGACCTTTTCGGGTTCGGCCGCGGCCAGGGCCAGGTACGGCTTCCGGGTGGCCGGGTGCAGCTCCGTCAGGCCTTCGAAGATGTGGAGGTTGGCGGCCACCGGCGTTGCGCCAGTGGCGGACATCGGGTCGAAGCCGGTGGAGAGGGAATAGGAAATTCCGGCTTCAATGGAGTCTGCTGCAGCGGCGCCGGTGCCGCTGGCGGCAGGTGCACCGCCCGGGCTGCACGCAGCCAGGGAGCCGGCAAAGGCTGACGCGGTGCCCAGGACACCGGCAATGCGCAGGAAATCGCGCCGGCTGGCGTTCCGGAGAAAGCCGGTGCTCTCGGAAGTTGTACTCATCAAGGTGCCTCACCATTCGGGTGTGATGTGGATATCGGACGTAGGACATCCCATGCGGGTTGAATAGACTGTAAGCTGAATCACAAGACGCGGTCAAGCACGTCATTACTGTGACCACGTGGAACCCCGCCCGCACCGGGTCCGGGACGACGCACAGCGGGACGTGCGCCCTGCTCTTGCCCGAGTTGGACCCCGGCCCATTGCCCGAACTGATGCCCGAACCGTGAAGATTTGCTTAACGACCTTTTCCAAGGAGTGCCGATTTTGGTGAAAAACACCACGCAGCCGCTTTCCGACGCAGACGCTCCCCCGTCTGCGTATCCGGTCCGCGCTCCGGCCCGGCCGCCCCGCTTCAGCGCCCAGGCCAGACTGGCCGCCCTGCAAAGCGACATCATGGACCTGATCCTCGACAGCAAGCTGCAGGCCGGAAGTCCGCTGCCCACCGAGGCCGAACTGTGCTCGGCGCTGGGCGTGGGCCGCAACACCCTGCGGGAATCCCTCAAGGTGCTGCAGGCGCTGGGCGTGGTGGAGATCCGGCACGGCTACGGCATGTTTGTTGCGCCCACCAATTTTGATGCCCTGACCGCCGGGCTCAGCTTCCGGGGCCGGCTGTCGCTGCGGCAGCAGGGCAAGGAGGCACTGGAGCTGGTGGATGTTCGGCAGACCCTGGAATCAGGACTGATTGGCCAGGCCATGACCCTGATGACGCCGGAACATCTGGCCCGCATCGAGGCCACTGTCCAGGAGATGGAATCCCTGGCCGATCAGGGGCAGGCGCTGGCCGCCGTGGACTCGGAGTTTCACCGGCAGCTTTTTGAGCCGCTGGGCAATGAACTGCTGACCCACCTGATGTCGGTCTTTTGGGACGTCTACAGCCGGATCCATGCAGAAGCAGGCATGAAGACCGCCAGCCTGCATGCCACCGCGCACATGCACCGGGAGATTTTCGAAGCCGTGCGCTCCGGCGACAAAGCGCTGGCATCGGAGCGGATCAACAGTCATTTTGACGGCATCCGCGAAGCCATTGCCGAACTGGTGCGCCGATGACCGCGCTCCACGCACGAACTGACCTAAAGGAACAGCACATCATGAAGGTTTTAACCCTGGACAGCCGGGAAGCAGCCGGCGCCGCCGGGGCCGCCGTCGTCCGCGACTGCGTACAGGCCAAGCCCGACGCGGTGCTGGGTTTTGCCACCGGTTCCTCCCCCCTGCCGCTGTATGACGCGCTGGCGGATTACGGTCTGGACTTCACCGGTGTCCGTGGCTTTGCCCTGGACGAGTACATCGGGCTACCGCCCGGAGATCCCCGCAGCTACGGTGCCGTGATCGACAGCGAAGTGGTCCAGCGGCTGGGCATGCGGCCCGGATCCGTGCGCGTTCCCGACGTTGCAGCCGCGGACCTGGACGCCGCCGCTCGGGACTATGAACAGGCCATCCGTGAAGCCGGCGGCGTGGATCTGCAAATCCTCGGCATCGGTCATAACGGCCACCTTGCGTTCAACGAACCCGGTGCCGCCCTTGACTCCCGTACCCGGGTTGAGCAGCTTGCCGAACGGACCCGGCGTGCCAATTCCCGTTTTTTCGATTCCCCCGACCAGGTGCCCACCCGCTGCATGACCCAGGGCATTGGCACCATCCTTGACGCCCGCCATCTGCTCCTGATTGCGCACGGGTCCGACAAGGCCGATATCATTGCCCGGGCGCTGCAGGGACCCGTCAGTCCGGATTGCCCGGCCTCGGCACTGCAGCTGCACCCCCGTGTCACCGTCCTGCTGGACCGGCCCGCCGCCGCCCGGCTGAACCTAGGAGAAGACCGTCAATGAGCCCGGCCAACCGCCAGCCCGTCACCGTTCTCCGCGGCCGGGTGCTGCTGGGATCCCGCATTGAGGAGACCGGCGCCGTAGCTGTTGCCGGAACCGTGATCCTGTACGCGGGGCCCGAGTCCGGGCTGAATGCGGCACTGGCTGCCGCGGACATCTCGGCTGACCATGATGTAAACGAAATCCGTCTGACCCCGGGCCAGCTGGCCGTTCCCGGGCTGGTGGACCTGCACTGCCACGGCGGCTACGGCGTCGATTTCCCGTCTGCGGATGCCTCCGCCGCCCGTGCGGCGCTGCATCGGATGCACGCTGCCGGGACCACCACCGTGCTGGCCAGCCTGGTGACCGCTGCGCCCGCGGATCTGCTGTCCGGCCTGGAAATGTTTACCGGGCTTGCTGCCGCCGGCGATATTGCCGGCATCCACTTGGAAGGGCCGTTCCTTGCGGCCGCGCGCTGCGGCGCCCAGGATCCGCGCTGGCTGCGTGCCCCCGACCTGGACTTTGCCGCCGAATTGATCGCCGCCGGCGGAGGACATCTGCGCACCATGACGTATGCGCCGGAACTTCCCGGCGCGGATGCCCTGGTGGATCTGCTGGCCGAACATTCAGTGGTCCCCTCGCTGGGGCACACTGCTGCATCCGCGGACGACGCCGGTGCCTCGCTTGCGCGGGCCGCCGCTGCACTCGCGGGCCAGTCGGTCTCAGCAGGCCAGACGGTCAGCGTCCCTACCGTGACGCATCTATTCAACGGCATGGACCCCATCCACCACCGTGCTCCGGGTGCAGTGACCGCTGCGCTGCGTGCGGCACGGACCGGGGCCGCCGTCGTCGAGCTGATCGCTGACAACACCCACCTGGATCCTTTTGTGGTGGCTGCGATGTTTGAGCTTTTGGGTGCTGACAACATCGTCCTTGTCACGGATGCCATGGCTGCGGCAGGGCTCGCCGACGGCTCCTACCGTTTGGGTCCGGCCGAGGTGCAGGTCCGCAACGGCGTGGCCCGGCTGGAGTCCGGCGCCATTGCCGGCGGCACCGCCAGCATGCTGGACCTGGTGCGGAACGCGGTGGCCGCTGGGGTCCCGCTGGAATCCGCCCTGCGGTCTGCCTCCGAGATTCCCGCCCGGGTGCTGGGAAAGGCCGGACAGATCGGGTCCCTCACCGCGGGCGCACAGGCCGATATGCTGCTTCTGGACGCCAACCTCCGCCCGGCCGGCGTGATGCACCGGGGAACGTGGATTTCTGCGGCGTAGCACCCACTTCCCAAAGGAGCCTGAACGATGACCAGACCCAGCGCACTGCTGCTGACAGGAACCGGACGTTACGCCGATCCCTGGCACCCGTTCACCGAGACATCCCACGCACTCGCGGGGATCTTGGATGAGTCGGGGTTCGACGTCATTGTGGCCGCGGATGCGGAGGCAGCATTGGAATGGTTGACCAGTTCCTGGAACTGGCCCGATCTGCTGGCCGTCAATGTCGGCCTGCCCCGCGACGGGGCGCCATCCCCTGGCCGAGCTGCCGCCGCCGGCTTGAGCGCCTGGCTGGCCGGCCGCCGTCCACTGCTGGCCTGCCACTCGAGCTCCACCAGTTTTACGGATCTGCCGGAGTGGAAGCAGGCACTGGG
Organism: Arthrobacter citreus; assembly: GCF_038405225.1. Lineage (NCBI taxonomy): Bacteria > Bacillati > Actinomycetota > Actinomycetes > Micrococcales > Micrococcaceae > Arthrobacter > Arthrobacter citreus. The sequence goes on from NZ_CP151657.1 coordinate 2,747,855, forward strand.
AGGCAGCTGGACACGGGGCACCTCCATGCATCCGGACCACGGTCCTGCCGACATCCTGGTGGACCGGAACTCGGGTTCCGTGGCCGCCAGCATCCCGGACTTCCAGCTCACCGATGAACGGTACAGCTGGCTGGACACTCATCCGGACATCACGGTCCACGCCCGCCACCTCCATGAGAACGTGGCTCATCCGCTGATCTGGTCCTACGAGCGCGACGGCGGCGGCCGCACCTTCTACGATGCACTGGGCCACGACGCCGCATCCTACGAGTCTCCTGAGCACCGGGAACTCCTGCGCCGGGGAATTGAGTGGCTGGCTGAGTCGGTGCCGCTGCGTCCCGGAACACCTCCGGAGACAGCTGACCCGTCAACAGCCCAGCTGCCCAACAGCTGACACCTGCACTCCAACTCCGCGAGATGGCGGTAAGTGCTCTTCCCAGCCCCGGGAAGAGCACTTACTGCCATCTCGCGGAAAAGAAAGTGGTAGTCAAACAAACGCGGGTTAAACAAGTAAGGCCCGCACCATCACTGGTACGGGCCTTACTCTCTCAACCGAAATATTGTCCGGCGGTGACCTACTCTCCCACATCCTCCCGGATGCAGTACCATCGGCGCTGTGGGTCTTAGCTTCCGGGTTCGGAATGGGACCGGGCGTTTCCCCCACGCTATGACCGCCGTAACCCTTCCACCCACACCACCCCAACAAACAAACCTCAGGGTGAGGGGAAAACAATGGTCACAACAAAACACACAAAACCAATAACAACATTGAGTGTTTCAAAGCGAAGTTATAACTGTAATTATACGGCACACCAGAACCCGCAAGGGTGTGGTGGTGCCGGTTCCAGGAGTGACAAACCACACGGGTTTGTTATCCGGGAACCACATAGTGGACGCAAGCAGCACATGATCTAACACAACCCTTATTTGGCGGGAACGTTTGAAGTCGTTTCCTGCCCAGATTGTGGTGTGGTGTAAGTTATCGGCCTATTAGTACCGGTCAGCTTCACGGGTCTTTAGTCCCCGCTTCCACATCCGGCCTATCAACCCAGTGGTCTGGCTGGGGGCCTCTCACACACAAGGTGTATGGAAATCTCATCTCGAAGCGGGCTTCCCGCTTAGATGCTTTCAGCGGTTATCCCATCCGAACGTAGCTAATCAGCGGTGCACTTGGCAGTACAACTGACACACCAGAGGTTCGTCCGTCCCGGTCCTCTCGTACTAAGGACAGCCCTTCTCAAATTTCCTGCGCGCGCAGCGGATAGGGACCGAACTGTCTCACGACGTTCTAAACCCAGCTCGCGTACCGCTTTAATGGGCGAACAGCCCAACCCTTGGGACCTACTCCAGCCCCAGGATGCGACGAGCCGACATCGAGGTGCCAAACCATGCCGTCGATATGGACTCTTGGGCAAGATCAGCCTGTTATCCCCGAGGTACCTTTTATCCGTTGAGCGACGGCCATTCCACAATGTACCGCCGGATCACTAGTCCCGACTTTCGTCCCTGCTCGAGATGTCTCTCTCACAGTCAAGCTCCCTTGTGCACTTACACTCGCCACCTGATTGCCAACCAGGCTGAGGGAACCTTTGGGCGCCTCCGTTACTCTTTAGGAGGCAACCGCCCCAGTTAAACTACCCATCAGGCACTGTCCCTGACCCGGATTACGGGCCGAAGTTAGATATCCAGTATGACCAGAGTGGTATTTCAACGATGACTCCACCCGAACTGGCGTCCGGGTCTCACAGTCTCCCACCTATCCTACACAAGCCACACCGAATATCAATACCAAACTATAGTAAAGGTCTCGGGGTCTTTCCGTCCTGCTGCGCGTAACGAGCATCTTTACTCGTACTGCAATTTCGCCGAGTTTATGGTTGAGACAGCGGGGAAGTCGTTACTCCATTCGTGCAGGTCGGAACTTACCCGACAAGGAATTTCGCTACCTTAGGATGGTTATAGTTACCACCGCCGTTTACTGGGGCTTAAATTCCCAGCTTCGCCCCAAAGGGCTAACCGGTCCTCTTAACCTTCCAGCACCGGGCAGGAGTCAGTCCGTATACATCGTCTTGCGACTTCGCACGGACCTGTGTTTTTAGTAAACAGTCGCTTCCCCCTGGTCTCTGCGGCCCCGATCCCCTCCGGACAGCTTGTGTCCATCAAGGTTGGGGCCCCCCTTCTCCCGAAGTTACGGGGGCATTTTGCCGAGTTCCTTAACCATAATTCTCTCGATCGCCTTAGTATTCTCTACCTGATCACCTGTGTCGGTTTGGGGTACGGGCGGCTAAAACCTCGCGCCGATGCTTTTCTAGGCAGCATAGGATCACCGGATTCCCACCAAAGTGGGTCCCGTCAGATCTCAGGATCGTCATCAAAGACACAGCAACGGATTTACCTATCGCTGACCCTACATCCTTAGACCAGGACAACCATCGCCCGGCCCGGCTACCTTCCTGCGTCACACCTGTTAATACGCTTACCTCCCGGGATCAGGTCCCGCGCTCCACCAAAAACCGGGTCACCACAAGGGCGGCCGGTCAGGTATTGGGCGGTTAGTGTCCCCCGATCAGTATTGGCGGTTTTTCGCCGGTACGGGAATATCAACCCGTTGTCCATCGACTACGCCTGTCGGCCTCGCCTTAGGTCCCGACTTACCCAGGGCAGATTAGCTTGACCCTGGAACCCTTGATCATTCGGCGGACGGGTTTCTCACCCGTCTTTCGCTACTCATGCCTGCATTCTCACTCGTGTAGGCTCCACCGCTGGTTTACACCGCGACTTCACTGCCCACACGACGCTCCCCTACCCATCCAAACGCTTGAACGAAAATGGATAAACCATCCGCTTGGCTAATATTTGAATGCCACAACTTCGGCGGTGTACTTGAGCCCCGCTACATTGTCGGCGCGGAATCACTTGACCAGTGAGCTATTACGCACTCTTTCAAGGATGGCTGCTTCTAAGCCAACCTCCTGGTTGTCTTCGCAACTCCACATCCTTTCCCACTTAGCACACGCTTAGGGGCCTTAGTTGGTGGTCTGGGCTGTTTCCCTCTCGACTATGAAGCTTATCCCCCACAGTCTCACTGCTGCGCTCTCACTTACCGGCATTCGGAGTTTGGCTGACGTCAGTAACCTTGTAGGGCCCATTAGCCATCCAGTAGCTCTACCTCCGGTAAGAAACACGCAACGCTGCACCTAAATGCATTTCGGGGAGAACCAGCTATCACGGAGTTTGATTGGCCTTTCACCCCTACCCACAGCTCATCCCCTCCATTTTCAACTGAAGTGGGTTCGGTCCTCCACGCGCTCTTACACGCGCTTCAACCTGGCCATGGGTAGATCACTCCGCTTCGGGTCTAGATCACGCCACTGCATCGCCCTGTTCAGACTCGCTTTCGCTACGGCTTCCCCTCACGGGTTAACCTCGCGACGTAACACTAACTCGCAGGCTCATTCTTCAAAAGGCACGCTGTCACAAGCACAACACCACAAGTGGCATCGCCCTGCTCCAACGGATTGTAGGCACACGGTTTCAGGTACTGTTTCACTCCCCTCCCGGGGTACTTTTCACCTTTCCCTCACGGTACTTGTCCGCTATCGGTCATCAGGGAGTATTTAGGCTTACCAGGTGGTCCTGGCAGATTCGCACGGGATTTCTCGGGCCCCGTGCTACTTGGGATCCTCTCCAAGCGGCAGCATACATTCCGGTTACGGGGCTAACACCCTCTACGGCCCGGCTTTCAAACCGGTTCACCTATGCACCTGCACTCACTTCACCAATCCGGCAGAACTGGTACGGAAAGTCCCGCAACCCCAGTGATGCAACGCCCGCCGGCTATCACACACCACTGGTTTAGCCTCTTCCGCGTTCGCTCGCCACTACTAACGGAATCACTGTTGTTTTCTCTTCCTGTGGGTACTGAGATGTTTCACTTCCCCACGTTCCCTCCACGCACCCTATGTGTTCAGATGCGGGTCACCCGGTCACTCGCGCGCCGGGCGGGGTTTCCCCATTCGGACATCCTGGGATCAACGCTCGGTTATCAACTCCCCCAGGCTTATCGCAGATTCCTACGTCCTTCTTCGGCTCCTGATGCCAAGGCATCCACCGTGTGCCCTTAAAAACTTGACCACAAAGATCAATAAATATTATCGCTATCGAGAAAACCATGACAACACCGGAAACACACCCATCAAGGGCACATCCCCGGATCACCAGGTTTATCTGAAATTGCACTTAATAATTTTAAGATGCTCGCGTCCACTATGTAGTTCTCAAACAACAACCCCGTCACACCCCGCCACCACCACGTATTCACCGTGGAAGTCTTAGGTCTGCGCAGGAACAATCAGAAACAACACGGTACCCGTGCCACCTCCAACCAAACGGCTGTCAGTTCATACGGTCCTGTTGTCTCAGGACCCAACAGTGTGCCAAACGGTAAAACCCGGTACTCGAGGCACCGGCAGCTCTTTCCAACCACAACCATCCCCACAAGTGGGAACGTACACGGCGTACTCATGCTGCCAGGCTCAACGCCGGGCACCTGCTCATTGATATTCCACCCTTGAGCACCCACCGAAGAACAAATGTCTTACGATATGGGCATCTCCTGCAAAGACCGCATCCAACACTGTGGAAGGACACAAAATCCTTGAGGTGCTCCTTAGAAAGGAGGTGATCCAGCCGCACCTTCCGGTACGGCTACCTTGTTACGACTTAGTCCCAATCGCCGGTCCCACCTTCGACGGCTCCCTCCCACAAGGGGTTAGGCCACCGGCTTCGGGTGTTACCAACTTTCGTGACTTGACGGGCGGTGTGTACAAGGCCCGGGAACGTATTCACCGCAGCGTTGCTGATCTGCGATTACTAGCGACTCCAACTTCATGAGGTCGAGTTGCAGACCTCAATCCGAACTGAGACCGGCTTTTTGGGATTAGCTCCACCTCACAGTATCGCAACCCTTTGTACCGGCCATTGTAGCATGCGTGAAGCCCAAGACATAAGGGGCATGATGATTTGACGTCGTCCCCACCTTCCTCCGAGTTGACCCCGGCAGTCTCCTATGAGTCCCCGCCATCACGCGCTGGCAACATAGAACGAGGGTTGCGCTCGTTGCGGGACTTAACCCAACATCTCACGACACGAGCTGACGACAACCATGCACCACCTGTAAACCGGCCACAAGTGGGGGACCTGTTTCCAGGCCTTTCCGGTTCATGTCAAGCCTTGGTAAGGTTCTTCGCGTTGCATCGAATTAATCCGCATGCTCCGCCGCTTGTGCGGGCCCCCGTCAATTCCTTTGAGTTTTAGCCTTGCGGCCGTACTCCCCAGGCGGGGCACTTAATGCGTTAGCTACGGCGCGGAAAACGTGGAATGTCCCCCACACCTAGTGCCCAACGTTTACGGCATGGACTACCAGGGTATCTAATCCTGTTCGCTCCCCATGCTTTCGCTCCTCAGCGTCAGTTACAGCCCAGAGACCTGCCTTCGCCATCGGTGTTCCTCCTGATATCTGCGCATTTCACCGCTACACCAGGAATTCCAGTCTCCCCTACTGCACTCTAGTCTGCCCGTACCCACTGCAGACCCGGGGTTGAGCCCCGGGCTTTCACAGCAGACGCGACAAACCGCCTACGAGCTCTTTACGCCCAATAATTCCGGATAACGCTTGCGCCCTACGTATTACCGCGGCTGCTGGCACGTAGTTAGCCGGCGCTTCTTCTGCAGGTACCGTCACTTTCGCTTCTTCCCTGCTGAAAGAGGTTTACAACCCGAAGGCCTTCGTCCCTCACGCGGCGTCGCTGCATCAGGCTTTCGCCCATTGTGCAATATTCCCCACTGCTGCCTCCCGTAGGAGTCTGGGCCGTGTCTCAGTCCCAGTGTGGCCGGTCACCCTCTCAGGCCGGCTACCCGTCGTCGCCTTGGTGGGCCATTACCCCAACCAACTAGCTGATAGGCCGCGAGTCCATCCAAAACCGCATCAAGCTTTCCACGGACCGCCATGCGGTGGTCCGTCGTATCCGGTATTAGACCCGGTTTCCCAGGCTTATCCCGAAGTTAAGGGCAGGTTACTCACGTGTTACTCACCCGTTCGCCACTAATCATTTTGTGCAAGCACAAAAGTCATCGTTCGACTTGCATGTGTTAAGCACGCCGCCAGCGTTCATCCTGAGCCAGGATCAAACTCTCCGTAAATGTGTTACAGACACAAGACCGGAGCCAAGGAAAATTGGCTGCACGGTCCTGCACTAAATTCGAAACCAGCTAAAAAAGCCGTCCCATACCCACGGGGTGGGCGGTAACAGCCAGTTCAACCAATTAAAATAATTGGTATCAATAAACTTGGCACACTATTGAGTTCTCAAACAACAGATGCATCCGAAATACTCGGAAAAACAATGTAATGTTTTTCTTTTCTCTTCGCTGCAGTGTTTCTTTATTCTATTTCATCCGGCCGGTTTTAGCAATTCGGGATAACTCCCGGTTAGTGCTTGATTCCGCTGGATGCACCCGCGCAAAAGCCCTGGTTTTCCGTGTCCCGGGCGGTGAGGCGCAGGATGGATCACCAGGATGTTTTTGGTGGGGTCTGGCCGCCCTGCCGGGGATGTTTTTCAACTCCCTGCCGCGGCGACTTAGAAGACTTTACACAGGTTTGCACCCCGCCGCAAATCGGCCTCCAGGACCCGCTGGCAGGCCTCCGGAAACAGCCCTCAGCCCCAGCCCTAAGCCTTCAGCCCCAGCCCTAAGCCCTCAGCCCTCAGCCCCAAGCCCCCAGCCGCCAGCCTCCAGCCTCCAGCCTCCAGCCTCCAGCCTCAGCCCACGCAGCGGCGGCCGGCAGCTGCTGCTGCCGACCGCCGTTGTGATCCCGTAAATGTCGTGATCCCGAATATCGTGATCCCGAATATGCTCTCGGCCCGTCCTTACCAGCCGGATGAGCAGCCCCGGCTAGTTGCCGCCCTCGGCCAGGGTCACCTCGATCGGCTCGTAGTCCGCACCCTTGGTGTCCACCCCTTCTTCTTCCAGCTCTGCCAGCGCCTTCTCCACATACTCGTTGGTGTAGGCGGTCTCCGGCGGTTCCGTGGTCAGGATGGTGGTTCCCGTTTCGTTCTCTGTTCCCATGGCGATGTCCACGGTCTGCTTCCAAGCCGCCTCGTCGATCATCCCGACGCCGTTGGTGGAGGGGAAAATCAGCTTGTTGGTTTCATTGGTCATCCACAGCTGGTGGCTCTGGCCCAGGGTTGACCCGGAGTCGGTGACAATTGTGGCCGCTTCCTCCGGATTGTCCTTGGCGTAGATCCAGCCCTTGATGGCCGCCTTGACGAACGCCGTGGTGGTGTCCTGATACTCGGTGTCCTCTGCCAGCCGCGCGGCGTCCGCCCAAATGGCGTCCTGCAGCATGGCGGAGCCTTCTTCGTTCCAGTCGATAACCGTCAGGTCCTCGGGCTGGTACAGCTCCCCCGTCTCAGGGTTCACCGTCTCCAGCACCTGCGCGTACTCGTTGTAGGTCATGGCCTGGGCCGCATCGATGTCCCCGGACAGGAAACCGTTCATATCGAAGGCCTGCTGAATCAGCTCAATGTCCCCCGCTTCCACCCCTGCGTTCTTTAGGCCGGCGAAGAGCTCCCATTCATTGCCGTACCCCCAGGAACCCACCTTTTTACCCGCGAGATCCTCCGGGCCGTCGATGCCGGAATCCGCCATCGCCACCTGCAGCGTTGCGCTGCGCTCAAAGATCTGCGCCACGTTGGTGATGTTGGCGCCCTGTTCAATGGAACCCAGCACCTTCGGCACCCAGGAAATGGCGTAGTCCACATCGCCGGAGGCCAGCACGTCCTGCGGGACGATGTCCGCGCCGCCCTCAACAATTTCCACGTCCAGGCCCTCGTCCTCAAAATATCCCTGGTCCAGCGCCGCGTAGTAGCCGGCAAACTGGGCCTGCGAAAACCACTGCAGCTGGAGTTTCACCGGAGTCAGTCCCTCTGCGGATTCTGTCTCGTCCGCGCCGCTGCCCGAGGCACAGCCGGCCAAAACCAGGACTGCGGCGGTTCCTGCCGCTGCGGCGGTGCGGATGCGTTTTCCACTTGCCATTTTGTTGCCTCCATTTGGGTGAGAGCGGATAGCTGTGAGCGGGACCGTCCGGACGGGACGGGTGAAAAACCGGCGGTGTCAGTGCCGGGAGCTGTATTTCTCCAGTGCGGCGGTGGCACAGAAGAACACCAGGCCGACGACGACGGCACCCAGCACGTAGGCCCACGCCAGTGTGTAGTTGCTTCCGGCGGCTGCCGAGGTGATGGACTTGCCGAGTCCGCCCACCGGACCGCCAAAGTACTCGGCAATCAGCGCGGAAATCACGGCCAGTGATGACGCGATCCGCAGCCCGGTGAACATGTAGGGCACGGCGCTGGGCAGCGTGACGCTGCGGGTGACCTGCCAGCGGCCGGCCGCGTAGGAGCGCATGAGGTCCCGGTGCACCGGAAGGACCTGCCGGAACCCGCGCAGCGAATTCACGTACACCGGAACAAAAACGGCAATTCCCGCCACGATCTGCCGCGGTGCCTCTTCGCCGGCGCCGAACATCGTGTAGAGCACCGGGGCCACGGCCACGATTGGCACCACCGACAGTGCCGCCACCAACGGTCCGGCGAGGCGGTCAAAGACCGGCAGGAACGCGGCAACGACGGCGGCGAGGACGCCCAGCAGGCCGCCTGCCACCAGTCCCACCGCGGCATTGCCTCCGGTCACAAGTGATGCCGAGACGATGTTGCCCAGGTTCGCGAAGAACGCCGCGGCGATATCGAACGGTCCGGGGAGCACAAACGGGGGAACCGCCAGCACGCTTACCGCGGCCTGCCACAGCAGCACCACCGCAACTCCCAGCAGCAGCGGAAGCAATGCCTGCCGGCCGCCGCCAACTGCCCGCACCAGCAGCGCCGGAGACGTGGCCGCCACCGCGGCGGGGGTGGTTTTAAGCCCGGAGCTCTCCAGCGCCGTCACCGCGTTTCCACTCCACGGAGGGCGGTCACTGCGGTGCCGTGCAGGGACTCGCGGACTGCGGTGATGGCGGCGTAGAACGCCGTGTCCTCCCGCAGGTTCTCGCCGCGCTCCCCCGCCGCTCCGAGCCGCATGGACAGCACATCCTTGATCCGTCCCGGCCGGGCCGACATCACGAACACGCGGTCGGAGAGAAATACCGCTTCCGGAATGGAGTGGGTGACAAAGACGACGGCGGCACCGGTTTCCGCGCAGATGCGGACCAGTTCGTTCTGCATCCGCTCACGCGTCATCTCGTCGAGGGCACCAAACGGCTCGTCCATCAGCAGCAGCCGGGGGCTTTCCGCCAGCGACCGGGCGATGGCCACGCGCTGCTGCATGCCTCCGGACAGCTGGTCCGGAAAGGAATCGGCAAATTCGGTGAGTCCGACCATCCCCAGGAGTTCCTCGGCCCGGCTCTTCCGGGTCTTCGCCGGGACACCGTGCAGCTGCAGCGGCAGTTCGATGTTCGCGCGCACCGTGCGCCAGGGCAAAAGTCCGGCCTGCTGAAAGGCGATGCCGTATGCCTGTTCCTTCCGGGCCTGCCGTGCGGTCCGGCCGAAAACGCTGATGGTTCCACTCGTCGGTTCATCAAGATCCGCGATCAGGCGCAGCAGCGTGCTCTTGCCGCAGCCCGATGGTCCGATGAGTGACACAAATTCGCCCGGCGCCACCGTCAGGTTGGCCGCCTCGAGTGCCGTGACGGAGCCCTTGCCGGTGGTGAAAACCCGGTGGACGTCCCGGACGTCCACCGCCGGTTGCTGTGCATCCGGTGCTGCCGCTTCTGTTGATGCGTTCATGCTGCTTGCTCTCCTCGGCGGTAGCGGTGCAGGAAAAGTCCCAGGACAGTGGTGGCGGAGACTGCGGCCAGGCCCAGCAGGACAGCCCCGAAGATGGGTGCCCAGGGTTTGCCCGGGTCACCGCCGGCCGCGGCGGCGTATTCCACGATCATTCGGCCAATCCCACCCTTGAGGCCGATCGACACTTCGGCCACGACGGCGCCGATCACGGCGTTGGCGGCGGCCAGGCGAAGCGCCGGCAGCAAGTAGGGGATGCTGGCGGGCAGCCGCAGGAACAGGAAGCTGCGCCACCATCCCACCGAGTAGCTGTGCATCAGGTCCAGATGGCTGACCTGCGGAGACGCGAATCCGCGCAGGGCGCCGATCGCCACCGGGAAGAAAGCCAGATATGAGGCGATGACGGCCACCGACATCCAGTTTTCCCAGCTGAAGGAGCCGATCTCCAGCTGGGATCCCCAGCGGCGCACCAGCGGGGCGATGGCGATGAGGGGAACGGTTTGGCTCAGGATGATCCAGGGCAGCAGGGCGGACCCGGCCGCCCGGAACCGCTGCATGACCATGGCCAGGCCCAGCCCCACCAGGACTCCGATGAACCAGCCCACGGCCGCGATCCCCAGGGTAAAGGCCGCCGCCGCCAGGACAGCCAGCCACAGGGGCTGCGCCCCCGCGGCCGAGGTGACCGGTTCCGCCAGTCTTGCGAGCATGGTCCAGACGTGGGGCATGGCAAGGTCGGTGGTGCGCGGCAGGAGCGGCATGCTCCCCACGCTGACGCCGTCGTCGGGCCCGGCAAACTTGTACGCTTCCCACAGCAGAACCGGAACCAGGACGCCGGCGGCGGCCCAGCCGATCCGAGCCGCCGGCGGTGTCCTGGTTCCGGCCCGGGTCATGCCGTTGCGCTCACGGTCTCGCGCAGTGCCGGGATGACGCTCTCGCCGTAGACCCGCAGGGTTTCCTCCTTGTTGTCGTGCTGGAGATACCCGGCGAACTGGGTTACGCCCAGCGCCTTGAGCTTTTCGAGCTTTTCAATGTGCTGCTCCGCCGTGCCCATCAGGCAGAAACGGTCCACAATCTCGTCCGGCACAAAGGCGGCATGAGTGTTGCCCGCCCGGCCGTGCTCGTTGTAGTCGTAGCCTTCCCTGCCGGCGATGTAGTCGGTGAGCGCCTGGGGCACGCTGGAGTCCGCGCCGTACTTGGCCACGATGTCGGCAATGTGGTTGCCCACCATGCCGCCGAACCAGCGGCACTGCTCCCGCATGTGCTCCCAGTCATCCCCTATATACATGGGCGCCGCTACACAGAACTTGATGGCCATGGGGTCACGCCCGGCGGCTGCCGCGGCGGACCGCACGGCGGCGATCATCCATTCGGCGATGTCCACGTCCGCCAGCTGCAGGATGAAGCCGTCACCCACCTCGCCGGTCAGCTTCAGCGCGAGCGGGCCGTAGGCGGCCACCCACATTTCCAGTTCCGAGCCCTTGCTCCACGGGAACTGGATGGTTGCTCCGTTGTATTCCACCGAGCGGGAGTTTGCCAGCTCACGGATGACGTGAATTGATTCCCGCAGGGTCTTCAGGGTGGTGGGCTTGCCGTTGCTGACGCGCAGCGCCGAGTCGCCCCGGCCGATCCCGCACACGGTCCGGTTGCCGTACATCGAGTTCAGGGTGGCGTAGGTGGAGGCGGTGACGGTCCAGTCCCGGGTGGCCGGGTTGGTGACCATGGGACCCACCTTGATGTTCTGGGTCTCGGCCAGGATCTGGCTGTAGATGACGTACGGTTCCTGCCACAGGATGTGGGAGTCAAAGGTCCAGACGTAGTCGAACCCATACTCCTCGGCCCTTTTGGCGAGCGCCACCGTTCGTGCGGCGGGCGGATTGCACTGCAGTACTGCTCCGAAATCCATGCTTTCCGCTCCTAGATCAGGTACTGGCTCGGGGCACGGCGGATGTAGCGGCCGTGGCTCTTGGTCCCGAGATATTCGTTGTCATTGATGAGGATGCGGCCGCGGGACAGCACGGTGTCAACGTGCCCGTCGATCTCGTAGCCCTCCCATGCGGAGTAGTCCATGTTCATGTGGTGGGTCTTCTCCAGCCCAATCGACGTGTGCCCCGCCGGGTCATAGATCACGACGTCGGCGTCAGCTCCCGGCGCGATCACGCCCTTGGTGCCGTACATGCCGAACATGCGGGCCGGCGTCGTGCTGGTGATCTCCACCCAGCGCTCGAGCGTGATCTTGCCGTCCACCACACCCTGGTACATCAGGTCCAGGCGGTGCTCCACCGATCCGATGCCGTTGGGGATCTTGGAGAAATCCCCCACCCCCATGTCCTTCTGTCCCTTCATGCAGAACGGGCAGTGGTCGGTGGCCACCATCTGGATGTCGTTGGTGCGAAGCGACTGCCACATGTGGTCCTGGTGGTGTTCATGCTTGGACCGCAGCGGCGTGGAGCAGACGTACTTGGCGCCCTCAAAACCCTCGGCGCCGAGCTGGTCCTCCAGGCTCATGTACAGGTACTGCGGGCATGTTTCACCGAAGACGTTCTGGCCGTTGTCCCGGGCGGCGGCCAGCTGCTCAACGGCCTGTTTCGCGGAAACGTGCACCACGTACAGGGGCGCCCCGGTGAGGTTTGCCAGCATGATGGCCCGGTGGGTGGCTTCCTCCTCCATTTGCCAGGCCCGTGCCACCCCGTGGTAATAGGGATCGGTTTTGCCCTGTGCCAGCAGTTCGCTGACCATGGCGTCGATGGCCGGGCCGTTCTCGGCGTGCATCATGGTCATCAGCCCGGTTTCGGCACCGACCCGCATGGCCTTGTAGATCTGGGCGTCATCGCTGTAAAAAACGCCCGGGTAGGCCATGAACAGTTTGTAGCTGGAGACCCCTTCATCGATGAGCCCGGCCATGGCCTTCAGGGAGTCGTCATTGACGTCCCCCACAATCTGGTGGAAACCGTAATCGATGGCGCATTCCCCGGCGGCCTTCTCGTGCCATGCGGCCAGCCCGTCCATCACGCGCTCGCCGTAGCGCTGGATCGCGAAGTCGACGATCGTCGTCGTGCCTCCCCAGGCGGCGGCACGGGTTCCGGTTTCAAACGTATCGGAGGCCTCGGTGCCGCCGAACGGCATCTGCATGTGGGTATGGGCATCGATCCCGCCGGGAATTACATACTTGCCCGTGGCGTCCAGGACTGTGTCCACGGAGCGGGCGAGGTCATGTCCCAGCAGTGTTGACCCCGGTGCAAGCACCGCGGCAATCGTTTCGCCGTCAATGAGAACGTCCGCTTCGCTGCGGCCGGTGGAGGTGACAACTGTTCCTCCGGTGATCAGTGTTGTACTCAAAACGACATCCTTGTCTGTCAAAAGGCTCGGCCTGTCAAAGCGCCTCTGGCACGCGTCTGCGGGTAAGCCGCCGGAACGCTACGGAGCCGTAATCGGCGCGTAGGCGTCCGGGCGGCGGTCGCGGTAGAACTGCCAGTTGTTGCGGGCGGTGCGCACCAGGTCCATGTCCAGGTCCCGGATCATCAGTTCATCGCCGTCGCGGGAGCCGATGTCGCCCACGTAGTTGCCCTGCGGGTCCACCATGTACGACGTTCCATAGAAGTCCACGGCTTCATCGCCGAACTCGTTCGTTTCCGCGCCCACCCGGTTGGGGACCACCACGTAGTATCCGTTGGCGGCAGCAGCCGTGGGCTGTTCCAGTTCCCACAGCCGGTTGGACAGGCCCGGCTTGGACGCATTCGGGTTGAAGACAATCTGGGCGCCGTTCAGGCCCAGGACACGCCAGCCCTCGGGGAAGTGGCGGTCGTAGCATATGGTCAGGCCCACGGTTCCGACGGCGGTTTCAAACACCGGCCAGCCCATGTTTCCGGGCCGGAAGTAGAACTTCTCCCAGAACTTCTCGACGTGCGGAATGTGGTTCTTGCGGTACTTGCCCAGGTACGTTCCGTCGGAGTCGATAACCGCTGCCGTGTTGTACAGGACGCCGGGCTGGTCCTCTTCATAGATCGGCAGGATGATCACCATGTTGTGCTCGGCGGCAAGCTTGGAAAAACGTTCGGTGAGGGGTCCCGGAACCTTCTGCGCGTAGTCGTAGTACTTGTTGTCCTGCACGATCCCGAAGTACGGTCCGTGGAACAATTCCTGGAAACAAATGATCTGCGCACCCTCGGCAGCTGCCTTGCGGACAAACTCCTCGTGCTTGGCAACCATGGACTCTTCATCGCCGGTCCAGGTTGTTTGGGTCAAGGCTGTGCGGATAATCGTCATTGTGCCTCCTATTAGCGGCAAACGTGCCGCGGTCTTGATCGGCCTGTTGAAGGGCCGTTATCAGTCTTAGTGCTGAACATTTCCCCAACATTTCCGCCGCGTTAAAAAGCTGAACTGCGTGGCCGCGGCGTCTGTTCATCCTTGACGCTAGGGCCGGAACCCGCAAGGGTTTTTAAACTGTTGCGCGCAGTCCCGGCGAGGCGGATAATGGCCGCCGCGCCACACTCCCGAAACAATGGGGTGCTAGCCTCCTCAATAGATCACCGGCCGGAAATGGCCGGTAGAACTGGTCTGGATTTGGACCATAGATCCCTCCGTTTTCCATTCCACCTGCGAGGAACTATGAACCGATCCCCTTCCCCTGCCCTTTCCATGCTCCTGGCCGCCGGAGTTGCCGCACTTGTTGGCTGCGCGGGTCCATCCACGCCCTCCGGGACCACACCGGATACCAACACCGCCGCCGCAGCCTCGGACGCGCCGCATGCATCGGCGTCGTACCCGATCACCGTGACCAACTGCGGTACCGAAGTGAGCCTTGAGTCGCCGCCCGAACGAATTGTGACGATCAAATCCACAGCGCTGGAAACACTCCTGGCCCTTGGCCTGGGCAGCAAAGTGGTTGGCTCCGCTTTCTCCGACGGCCCGGTTCCCGGGCCATTGGCCACCGACGCCGCCTCGGTGCCCGTCCTCTCCGATGCTGCGCCCACCCAAGAGGCGGTGCTGGAACTCGAACCGGACTTCATTTACGCCGGCTGGGAATCGAACCTCAGCTCAGATACCGCCGGTGAACGGGATTTCCTGGCATCGCTGGGAATCGGCACCTACGTGTCGCCCGCGGCATGCCGGGAGGAAGGCGTTCCCGGAAAGCTCGGCTTTGAGGACGTGTTCGCAAACATCACCGAGGCCGGGGCCATCTTCGGCGCCCCTGACGCCGCGGCCGCACTGATCGCCGAACAGCGGAAAGTGCTCGACGGCGTGACACCGGCCGGCGGGGGCCAAAGCGCCTTTTGGTTCTCCTCGGGACGGGACACCCCGTACGCGGGAGCCGGGCTGGGTGCCCCGCAGATGATGATGGAGGAGCTCGGCCTGGAGAACATCGCCGCGGATGTCCAGGAGCCCTGGGCGTCACTGAGCTGGGAAACGGTGGTTGCCGCCAATCCGGACGTCATCGTCCTGGTGGACGCGGACCGCAACACCGCCGAGTCCAAGAAGGAACTGCTCGCTTCCATGCCGGCCACGGCCAACATGGACGCCGTGATAAACGAACGCTACCTAGTCCTGCCCTTCGCGGCGGGAGAAGCCGGAGTGCGCAACGCCGAGGCCGTGGCGGACCTCGCCGACCAGCTGTCCGCACTGTCATGACCGCCGTGCGGACCCGGTCCCGGCCCGTCGCCGCACCAGCGGCACGGGAGGTGGGCGTCCCGGCACCCCGCCGCCGGTTCCGCACCGGACCGGCAGCTGTGCTCCTTTCTGCCGTCCTGGTCTTTTCCCTCGCGGCGGCAACGGCGGTGGGCCCGGCGGACATCAGCGTTGCGGACGCCTTCCGCTCCATTGGCGCTCATCTGGGTTTCGGCGCCAGCCCGCTGTCCGTGCTGCATGACGGCATCATCTGGGAGCTGCGGCTGCCCCGGGTGCTGACGGCGGCTGCGGTGGGTGCCGGACTGGCTGTCAGCGGTGCGGTCATGCAGGCCCTGACCCGCAATGCGTTGGCCGACCCGTATCTGCTGGGCCTGTCCTCCGGAGCTTCCCTGGGCGCCGTCTGTGTGGTGTTGCTGGGCCTGCAGCTGCTGCTGCCGCTGGCGGCCTTCATCGGCGCGCTGGCGGCCTTGGCGGCAACCCTGCTGCTGGCCCGGCTGGCTGGCGGGCTGACGCCGTCGCGCACCGTCCTGGCCGGAGTTGCGGTCTCTTCGTTGGGCAGCGCACTGACCAGCCTGGTGATTTTTTGGACGGCCACCGGCGATTCGTACCGGAACATCCTGGGCTGGCTGCTCGGTTCACTCAGCGGTGCGCAGTGGTCCAGCGCCGGGATTGCCGCTGCAGCGCTGCTGGTGGTGGGGGTGCCGCTGCTGGCCGCGTCCCGGATCCTGGATGGTTTCGCGTTTGGCGACGACGCCGCCTCGGCCCTGGGTCTCAACGTTCCGGCCGTGCGGTGGACCATGCTGGCCGGCACCGCCCTGCTGACCGGCGCCATGGTTTCCGTCAGCGGTGCGATTGGGTTCATTGGGCTGGTGTTTCCCCACGTGGTGCGGCTGATCGCCGGTCCCGGGCACCGTTCGCTGCTGCCGTTGTCCGCCCTGCTCGGGGCAATCTTCCTGATTTGGGCCGACACCGCAGCGCGGTATGCGTTTGAGCCCCGGGAACTTCCCGTGGGCGTGGTGACCGCAGTGATCGGTGCGCCGGTGTTCGCATACGTGCTTGCGCGGCGAAAGGGCGGCGCATGAACAGCCCAGCTCTGGAGGCCGCAGCCCTGGACGTGTCCCTGGGCGGAAAACTCATAGTCGACGGCGTGGACTGCACGGTTCCCGCCGGCGTCCTCTCGGCGCTGGTCGGGCCCAATGGCGCCGGTAAGTCAACACTGCTGCGCGCGCTGGCGGGCGTCGTTCCCGTGCGCCGCGGGACGGTGCTGTGGCAGGGCCGTGACATGCTGCGGCTGCCGCGCCGTGAACGTGCCCGCATTGCCGCCCTGGCGGAACAGGAATCCGGCACGGACACGCCCCTGACAGTGCGGGACGTCGTGTCGCTGGGGACCATGCCGCACCGCCCGCTGCTGGGGTTCGGCGGCAGTGAAGATGATGCCGATGTGATGAGGGCCCTGCAGTCGGCAGGCGTTCCGGAGCTTGCGGACCGGCTGTTCGGCGAGCTCTCCGGCGGGCAGCGGCAGCGGGTGCAGCTGGCCCGTGCCCTGGCCCAGAAACCACAGCTGCTGCTCCTGGATGAGCCGACAAATCATCTGGACCCGCACGCCCAGCTGACCACCCTGCATTTGATGCGGCGGCTGGCCGGTGACGGCATCGCCGTCGTCGCCGCACTGCATGACCTGACGCACGCCGCTGCGCACTGTGACCACGTCATTGTGCTGTCCGCCGGCACAGTGGTGGCCGCCGGGGACCCCCGCTCCGTCCTGACCGCCGAGCTGATTCGGACTGTGTACGGAGTGGATGCCCATGTGCTGGAACACCCGGCCACCGGCCGCCCGCTGATCGCACTGTCCCTGCCAGCGGAACCCCAAATTGCCCGAAGACCCTCGGAGGCTTCCTACTCGGGTTCCTCCGCCTGAGCCTCCCCCGGGACAGGGAGTCCGTTGTCGCGGCACGCCGCCGCGTAACCCTCACGCCAGGCCTCGTCGCTGCCCAGCCGGAACATGTCCTGCTCGGCGGGCCGGATCAGTGACCGGGCGCCGTCGTGCCGGGAGCCCTCCTCATCTCCGGAGCTCTGTCCCAGCGGACGCACCAGCTCCGGCAGACCCCGCAGCACCGCAACGGGACATTGGCTGGTCTTGCCCTTGATGAGGTCCGCCGCCGCCGCGATCTCGTCCGCGACGGCGGTCATGGTCGCCTTCATCTGCTGCCCGAAGGTGTCGGTGTTTCCGCGCAGGTCGGTGATGACGTCCAAGCCGGCAGCGCCGATCGCCGCGTCGGTCTGTCCCTCACGCCAGGCCCGGCCCATCGTGTCAGTGATGACCACTCCGACGTCGAACCCCAGGGCCCGCCGCAGCCCCGTACACAGCGCCCGGGCCGAAGCGTCCGGATCCACGGGCAGCAGCAGCACGGTTCCGGCCGGTGTGTTGCTGTTGTCCACGCCTGCCGCCGCGGCCACGATACCCAGCTTGTTCTCCACAATCCGGGTGACGCCGCCGGGATGGACCCGGCTGGCGACGAGCCGAACGGTCTCGTTGGTGATGGCCTGCTCCCGGTCCTCCGCCGGGAGCTGACGCCCCTCGGCCTTGGACACGATCTTGGAAGTGACCGCCAGGATGTCGCCGGGGCGCAGCGCAGCATCCGGATTGGATCCGGCGGCAGCCAGGATGACCGCCGTCAGATCCGTTCCCGGGGTTATCTCCCCGATGCCGGGAAGCGTGAACAGCGTGATGCTGCGCATGGGATCAGCGCTTGAGCGCGGGCAGCACGGTGCGGGAGAAGACATCGATCCACTCCCGCTGGTTCCGGCCCACATTGTGCAGGTAGATGCGGTCAAAACCCAGATCCACAAACTTCTGGATATACGCCCGGTGCACGTCGGGGTCGCTGGAGATCACCATCCGCCCCTCGAAGTCTTCGGGGCGGACCAGCTTGGCCATCTGCTCCAGTTCAAACGGTGAGCGGATGTCTCCCTTGGGGAATTTCATGCCGCCGTTGGGCCATTCCACCATGGCGTTGGTCAGCGCTTCCTCATCCGTCTCAGCCCAGCTCATATGCAGCTGAAGGACCTTGGGCATGGTGTCCGGGTCCTTGCCCGCCTCGCGTGCTCCGGCGTCGAAACGGTCAAAGAGCATGCCGATTTTTTCCAGTGGTGCCCCCACCGTAATGAGGCCGTCCGCGTGCCGGCCGGCGCGCTTTGCGGTCACCGGGCCGGCGGTGGCGACCAGGATTTCGGGGGCCACCTCCGGCATGGTCCACAGCCGGGTGGATTCCATCTTGTAGAACTCACCCTTATGCCGCACATCCTTGCCGGCAAGGGAATTGGTGAAGAGTTTCGTGATGATTTCTATGGCCTCGAACATGCGGTTGATCCGCTCGGGTGCTTCGGGCCAGTACTGGGCGGTGATGTGCTCGTTCAGTGCTTCTCCGGACCCCAGCCCCAGCCAGTGCCGGCCGGGATACATGGCGGCCAGAGTTGCCGATGCCTGCGCCACCATCGCCGGATGCCACCGGAAGGTGGGAGCGGTGACTCCGGGACCGATATCGCCTTTGGTCCGCTCGCCAAGCGCCGACAAAACGTTCCACACAAATGCTGACTGTCCCTGTGCCGGCACCCACGGCTGGAAATGGTCCGCAGCCATGACTCCGGAAAAACCCCTGCTTTCGGCATATTCAGCGAGCGCCACCGCTTCGGTGGGGTGGAACTGCTCGAGCATTGCCGCGTAACCAATTGTTAAAGAAGAAGTCATAAACACATCCTGACAGCCAAAGATTTCGAAATGGAAAACACAAGTTTCCAGTGGAATAAGGCAGTAGTGCTTCGGCTTGCCGGAACACCGTAGGCCCATCCTAGGGGCGGCGGGGACGTGGGCCTAAGAATGACTCCGGGCATGAGTCCCGGGGCGTGAGTCGCCGGGCATGAGCCCAACATGAGCCGGGCAGCAGTCCACGGCATGACCGAGGGGAGTTCTACGATGGTGGGACTGAACCTGCTTCCTGGAAGGCCACGATGAGCGAGGACTCCCCCACCCAGAACTTCTCCGATGAACGCATCGACGGATACGCGGCGCTGCGTTCCTACGCGGCGATCGGAGACGGACGCACAGTGGCCCTCGTCGCCAGGGACGGTTCCGTGGACTGGTATCCAACGCCGGACCTCGATTCCGTCCCCTCCTTCGCAGCCCTGCTGGACAACGGGAACGGCGGCCGGATTGTGTTGTGCCCGGTGGAGGATTTCTCCGTGGAACGGGCTTACGTGGACGGCACCAATGTTCTGGCCACCACTTTCACCACCACTTCGGGCAGAGTGCGGGTCACGGATTCCCTGAATACCGGTGTGGCTGGGCGGCTGCCCTGGGGCGAACTGGCCCGCCGGACCGAAGGGCTGGAAGGAACAGTGGCAATGCAGTGGGCCGTGGAGCCGGGAAATTGTTTCGGCACCGCGTCCCCGTGGATGGAAAACAGTGCACACGGTCCGGTACTCCACGCACAACACGCCACCATCGGGGTGCGCGGCTTTCATCACGGCACCGAAGAGGTTTCCGACCGCAGCATTTCCGGCACCTTCACCACATCCCCGGGGTCGCGGCATTTGGTGGCTGTCGTATCCACCCATGACGAGCCGCTGGCGCTGCCGGACCCGGAAACGGTGGATGCCGGCGTCGACCGCACCATCACCAACTGGCAGAACTGGATGAAGGAATTCTCCTATGACGGGCCGTGGTCCGACGCGGTGCAGCGCAGCGCCTTGGCGTTGAAGCTGCTGATCCACAGCCCCTCCGGTGCGGTGGCTGCGGCGGCCACGACGTCGCTGCCGGAAAGCCTGGACGGCGG
This sequence comes from Arthrobacter citreus, assembly GCF_038405225.1. NCBI lineage: Bacteria > Bacillati > Actinomycetota > Actinomycetes > Micrococcales > Micrococcaceae > Arthrobacter > Arthrobacter citreus. Next base: position 2,768,142 of record NZ_CP151657.1, read on the forward strand.
CAAGAACTGGGACTACCGCTATGCCTGGGTCCGTGACACCGCTTACACGCTCAACGCCCTGATCCGATTCGGGCTGCGGGAAGAGGTGCACGCCGCGGTTGCGGGCATGCTGAAGAGCATCCGCAGCCAAGGCGCCGAGCTGCAGGTCTTCACAGCGCTCAACGGGGAGAAGGCCCAGGATGCCGAGGAGTTGGATCTGCCCGGCTGGCGCGGCATCGGTCCCGTGGTGCGCGGCAACAATGCCGCCCGGCAGCTGCAAATGGGCGTTTTTGGCGATCTGTTCAACATTGTCCAGCTTTATGTGGACGCCGGGCACGTCCTGGACACCGGTACCGGGCGGCTGTTGGCTGATCTGGCCGATTTGGCGTGCGACACATGGCAGAAGCGCGACGCCGGGATGTGGGAACTGTCCGAGGAGCGGCACTACACCACATCCAAGCTCGGCTGCTGGCATGCCCTCAGCTGCGCGTCCCACCTGGCCGATCTGGGCCAAATCCCAGGTCCGGCGGACCGGTGGCGGGCTGAAAAGGAGCGGATCGCGCACTGGGTCCGGGAAAACTGCTGGTCCCAGGAGCGCGGCAGCTATGTCTGGTATCCGGGTTCGGACAAGCTGGACGCCTCCATCCTGCTGCATGCCATCAGTGGGTTCGACCGGAGCGAGCGGATGAGTTCCACCCTTGATGCGCTGCGCGGGGAGCTGGGGCGCGGTCCTCTGCTGTACCGGTACAGCGGCGCCGAGAAGGAGGAAGGAACCTTTGTTGCCTGCGCGTTTTGGCTGGTGTCCGCGCTGGTGCACGTTGGCCGCCGGGACGAGGCGGTGGAGCTGATGGATCAGCTGGTTCCGCTGGCCAATGACGTGGGCCTGTACACCGAGATGATCGCCGAGGAGGACCACGCCTTCTTGGGAAACTTTCCACAGGGGCTCTCGCACCTGGCCCTGATCACCGCGGCGCTCACGGTGCACGACGCGCAGGAGGAGTAAGGACTGTCTCGGGCCGATTCGTTCGGCACCCGGAACTCAGTGCTAGGAGGTGCAGCCCACGCCGTCGCCGTCGCCGTCGAACTTGGGGTCCCAGCCCGCGTCGCCGGGGCGGATGGGGGCAGCGCCGGCAGCCTTGACCGCCGTGCAGTTCGCGTACACCGGTGCGCTTTCCGGCTGGGCCCGGCTGACGCCGGTGTTGCCACCGTTGCCGGCACTGCCAGCGTTGCCGGCGTTACCAGATACGCTGACCGCCGGGCCCGCAGTTGGTACGGGCTGGTCCGGGCACGTGGCGAGGACACCAGCGGCGGCGTCATGTTCCGCCTGCGTCATCCACAGCCGGTAATTCGCCTTCACGGCGATCTGGCGGGCCACGTACCCGCAGCGGAAGGCCTTGTTCGCCGGCAGCCAAGTAGCGGCGTCGGCATCGGATTTAGCGCCGTTGGCGGGTCCGTCGGCGGCCATCAGGTTCAACGGGTCATTGGCAAACTGGCGCCGCTCTTCGGCTGAGAGCTGCTGCGCACCCTTCTGCCAAGCATCGGAAAGGGCCACGATGTGGTCGATCTGGACCGCGGTGCTGGTTTCATTACCGCGCACAAAACTAATGGTGGTGCCGGTGTAGGGATCGGCAAAAGTGCCCGACGCCACTACGCATTCCTTCGTTCCGTCCTTGTAGACGACGGCGGTGAGGTCGCGGGCAAGAATGTCGTTGCGGGTATCGCAGCCATTACGGTCGACGTCGGCCCACGACGGCCCGAATTGATCCCTGTCATAGCCGGTCTTCGGTGCCCTGCCCTTGATCGGAAGGGTTTCCAGCTGCTCCGCGGCCGATCCGACTGCAGTCTCCTGGACTGTGGCGGTTCCAGCTCCGGAATCCGGGCTGCTTGCCCCGACGTCGGCGGTGCCGGCCTCCGTCAAAGGAGTGCATGCGGCGGAACTGAAGAGTATTACGGGCAGGGCGATCAGGGACAGAAATTTGGAGCGCAGAGAAGTCATCGCTATTCATTATGGACGATGGTGAGGCAGTGGTTTTCCGCTGCGTGTGGGCCCCGACAATGCGGTTGGGGAATCCATGAGGGAAACTATGGAGGAAAACTGAGGGAGAAATCGCGGATAGAGTCAGCATGCGCGGCAGAAGCCGCTCCGCACCCGTATGTCCGGCCGGCAGAACGATACTCCGGCCTTTCTCCGTTGAACAGGAATACCCTTGGCGAAGATTCTTTGTCTCCGAATCCGGTTTCGCGCCGTGGCAGCAGCAGCAGCTTTTGCTGTCGGCAGCTCCGCTCTAGCAGTGCCAGCACTCGCCGTAGCCGAGCAGGCTCCGGCCCCTGTCGCTTCCCCGGCCCAGACTCCGGGGGCGCCCGCGCCCGAGCCCAATGAAACGGCGTCGCAGGCTACCGATCGTTTTATCGTGCAATTCACGGGCAGTGCGGGCACTTCAAGCGCGGACCGGATCGAGTCCTACTCCAAGGTCACCGGTGCCCTTGGCACCGGTGTGACCGAGCTGCATGAAACGGCTGCCGGAGGGATGGTGGTGGAGATGGATAAGGATCTCACCGCTGAAGAATCAGCTGCCGCTGTTGCCGCGCTTGCTGCTGATCCCGACGTTGCCTTCGTTGAGCCGGATGTCCTGCTGTATCCGGCGGCCGCCGAGCCCAACGATCCTTTTTATGCCACGCAGTGGAACCTGCGCGCGGCGGGCGGCGGAGCAAATGTGGCCGCCGCCTGGAATCTTGGCGCCGGTGAGCGCCAAGTGGTGGCCGTCGTCGACACTGGAATTACCGCCCACACGGATTTGAACTCCAAAGTCCTCCCCGGCTATGACATGATCTCCACCGCTGGAATGGCCGGTGACGGCGACGGCCGGGACGCCGACCCCAGGGATGAGGGGGACGGGTACGTCGCCGGAGCCTGCGGCCGAACCATGGGCGCCAATTCCACCTGGCATGGCACTCACGTTTCCGGCATCGTCGCCGCCAGCACGAACAACGGCGTCGGCATCAGCGGCGTAGCCCCTGGAGCCATGATCCTTCCGGTCCGCACCATGGGGACCTGCGGCGGGTACATGTCCGACATTTCCGATGGCATCATATGGGCCGCAGGCGGACAGGTGCCCGGCTTGCCGCTGAACCCCACTCCGGCACGGGTCATCAACCTGAGCTTGGGCGGAGTAAGCACCTGCTCGTCCTCGATGCAGAAAGCAGTGGACTACGCCGTCGGCAGCGGCGCCGTCGTCGTGGCGGCAGCCGGCAACGATGCCATTTCCGCCTCATCTACCCAGCCAGCTAACTGCACCAACGTCGTTGTAGTGGGTGCCGGAGACAGGGAAGGAGCGCGAGCGCCGTATTCCAACTTCGGCTCCATAGTGGACATCATGGCTCCGGGCGGCACTACCTCCCGTGATGTCACCGGAGGCATCATGTCGACGCTTAACAGCGGTACTTCCAAACCTGCGCGCGAAAGCTACGACTATTACCAGGGAACGTCGATGGCCGCTCCGCATGTAGCCGGCACGGCGGCGCTGCTGTTGGCCGCTAATCCCGCCCTGACTCCTGCCCAAGTGGAACGTATGCTCGTCAAGACTGCCCGTCCGCTGCCAGGGAACTGCTCTCCGCATTGCGGTCCTGGCCTCTTGGACGCCGGGGCTGCCATGGTCGCCGCTGCTCCCCCGTTTAGCGATGTAACGCCAAGCGTTCAGTTCCACGATGAAATGGTGTGGATGGCAGGTAAGGGTATCTCCACCGGTTGGACCGAAACCAATGGCACCAAAACCTACAGGCCGCTCTGGGCAGTGAACCGCGACGCAATGGCCGCCTTCATGTACCGGCTGGACGGAAGTCCGGACTACACGCCGCCGAAGAAATCGCCCTTTGCGGATGTGGCCACCAGCAACCCGTTCTACAAGGAAATTGCTTGGCTCAACAGCCGGGGCATCTCCACTGGTTGGAAGGAAGCCAACGGGACCAGCACGTATCGCCCCACCACACCGGTGAACCGCGATGCCATGGCCGCCTTCATGTACCGCTTTGCCGGGTCCCCGAGCTACACGGCTCCCGGAAAGTCTGCGTTCCGCGACGTGCCCGCCAGCAGCCAGTTCTATCCGGAGATTTCGTGGCTGGCGTCCACCGGCATCTCCACGGGCTGGGACAATGGGACCTTCCGGCCCCTAACTCCGGTGGCCAGGGATGCGATGGCAGCCTTCATGAAGCGATTCGACGACAAGTTCGGGCAGTAGCGGTCCTACCCGCCCGTCCCCCAGCGCAGCCTTCCGGAGAAAGCTCTTCCCACCCTCGACGCGTGGACGTAGATTCGTAACTACCGTCCGCGCAGGGAGATGCAATGGCTACGAACAAATCCACGGATACCAAAGTCGACAAAAAACCGGTTGAACAGCAGGCCGTGCCGCAGACCAACGGAAAGGTCCAGCCATCGGACGGCAAGCAGACGGTCGCCATAACAGCGGACTATACGAACGAATTGGATGAGCTCCGCGAGCTGAAAATCAAGAGCAAAAAAATCAAGGAAAACGCCGACGACGATGCCTGGCGGCATAACTACCCGTATGACACGAAGCTGTCCCGGCGCAGCTACGAAAAGCAGAAGCGTGCCCTGCAGATCGAGCTGCTCAAGATGCAGCTCTGGGTCAAGGACACGGGGCAGAAGATGCTCATCATTTTTGAAGGCCGCGATGCCGCGGGCAAGGGCGGCGCCATTAAGCGATTCAATGAGCACCTCAACCCCCGCGGCGCGCGCATTGTCGCTCTGGAGAAGCCAACGGATGGCGAGCGGACGCAGTGGTATTTCCAGCGGTACGTGGCGAAACTTCCCAGCGGCGGCGAGATCGTCATGATGGACCGGTCCTGGTACAACAGGGCGGGTGTCGAACGCGTGATGGGATACTGCACCCCGGCCCAGTATCTGGAGTTTATGCGCGAGGTGCCGGAGCTTGAACGGATGCTCGTGAACTCGGGTGTGCTGCTCAACAAGCTGTGGTTCTCGGTGGGACGTGCGGAGCAGGTGGCCCGGTTCGCTGCCCGGGAAACGGATCCGGTGAAGCAGTGGAAGCTCTCCCCCACCGATCTGGCCAGCCTGGATAAATGGGATGACTACACCGAGGCCAAGGAAGCCATGTTCTTCTACACCGATACCGGTGACGCTCCCTGGACGGTGGTGAAGTCCAACGACAAGAAGCGCGCGAGGCTTGAAGCCATGCGCCATGTCCTGCATTCCGTGGACTATCCCAACAAGGACGCCTCGGTGGCGCATGCTCCGGATCCATTAATTGTGGGTCCTGCCGCGAGCCATTTCGAAGAGGGCGAGGAGCCCAGCGGCCAGTTCCCGGTTGTGAAGCCCAAGGGTTGAGGATATGGCGCCCGGCGCCTATCCGAGGGGGCGCTCCACTGACACATACTCAAAGATGACGCTGGTGTTGGTCCCGGCGACCTCGGGATGCACGCTCAAGTTGTTCGCCACCAGTCCTCGCAGAGCCTCGGAGTCCGCCAACGCCACGTGAATCAGGAAATCCCGGTCACCGGTGACGAAAAAGATGCTTTCCACACCCGGCAGCTGCGCCAGATACTGCTTGAACGTCGCCAGGTTGGACCGTGCGTGGGCGTGCAGGCGGATGGCGACCAGAGCCTGCAGGCCGCGTCCGACGGCGGCCGGGTCAACGTCTGCATGGAAGCCGCGGATCACGCCGCGCTCCTGCAGCGCTTTGATTCTGCCGTGGCAGGTGGAGGGTGCAATGCCGACGGCGGCGGCCACCGCGTTGTTCGGTGTCCTGGCATCCGTCTGCAAAATGTTCACGATCTTCAAGTCGACCGCGTCCAGTCCGGTGGCAGGCGTCGTCGGCCGCATCCTGTCGGGTGCCGGCGTTTTGTCACTTTCCGGGTCCCGCCGTTTCTTCGATCCGGCGCCCTGTGCAGCCCTGTTTCTCGAATCCTTGCCCATGATCGGCAGTCTACGCAGAATGATCAGCGGATCCGTTGCTTTCCCTCTTAAGGATCTTCAGGATGGCACCAAAGCTGCCCTCACGTCTGAAGGAGTCCCATGTATCCCCGAGCAACAGCACCGAGGAGCGCCGTCATCGTTGGGGCGGGAATGGTGGGGCTGGCCACCGCCTGGCATTTGCAGGAGCACGGCCTTCATGTGACGGTCCTGGACCGTTCCGGTGTTGCGGCCGGAGCATCGTGGGGTAATGCCGGCTGGTTGACGCCGGGGATGGCGATGCCCCTCTCCGATCCTTCCCTGTGGTCCTACGGTGCCAAGGCGCTGCTCGATCCCACTGCTCCCCTGCACATTCCGGCGCGGCTCGATCCCCAGCTGTGGTCTTTTCTGGCCCGTTTCGCAGCCCACGCCACGCCGAGGGCCTGGTCCAAGGCCATGGCGGCGCTGACGCCCATCGACCAGATGGCCTTGGAGGCTTTCGATGAGCTAACTGCCGCGGGAGTGGACTCCGTAACCCGCAAAGGCCCTTTCATTATTGGTTTCGAATCGGCTGCGCAAAGCGTGCCGTTCACCAAGGAAATCAACCATGTCGAGGCTGCCGGACAATCCGTACCGCTGGTGGAGATGCCCGATGCCCAAGCGAAGGTCCCGCAGTTGTCGGACAAGGTTTCCACTGTCTACGCCATGGAAGGCCAGCGGTTTATCGAACCCGGACCCTTTGTGCAGGCATTGGCGGATTCCGTACTGGCCAGGGGCGGCCGGATTGTCTCCGGGGCTGAGGTCCAGTCGCTGCGGCACGGGCCGGCCGGGATCGCCGTAGAGACGTACGCGTCGGATCCGGTGACGGCCGACGTCGTCGTGCTGGCTACCGGAGCCTGGCTGCCAAAACTCGCCAAGCCACTGGGAGTGCGCACTTTGGTGCGGGCCGGCCGCGGCTATTCCTTCAGCGTCGCGACCGACGAACCGGCCGAGTTTCCCATCTATCTTCCCGCCCGGCGTGTGGCCTGCACGCCGTACCAGGGCCGTCTGCGGATTGCGGGAACCATGGAGTTCCGGGGCCCGGACGAGCCGCTGCAAACGGGCCGGATCCAAGCCATCCTCGACTCCGTACGTCCACTCTTCACCAATATGGATCTGGAGAACCTGCAGGATATCTGGGTGGGTCCGCGGCCTGTGACACCCGATGGCCTGCCGTTAATTGGGGCCACCCGCTCTCCCGGTGTCTTCGTGGCGGGTGGGCATGGAATGTGGGGCGTTGTGCTCGGCCCGGCAACCGGCAAGTTGCTGGCGGAACAAATTGTGACGGGGACGGTGCCGGAGCAGATCCGGCCGTTTGATCCGCTTCGCTGACCGGCTTTTTTGCTGGCTAACCGGCTTTTTGCTGTCCGTCGCTGTACGCCGCCGCGCGGGCGGGCACGGAATGCGGGGCACAGATGGGTGGGCATTGGGCCCGGGTAGTTGGGTGGAAAAGTAGGGTATTTGAATCACCCGGGAAGGGCCGTTTGAGGGCCGTTTTGGCCTGTTGTGGAGCCGGAAATGTCAGTGCCGGGTGAAAGCCTGAAGACATGGATCAGAACGGATCTTTTCCCGGCAAGACTGCCGGCAGTGGACAGGACGCAGTGGGCAGTGCACAGGGCGCAGCCGCCAGGCAGACGGCACTCAGCCTGTCAATTTACGCTGCCGATCCTGTTGCTGCCCGGGCCGTTCCTTCGCCCGTTCCCGTTCCTTCCGTTCCGGGTTCCGCGGTTGATCCCGCGATTGCTGTTCCGGGGCCCGATGCTCCGGTGACCGGTACCGGTCACCGGGACGGGTTGACCGGGTCCCTGGCCCTGCAAGCTGTGGAGTCCCTGACCCAGGACCAGGCCGGCGCCGTCCTGTCCCGCCTGGATCACCTGATCCGGTGGGCGCAGGCCCAGCAGGCCAAAACCCTCTCCCGCATACAGGTCCTGTTCCGGGACGAATACCTGAAGGACACCGGCCTGCTCGATCCCGGTCTGGCGTTCAGCCTCGCCGCGGAGGAAGCCGCAGCCATCCTGCACGTACCCACGAACACCGCCATGATGCTCATGAGCGAGGCCGGAACGCTCTGCACCACCCACGCCGCCACCCTGCACACCCTGGAATCCGGGCACATCAGTTACGGGCACGTCCAGACCGTGGTGGATCAGTCCCAGAACATTCCGCCCGCGGAGCTGCCTGGTTTCGAGGCCCGGCTGCTGGGCCTGGCCCCGGAGCAAACCCACACCCAGTTCCGGGTCCGGGCCAGGCGGCTGCGGGAGACCACGTATCCGGAAACCATCGTCGTGCGTCAGCGCAGTGCTTTTGACCGGCGCCGTGTCGCGTTGCAGCCCGAGTGCGACGGCATGTCCTGGCTCTCGGCACTGCTGCCGGCCCAGAAGGCGCAGGCGTTTTTCCACCAGCTCAGCCTCGCCGCCCGCGGTGAGCAGGCCGCCGGAGACCCGCGCACCGTGGATCAGCTGCGGGCGGACATCATGGACAGCCTGCTCGAGGGCCACAACGACCCGGAGGACCAAGAGGACCGCGAAGAGGCGGACCAACATGATGAGGCGGGCGGCCGCGGGAGCCACCGGACAGGCAGCCACAGCCAGGGACGGACGCGTGCGAGGGCCCGGACAGAGATCCTGGTCCTGATTAGCGCCGAGACCCTCTTCGGCGCCGACGAACAACCCGCCGAACTGCACGGCTACGGACCGATCAGCCCGGTCACGGCACGAAAGATGGCCCGGGAAGCTGCGAAATGGACACCGGTGGAGCGGGACCCGGAAACCGGGGAGTTCCTGCGGATCGGCCGCAAACGGAAAGTACCGGATCGACTCAAGCAGGTGCTGCGGGTCCGGGACGGGACCTGCCGGTTCCCGGGCTGCCGGACCAACGCGGTCATTTCCGAAATCGACCACACCACACCCTGGGCGCAGGGCGGGGCCACCGATCATGACAATTTGGAGCATTTATGCCGGCGGCACCACATGTTCAAAACCAAAGGCTTCTGGAAAGCCTGCCAACCCAGCCCGGGAATTATTGAATGGACCTCACCGGGCGGACGAAAGTACCGCACCGAACCCCACCTCACCCTTGCCGTTCGGACTCCAGAGCCAGCAAAGCCAATGGATGGTGTCAGTGCCGACGCTGGTGCCAGCGATCCGGAAGTCTACGGAGACGACCCACCACCCTTCTAGGCCTCATACGGTAAGGGGAAACCGTAACGGAACAACGCTGTGCAGCATCTGATTCCAGATCTAAAGTTCTGTACATGCCACGCACGTGCGGCGCACCAGGACGGGCGCCCGGGTTTGGCCAACGCCGGTGCAGGAATCCGCGCACCGCAGTTTGGTCCCGGGTGCGTTCCGGCCTGGCAGCGGCAGGCATTGTCGTCTCGGCAGCTGCCTGTACAGGCGAATTCGTCACGTCGGACCCAGAAGCTGTGTCACGGGGACCGGCAACTGTCGCACAGGAGCATCCGAGGCCGTCCCCGGGACGCCAACCCCAGCCACCATCACAACCAGTACCCCGGCCATCTACATCGTTTTTGTCCTCTCCCCTGCTGCCCACTTCTCATCCGCCGTCATCCCCTTCCGACTCATCGGCTCCTTCCGGTTCGTCAGCGTCCCTCTCCGCATCACCGACAACCGCCCGTGCACCGGCAGAACCCGACATCACGGTGAGTCTCGACGAGCAAAGGCTGAATATCGGCGCGGGCATCATCAGTATTCTCGTCACCAACAACACTGGCGCTCCGATATCCATCACGGCGGCTGCACTCGCGACTCCGCGTTTTGATGGACCGAGCAGCTGGACTCCGGGCCCTGCGGGAGCGAGCACCGTTCGCTCGGGCGCAACAGTAGCCCTGCCTGCGCCTCTGGCGGCTGCACTCTGCGGCGGGAGTGCAGATTCGGGTCAGCCTCCGGACTCCGGCCGGCCGGAAACGGCCACCGTGTTGCTGACGCTCAACGGACTGCAGCACGAGTTCGAAGCAGAAGATCCTCATGACGCACTGGTTAGGCTCCAAGGACAAGACTGTCTGGAACGCGCCATGCTGGCGGTCGCATCCGTGGTCCCCATGCCAACACTCTCCGTCGCCGCGGACGGAAGCACCGCCGTCGTCCACCTGTCGGTTATTCCAACGGGAGTCAGTGCGGACCTTACGCTCACAAACTTTGGCAACACCACTTTGCTGGCGGAAGACCCCCAGCAGCCCTGGCCCCGAAGCGTCTCCATTTCCGGAACAGATCCGCCAACCATTGTTGATCTGGCCGTAAAACCGGCGAGATGCGATCCGCACGCCCTGGCGGAGGATAAGGCCGGAACCAAGCTGCCCGTGAAGGTGGCAGCCGGCCAGCGGTCCGGAGAGCTGCGGCTGGAACCAAGCGGGGATTTCACCCGGTCGGTTTACGCATTTGTAGCGAAGGCCTGCGGCAATTAGCCCGGCTGCCACAACCATCAGGGCCAAGCGGAAGGTGGGCATCATTGCGCGTGGATCAGCTTGTTTTGAGCTGCCGAAAAGGAGAGACGCAGACCACGCCATTGTGATCTGCGTTGCATAAGATGCTAGCGAGAATCGCTGCGCTTTGCAGGAACGCCCCGCGGGTGCGCGCGTCAAGCTCCTTCCGGGACCCCGTCGCGGAAGTGTCAGGAGTGCGTGAGACGATAAAAACATGCCTTCCTCACCGCCCCTGATTGATGTCACCGACATCATCCGCGTTGTCGGCGGCGCCGCATTCCAGCGCGGCCAAACCTATGCCAAAGGTGGCGCCGTGGACGCCATGGAGTGGGATCCGCAGGCAGAAGTGCTCAGGGCCAAGGTTCGCGGCCACTCCTCGGTACCGTACCGAATCATGCTGCAGCTGGGGGAAAAACGGCAGGGTGACTACCGACTGCTGGACAACCATTGCAGCTGTCCGGTGGGATTCGACTGCAAGCACGTGGCCGCCGTCGCACTCCAAAGCAACACAGATCATCTGCTGGCACGGCAGGAATTCATCCGTCCAGCCGCACCGGGAAAGCCTGCCGTACCCGCATGGCAGGACTCCCTGCAAACCCTCATCGATGCCGACCTCGATGCCCTCACCGGCAGCACCCCTGCCGCGGCCACACCGTTGGCCCTGCAGTTTGAGGTGCGGACCACCGACGCAGGCATGAGCTCCCGCTGGGGCGCGCCGGCCCCCCGCAGCGCCCACCGCGCCACATCCTTCCGCTTGGGCGTCCGCCCAGTGGTGCGCAACACAAAGGGCAACTGGGTCAAGAACAATCTGGCCTGGAGCAACATCGCATATCAGACCTACGGCATGAAACTCGATCCTGAGCAGCACCGCTGGTTTTCACAGTTCCCGGCCCTGCACCGCTCCAACGGCGTGAGCTATTTCGGGCAGAACGATTCCTGGCTCTACCTCGATGACTTCGCGAATCCGCTCCTGTGGCAGCTGCTCGAAGAGGCGCGGCGGATCGGAATCGACTTTGTCGGCACCAAAAAGGACACCAGCGTCCAGCTGGGGCAGCGTGCAGCCCTTTCACTGGACGTCCGGGCCGCTGAACCCGGCGATTCCTCCCGGCTCCAGTTGTTGCCGGTGCTGGAAATCGACGGCCAGCCGCTGCCCACCGACGCCGCAGGGCTCATCTCCGGACACGGCATCTATGTGCGCAGCCCGGAAAACGTCATCACTCTGGCGCCCACCGCCCGGCCGCTCACAGATCAGGACAAGGGCCTGCTGCTCAAGGGCGCTCCGGTGATGATCCCCGAAGAGGACGCTCCGGTGTTCCTGGAAAAGTTCTACCCAAAGCTTCGCCAGGTGCTGCCAGTGACAAGTAGCGACAACTCAGTGGAGTTCCCCGAAATTTCGCCTCCGATGCTCGTTCTCACGGCATCGTTCCAGCCGGATGATTCACTGTTCCTCGACTGGGAATGGGAATACCGGCAGGGCGAAGACATCACCCGCATTCCGCTGGGCACCAGGGCTGATCCGGCTGCCGGCTACCGCGATATCGTTGCCGAAGCTGACTTGCTGACGGCTGTCGGCAAGGTCCTCGGCGGGGTGCCCCGCAGCCGCGCCTACCAAGGCATAGACACCGCGGAATTCACCGAATATGTGCTGCCGAAAATCGAAAAAGTCGACGGCGTGAGGGTGGATGTGATCGGCGAACGCCCCGATTACCGTGAGCTGACCAGCGTTCCGGAGCTTCGAATCACCACTGTGGAGACCGAGCGCCGTGACTGGTTTGATCTTGGCATCATGATCACGGTGGATGGCCGGCTTGTTCCCTTCGCCGAGGTGTTCAAGGCGCTGTCCCAGGGCAAAACCAAGCTGCTGCTGCCCGACCGCACGTATCTGTCCCTGGACCGGCCCGAATTTGCCCAGCTCCACGCCCTGCTTGAAGAGGCCGAAGGACTGCGCGAGTGGGAAACCGGCGAAATGACCATCAGCCGGTACCAGGCCGGGCTGTGGTCCGAGCTGGAGGAGCTCGCCGAAGAAACCGAGCAGGCAGCCGCTTGGCGCGCCTCGGTAACCGGGCTGCTGGAACTGGAGTCAGTGGACCCGGTGCCGTTGCCCGCCGGCCTCAAAGCTGAACTGCGTCCCTACCAAGCTGAGGGGTTCAACTGGCTCGCCTTCCTCTGGCAGCACGGGCTCGGCGGGATCCTGGCGGATGACATGGGGCTGGGTAAGACCCTGCAAACGCTGGCGCTGGTGGCGCATGCCCGGGAAAGTGCCACAGCTCAGCCTTCGGCGGCTTCCGGCGACGGTGGCTCCCCGGCGGCGCCCGACGACGGCGGGTCCCCGGCAGCGCGCAGACCGTTCCTCGTTGTTGCTCCCACCTCCGTGGTGCCCAACTGGCTGTCGGAAGCAGCCCGCTTCACTCCCGGGCTGCGCACGGTGTCCATCCCCGACACCAGCGCCAAATCCAAGGTGCCGCTGGCCGACCTCACTGCGGATGCCGACATCGTTGTCACCTCTTATGCCGTGTTCCGGCTGGACTTTGCCGCTTACCGCTCACTCGAATGGGATGGGCTGATCCTGGATGAGGCGCAGTTCGTGAAGAACCGCACCACTCGGGCGCATCAATGCGCACGCGACCTCGTGGCCCCGTTCAAGCTGGCGATCACCGGCACCCCCATGGAAAACAACCTCCTCGAGCTGTGGAGCCTGTTTGCGATCGTGGCGCCAGGCCTGTTTCCCTCAGCCCGCAAGTTCACTGAGGAATACCAGCGCCCGATTGAACGCGGTGAAGACGCCAACTTGTTGGCCCGGATGCGCCGCCGGATCCGTCCGCTCCTCATGCGCCGCACCAAGGAAGCAGTGGCCAAGGACCTCCCGGAAAAGCAGGAACAGGTCCTTGAAGTGGATTTGAGCCCGAAGCACCGCAAAATCTACGAAATGCACCTTCAGCGTGAACGCCAAAAGCTGATGGGACTTATCAAGGACCTCGACCGAAACCGGATGATCGTGTTCCGTTCCCTGACCCTGCTCAGGATGCTGAGCCTTGACGCCTCGCTCGTGGACGATGAGTATGCCGGAGTTCCGTCGGCCAAACTCGACGCCCTGTTTGAGCAGCTCGAAGATGTCACCGCTGAAGGGCACCGGGCACTGATCTTCAGCCAGTTCACCTCTTTCCTGAAGAAGGCCGCCGAGCGCCTTGATGCTGCGGGCATCCCTTACGCCTATCTGGACGGCTCCACCCGGGACCGCGGTGCCGTCATCAACTCCTTCAAGGACGGCCAGGCGCCCGTGTTCCTGATCAGCCTCAAGGCCGGCGGATTCGGCCTGAACCTGACGGAGGCCGACTACGTGTTCCTGCTGGATCCCTGGTGGAACCCGGCGGCCGAGTCGCAGGCGGTGGACCGCACGCACCGCATCGGGCAAACCCGCAATGTCATGGTGTACCGGATGGTTGCGCGGGGGACCATCGAAGAGAAGGTTATGGCGTTGAAGGAGCAAAAGGCGAAGCTCTTCAGCTCCGTGATGGACGACGACGCCGTGTTCAGTTCAGCGCTGACCGCTGACGACATCAGGGCACTGCTGGACTGAGTGGCTTCACACTCACGATCAGCTATGAATTTCCCCACGGCTGCTGCTGCCTGGACGGCATCAAAGCGCGTCATTGCAGGCGAGTGCCGGCATTCCTGTGCACCGGGTGAGCCCGGTGCAGCTATTAATCTGGAAAAGGTCAGCACCTTGCCCTCCATCAGGGGCCGCCGTCATCGGGAAAGGACTATGTACACGCAGGATTCAACCCTCGTCCGTCCGCTGGATGTCACCGCGAAGGATGAAGACGAGCTCGTGCATGTTTTTTGCACACCCTGCAAGCGCCGGGCGATGCACCATGCACAAAGACCCACTCCGTACTGCGGAAAGATCATGCCGAACCGCCCGCTGAGGGATGACAACGGCCATCTGCCCGTTTGCACGGTGTGCGTGGATTTGGCACGTTCCGGCCCCTGCCCCCGCTGCGGCATGCAGGCCCGGTTCTAGCATTCCCTCATGCCTGATGAGCCATTTCCGTGAACCTCGTTTGGCATTCCGTGAACCTCGTTTGGTTTGTACAGTGGGGTGATGGCTACTGACGAACGCCCCATCGGATTCTGGCTGAAACTCGTGGACCAATTGGTTGATGACCAGTTCGGAGCCAGTTTCGAAGAACACGGCGTCACCCGGAGGCAATGGCAGATGATGAATCTGCTGACTGACGGTCCCGCCTCCGAGAAGCAGCTCACCGACGGGCTGAGACCCTATTTCCCTGTCGTGGAATCCGGCACCTCGGTGGAACTGATCGAGGAACTGCGTGAAAGCGGCTGGGTCGCTCTGGACGAGGGCCAGTATCAGCTCACTGATCTGGGCCGCCGCAGTTTGGAGAACCTCCGCGGCGCCGTGGAACGCATCCGGGAGCAGCTCACGGAAAATGTCTCAGAAGATGAGTACAGCGCTCTCGTGGCCGTGCTCCAGCGGATGGCCACCAATCTGGGGTGGGACGACACCCGGGACAAGCCGGTGGAACCATGACGTCTTTACTCCCAGACGCTGCGGGCTCGTTGCTGCGGGCGCATTATTAAACCGAGGTCCTTGTTAGACTGGCGCCATGTTATTCCCAAGCATCATGAGCGGCCCCAGGTCCGCCGTGGAGGGGATGGTGGGCCGGCAGGCCTGCAGAGCATCTAACCTGCCGCTGCTCGCCTAGGCTTCCCGCACCTTCCCCTCCGAGTGCATCTAAGCGCACGTGCCTTTATCCGCACACGGTTTGTGGTGCCCGCAGGCATGCGAGCGGACAGTTCCATGTCCTCATTCCTGCTCACCGAAGGCAGTACTTTTTATGCAACCCCTGACAGAATCCGCTATCCGGCGTTCCTTCATCAACGCAAGCCGCTCCGAGACGGCTGCCCTGAACCTCCCGCAGGACTTTGAAACCATCGATTGGGACCAGCTTGACCAGCTCGGCTGGCGGGATCACAAGATGCCCAAGCGCGGTTATCTGCTGGCACCGTTCGAAGGGTCGATCGTTGGCGTCCTGCTGCGGGCACCCGACACGGCAGCACCAAAAAACCGCCGGGTGATGTGTGCCCTGTGCCAGGACGTGAAGTCCAAGGACGAGGTATTCCTCTACGTGGCGCGGCGCGCAGGCGCATCCGGACGCAATGGCAATTCGGTCGGCACCCTCATACACGCCGATTTCATTTGCTCACAAAGCGTCCGCGCCGAAGTGGAGCCCACACCCATCCACCCTGATCCCGAGCTGGTCATCAAGGAACGGATTGACGGCCTGCAGTTCCGGACGGAGCAGTTTATCCGCCAGGTCCTGGCCCAGTAGGCAAGAACCGGTCTGGACCTGACCAGGCAGGTACGGGTAAGGACCTGACCCGGTAGGGAACCACCCTTTGGTCCGGCGGCTCGCAGGAGCCGCCGGACCAGATTAGCCGAAGAACACCGGATCAGTAGCCCTCGTCCACATTCACGAGCCCGTCCAGAGGCTCGCCGGCAGCAAACCTGCGAACGTTCTCACGCACGCGCCCGGCCAGCAGCGGAGCCACCATTTCCGGTGTTTCGGCAGTGTGCGGAGTAATGAGCGCCCGCGGTTCGTTCCAGAGCGGATGTCCGTCCGGCAACGGCTGCGGATCGGTAACGTCCAAAGCAGCCCCGGCCAGTTGCCCGGCGGCGAGCGCCTGCACCAGGGCATCAGTATCGACGGTGGGCCCGCGGCTGATATTGATCAGGAAGGCCTCAGGCTTCAGCAGCGCCAGCCGCCGCGCATCCATGAAGTGATCTGTTCCGGCCGTTAGTGCCGCAGCCAGGATCACGACGTCGGCGTCCGCCAGGGCCTCGTCCAAGCCTGCATCGGTCACCGTCTTTTCAGCGCCGGGAACCGGCTGGTTATGCGCACGAACCACGGTGATGTGTTCGGTGAAGGCCTGCAGCAGCCGCAAAATCTCAGACCCGACACCGCCCGCGCCAACCAGAACCACGTTTCGCCCGTGCAGTGAGGTGCCCAGCGGCGGCCCCCAGCTTCGGGCCCGGGCAAATGCCGGAACTCCGCGCATGATGGCCAGCGTCAAGGTCAGGGCGAACTCCCCCACCGGCTGGCCGAAGGCACCCTTGCCGCTGGTCCATTCCCGGGTGTGGTTGGCCCGCATGAGACCGTCATACTGATCAACCCCCGCGAGGTACAGCTGAATCCAGCGTATGCCGGGGTGCTCCGCCAGAACGCTCTCCACCGCGGAGGCGCTGATGGCATCCGAGAGCACCAGGCCTGCGGTGGCATCGGACAATGGTTCGACGACGCCGCCGCCTTCCCGAACGGCGGCAGCCAGTTCATCGGTTGGCGACGGGAGAAGGGCGATGGACGGTACGGCCGGGACAAAACCCGAGCCCGCCTGCGGATAAGGATTAAAAGGGTCAGCGTGCTTGGCCATTCGACGGCTCCTGCGGGCTGTGGGGTTCCCCGTGGGCGTCAGTCACGCACGGGCGCCGTGCGGGATGATGGCACCGGCTCCTGACGATTTTAGTTCCGTGCGGAAACCAGGGATAGGGACGACAGCTCTATCCCCGGCGTGAAGGCTATCCCCGTTGGGTTTGGGCGAGCAGCTGCTCAAACGGCAGCGACACCGCGGCCCCGGCGCGGGCTGCCGGCGCCTGGTCCCCCAACAGTGCCACGAGCTCCCCGGCGGCACGGCGGACCCGTTCATCCAGCGGGGCCGTCTGGGCTTCACCGGTGCCCCAATCCTCCGGCGCGGCGTAAACAGCGGTGGGTGTCACCCGAGCGCGGAGGTAACTGAACATGGGCCGGAGGGCGAAGTCGAGGACCATCGAGTGCCGGGAGCTGCCACCGGTCGCTCCCAGGATAACCGGCTTGCCGTCCAGCGCAGTGTTGTCGATGACATCGAAAAAGGACTTGAACAATCCGCTCATGGACGCCGTGAAGACCGGGGTTACAGCCACCAGGGCATCGGCTCCGATAACTTCATTGATTAGCGCCTCCAGTTTTGGAGCGGCAAAACCCGTCACCATGTTATTGGCGATATCCACGGCGTACTCCCGCAGCTCGAAGGTACTCACCGACGCCGAGCTGCCCGCCGCTTCAAAGGCTGCGGCTGCTTCCGCTCCAAGCTGGTCAGCCAGCATGCGGCTCGATGAGGGAACCCCCAAGCCGGCTGAGACTACTACGATTCTGCGATCCGCCATCGTGGCGACCTCCTGAAGCTTTCATGTGTTTGCATCTAGTTTTGTTCAACCCCACGCTGCACACTGTTATTCCCCGGCAGCCGCAGAATTGGTGGCTGCTCCCACTGCTAGTAATCTCGAGTCAATGGCTTCCCCCCATTCCTCCCCCGTCCTTCCACCACCTGCTCCGCGGCCAACCGTCACATCGACCATCACCCACGCTGCCCGTGGAGCCCTGATAGGACTGGTCGAACTGGTACCGGGAGTCTCCGGTGGCACGGTGGCACTCGTCCTCGGAATCTTCGATCGACTCATTGCATCTGCCAATCACTTCATCAGCGGCCTCACGCACCTTGTCTTCAGAGGGAGCAGGACCAGCGCCGCACAGCGGTTTGCACCCGTCGAATGGAGTTTGGTGTTGCCGCTGGCCGCCGGCATGTTCCTGGCCCTGGCGACGTTGTCGGGACCGCTGCACTCCTTCGTTGAGAACCAAGCGACCATCGCCAGCGCGTTGTTCTTCGGCATGGTCGCAGCCAGCCTGCTTGTACCGATCAGCATGGTGAGGCAAGTCGGACCACCAACAGCCGCCGGCACGGTGAAGGGCGTTGCCGTGGTGCTCCTCGTCGCTGCCGCAGCGTTCATGCTGCTGGGGATACCGGCCCTGCAGATTCAAGATCCGCCGTGGTGGGCCCTGACCCTCAGCGGTGCAGTTGCAGTGTGCGCCCTCGCACTGCCGGGCCTCTCCGGTTCCTTCATCCTGCTGACCTTCGGCATGTACGAGCCGACGCTCGAAGCCGTCAGTACGAGAGATTACGGCTATTTGGCACTCTTTATCACCGGCGCCATCCTGGGCTTGGCCTCTTTCGTCCGCCTGCTTGGCCACCTCCTGCGCGTACGACGCCGGGCTGTCCTCTTGGTGGCCACCGGGCTGATCCTCGGCTCACTTCGTGCACTCTGGCCCTGGCAGCAGGACACCACCCTGCTCCCACCCGATGATGCTTGGCTGTGGCCACTGGCTGCATGCCTTGCCGGCGCCTGCGTAGTCCTGCTCCTCTGGTGGCGCCAGCCGCGCACGGAGATGACCGCGGCCGTAGGCCCCCACGGAAACGTGGACCAGCATCCGTGAGCTGCACGGGTCCCCACCGCTGTTGTTCCCCGTCCCACAGGCCTGAGCGAATCTGACCACAGGGCCTACAGTCCCTGCCCCCGGGCGGTCCTGCCCTCAACGAATGAGCGAGATAGATCTGTGAGTGAAACAACCCAACGGCGCGTAAACGTGGCTGCGCTGATGACGGCGTTGCTGGCTGCCTGCACCGCGTTCCAGCTGAACGCTTCCATGCTGTCCCCCGCCCTGATCACTATTGAGGAAGAGCTCAACACCACCGCGGCGGCAGTAGCCCTGACCCAAACGGCCTTTTTCACCTCCGCAGCACTTTTCTCCCTGTTCCTTCCGCGCCTGGGCGACATCGTCGGCCGCAAAAAGGTCCTCGGCGGCATGCTCGTGGTCCTGACGCTCGGCTCTGTGCTGGCGGCCCTGGCGCCCAGCATTGAAGTGCTGTTCCTGGCGCGCCTGATTCAGGGTGTTTCCGGGCCTACGGTCGCTTTGTCCCTGATCATGCTGCGGGTGGAAATCCGCGAGCCCCGCCTGCTTGGCACGCTGATGGGTGTCATTGCTGCAGTCAACGGCGGTATTGCCGGGGTGGACGCCATTGCTGGCGGCTACCTGGCGCAGAATCACGGCTTCGCGTCCGTCTTCTGGGCCATGGCCCTCGTGGGCGCGGCCGCCTCCCTCCTGCTGATCCTCATGGCGTCCGAATCCACCGCGGAGAAGAAGGAAAAGATGGACTGGGTGGGCGTTGTTCCCCTGGTCGTCTCGGTGGGCACACTGCTGACCGCGTTCAACGAGGCAGGCAAGCTGGCCGACGCCAGTTGGCCCCTGGTTCTCGGGCTGATCCTTGCTGCCCTGGTGTCCTTCGTCATTTTCTGGAAGGTGGAGAACCGCAGCGATCATCCCCTCGTGGCCACCCATCTGCTCAAGCAGCGCTCCACTTGGGCGCTGCTCCTGACCACCGTCCTGACCATGACCGGCGTCTTTGCCGTCATGAACGGCATCCTCCCCGCGCTGGCGCAGGACGGCGCTACCGGTTTTGGCATGGGCGCCGAAGAGTCCGCCTGGTGGACCATCACCCCGTACGCCATCGCAGGTCTGATCGTCGGTCCCTTCGCCGGCCGCCTCGCGGGCACCTGGGGTTACGGCAAGGTGCTCCGCATCGGCACCATCGGTTCCGTCATCGCCCTCGCACTGATGCTCCCCGTCATTGGCAGCGACTCCCGGCTGGGCCTGCTGGCCGTTTCGGTACTGGTTGGCATCACCTATGCGGGCATTGGCAACGTCATGCTCAGCGGCCTGGGCGTCATGCTGTCCCCCAGGGAGAACCCCGGCTTCCTGCCGGGGCTCAATGCCGGCGCGTTCAATCTGGGTGCCGGCCTGAGTTTCGCTGTCATCTACGCCGCCAAGACAGCCACCACCACCGCGGACGGAAGCGGACCCGAGGGCTACTACGGCGGCATCATCGCCGGCGTGATCATTCTGGGCCTGGCACTGGCCGTGTCCTTCCTGATCCCAAAACCTGCAGAGGCTGAGACCAGCGGCCGCTCCGAGGTCCCCGCGCCGGCCGACGTCGAGCCCGCCCTTCTCTGACTCCGCAGACACCGGCTGTAACAGAGGGCATCACCAGGACCGTCGGGTGACGCTGCTGGCTTACGCTGTTCCCATGAGTGAGCAGCGTAAGCCCGCACCGCCGTCGTTCCTTGAGCCCGTGCAGCTCACCGGTGCCAGCGTCATCCTGGAACCGCTGTCACCCGCCCACGTGCCCGAACTGACACAGGCCGTGTGCGACGGCGAGCTGTGGAAGAAGTGGTACACCCGCATCCCGTCTCCCGCAGGGATGAGGGAAGATGTTGAGTCACGGCTGGCACAGCAAGCGGCCGGAGCGGTGATGCCATGGGCCATCCGCCGCCGGGACACCGGAGCCCTCTGCGGAATGACCACGTATTTGAACATCCGCGCTGATCACCGCCGGCTGGAAATCGGCTCCACCTGGCTGGCTGCCAGCGCGCAGCGCACCACGATCAATACCGAGGCGAAGCTCCTGCTGCTCACCCGGGCCTTTGAGGAACTGGACTGCATTGCAGTGGAATTCCGGACCCACTGGCACAATCATCAGTCCCGGGCCGCGATTGCCCGGCTTGGCGCCAAGCAGGACGGCGTGCTGCGCAACCATGACATCTGGCGGGACGGGACGCTGCGGGACACCGTTGTCTTCTCCATCATCAACGCCGAATGGCCAACGGTCCGGCTTGCACTGACTTCCCGGCTGGACCGTTCATAAGGGATCCTGACGGACGGATTATGCCGCCAGGGACCGGCACTCCGGCATAGCGCAGGGCATAGGTTAAGCGCCGTCCCTTCTGTACGCAAATCCGCTCAGGCTGCCATCTTCTCCAGCACCGGCAACGGGAAATGCGAGGTGGAAATCGTCGCTATCTTTAATGCAGTGCCCGCCCCTTCAGGGGAAAGTGCCGCCACTCGAACCGTCTTCCGGCCCCCGCCTGATCCCGTTCGCTGAGTGCTGCACTGCGCCCCTGGCCCGGCCCGTACCGCAGCGCTGCGGACCACGGATCGGACAGCCAAGACGGGGCACTGCACCACCGGGATCAACGATCCCTTAGCTAGAACCTCAACGAAGCGGAGATGCAATGCCCACCAAAATCATCTTGGACTGCGACCCCGGTCATGATGATGCGGTCGCCCTGCTGCTGGCACACGGCAGCCCGGAGATCGACCTCCTCGCGGTGACCACCGTCGTCGGAAACCAGACGCTGGAAAAGGTCACCCGCAACGCGCTGGCAATTGCCCGTGTCGCAAATATCACAAACGTTCCCTTCGCTGCAGGCAGTCCCCGGCCGCTGGTGCGGACCATCGAAAATGCTCCGGACATCCACGGCGAATCCGGCATGGACGGCCCCGAGCTGCCCGAACCCGCCATCGAATTGGACCCGCGTCACGCCGTGGACCTGATCATCGACACGGTGATGGCTCACGAACCCGGAACCGTCACACTGGTCCCCACCGGCGGGTTGACCAACATTGCCCTCGCCGTGCGCAAGGAACCGCGCATCGCTGAACGCGTGAAGGAAGTTGTCCTGATGGGCGGCGGCTACCACGTGGGCAACTGGTCCGCAGTGGCCGAGTTCAACATCAAGATTGACCCCGAAGCAGCCCACATCGTCTTCAACGAAAAATGGCCGCTAACCATGGTCGGACTCGACCTGACGCACCAGGCACTGGCGACTGACGAAGTTGCCGACCGCATTGCCGCCGTCGGCACCAAGCCGGCCAAATTTGTCGGCGAGCTGCTCGACTTCTTCGGCGAGGCGTATAAGGACGCGCAGGGCTTCGACTTCCCGCCCGTCCATGACCCGTGCGCCGTCGCGTACGTGATCGACCGTTCCGTCATGACCACCCGGCGGGTTCCGCTGGACGTGGAGCTGACCGGAACCCTGACCCTGGGCATGACGGTGGCGGACTTCCGCGCGCCGGCGCCCGCTGACTGCAACACCTCAGTGGCCGTCGATCTGGATCACCAGAAGTTCTGGGACCTGGTTGTGGACGCCCTGGAGCGGATTGGTGAGGTGGACCTGTGACTGAAACATCCCAGCGCCGCGTAAACGTCGCCGTCCTGATGACGGCACTGCTGGCCGCATGCGTGGCGTTCCAGCTGAACGCTTCCATGCTCTCCCCCGCCCTGGTGACCATCGAAGAGGAACTGAACACCACCTCGGCGGCGGTTGGCCTGAGCCAGACTGCGTTCTTTACGTCCGCAGCCCTCTTCTCACTGTTCCTGCCGCGGCTGGGTGACATCATCGGCCGCAAGAAGGTCCTCGCCGGCATGCTGGTGGTCCTGACTATCGGCTCCGTGGTGGCCGCGCTTGCGCCCAGCATTGAGGTGTTGTTCATCGCCCGGCTGATCCAGGGTGTCTCCGGCCCGGTGGTCCCGCTCGCACTGATCATGCTGCGTGTGGAAGTCCGCGAACCGAAGCTTTACGGCACTCTGATGGGTGTTATCACCGCAGTCAACGGAGGCATCGCCGGTGTGGACGCCATCGCCGGCGGCTATCTGGCGCAGAACCACGGCTTCGCCTCGGTCTTTTGGGCCATGGCCGTTGTGGGTGCCATTGCCTCTGCTCTGCTGATCTTCCTGGCTCCGGAGTCCACGGCCGAGAAGAAGGAAAAGATGGACTGGGTGGGCGTTGTTCCCCTGGTTATCTCGGTGGGCACCCTGCTGACAGCCTTCAATGAGGCCGGCAAGCTTGCGGCGGCGAACTGGCCCCTGGTGGCCGGACTGATCGTCATTTCCATCATTGCCTTTGCCGTCTTCTGGAAGGTCGAAAACCGCAGCGACCACCCGCTCGTCGCCACACATCTGCTCAAACAGCGCTCCACGTGGGCACTGCTGCTGACCACGCTGCTGACCATGACCGGCGTCTTTGCCGTCATGAACGGCATCATCCCCGCCCTCGCACAGGACGGTGTCATCGGCTTTGGCCTGGGCGCCGAGGAGTCCGCCTGGTGGACGCTCACCCCGTACGCCATCGCAGGCCTGCTGATCGGCCCGTTCGCCGGCCGGCTTGCCGCAACCTGGGGTTACGGCAAGGTGCTGCGGATCGGCATGATCGGGTCCGTGATCGCCCTGGCGCTGATGCTCCTGGTGGTTGGCAGCGATTCCAAGCTGGGCCTGCTCGGTGTTTCGGTCCTGGTTGGCATCACCTACGCCGGCATTGGCAACATCATGCTCAACGGCCTGGGCATCGTGCTGTCCCCCAAGGAAAATCCCGGCTTCCTGCCGGGCCTGAACGCGGGCGCCTTCAACCTCGGCGCAGGTCTGAGCTTCGCGGTGATCTACGCTGTGAAGACTGCCACCACCACAGCCGATGGTTCCGGCACCGAAGGCTACTACGGCGGTATCATTGCGGGTCTGATCATTCTTGGCCTGGCTCTTGCCGCGTCCTTCCTGATTCCCAAGCCGGTCCACGCTGAAGTCACAGCCGACGCCGGGCCCCGCTAAATCCCACCAAGGAGAATCACCGCATGACCGCCGGAAAAGTTGTAGTTGTTGGGTCGCTGAATGCGGACCTGACCGTCCGTACTGATCGTTTCCCCTCCCCGGGCGAGACCCTCAACGGTTCGGAACTGGTGATCGTCCCGGGCGGCAAAAGTGCCAACCAGGCCGCGGCCGCTGCCATCCTCGGCGCTGACGTACGCCTGTTCGGCGCTGTGGGCGCCGACGGCCACGGAGATCTCCTGCTCAAGGCGGCAACCGAAGCCGGTGTGGACGCGTCCCGCGTGCTGCGCCGGCCCGACACAGCCACCGGCACGGCCATGATCGTCGTGGACGCCGCCGGAGAGAACACCATCATCGTTTCTCCCGGCGCCAACGGCACGGTCAGCGGCGCTGACCTTCCGGCGGATTTGTTCGACGACGCCGCCGTGCTGTGCCTGAGCCTGGAGGTCCCGCTCGAAGCGGTGACCGCTGCGGCGAAGGCAGGACACGACGCCGGTGCGACGGTTCTGCTGAACCTTTCGCCGTACCGTGAGGTGCCGGCCGAGCTGCTGGCATTGACCGATGTCCTGCTGGTCAACGCCCATGAAGCGGCGCAGGTCACCGGTTTGGCGGACCCCGCCGCTGATTGGGAAGCAGTTATCGCCGCGTTTGCCCGCCTGGGCATTCACCGCGCAATCATCACCTTGGGTGGAGACGGCGCCGTCGTACTGGACGGCACGGCCACCGGTGCTGACCGGATTGCCGCTGCGGCACCCACCCGGGTGAGCGCGGTGGACACCACCGGCTGTGGTGATGCCTTTACAGCAGCCACCGCTGCCCGGCTTGCCGCCGGTGATCCGCTGCCGGCCGCCGCCGAGTTCGCTTCCCGGGCCGGCGCTTTGGCTGCAACGCTTCCGGGAGCGCAGTCTTCATACACGGCGCTTCTGGGGCTTCGGCCCTAGCGGTCTGCAGAGCTGCCCCTTTGAGGGGGTTGGATCCGGTTGCCGGTTCCAGCCCCCTTGGTGTTTTCGGGAAGAGGCGGCGTGCTCAGCCTTAAGGCGTAGTTTCCGCGCCGCCAACCATTGCCGGCCATCGAATCCCCATCCTGGGACCGATGTGGTTCCTCCCACCCGCAGCTAGGCTGGCTGGCATGCAGCATATCCGCTGCAGAATCAGCCAGCTTCGAGGGGAAAGCATGTCCGATCAAATGCCGCAGGGAAACTACAACTACAACGCCTACACCGGGGGCGGCGGGACACCTGAAATGCCCGCCGCTCCAGTACGTCCGAAGCAGGTGGAAATATCATTTTGGCTGCTGATAGTTTCCCTGCTGATTTCGGTGGTGAGCGTGCCCCTCACGATCGCTGCGTTCAACAGTCCAGAGAGCCGGGCGGCAACCGAGGCTGAGCTGCAGCGGCAGAACGTCGCCGGGCTCACCGTGGATGACGCCATCGCCGCCACTGTTGCCTTTTTGGTGGTCACGGCCGTCATCAGCGTGGCCATCACCCTTCTGGTGGCCATTTTTATCCGCAAGGGCTACAACTGGGCCCGCATTGTCCTGACGGTCTTCGCCGTCCTTTCCCTGCTGTCCCTGCTGGTGCCGTCAACGGCAACTCCACTGGGCATCGCGGGAATGGTCCTGGTCCTGGCGGCCGCCGTGCTTCTGTATGTGTCACCGGCTCCGGCCTATTTCGCGGCCATGAAGCAGTACCGTCAGGCCAAGAAGTTCGGTCAGGCGTAAGAAACTCGATCAGGCGTACTGAGCCCGTCCGGGCGGCACCCCGAGTTCCGGGCGGCACTCCGAGTTCCGGGCGGCACTGCAGGTGATGCCTAGCGGCCGGCAGCCCTCCCGGCTGACCGGCCGCTGAACAGGCAGCCGCCAAGGAACGTGCCTTCCAGGGACCGGTACCCGTGCATGCCGCCGCCGCCGAACCCAGCCGCTTCACCCGCGGCAAACAGTCCCGGTACCGGTTCGCCGTCGGCGCCCAGTACCCGGGAGTCCAGGTCGGTTTCCAACCCGCCCAGCGTTTTGCGGGTCAACACCGACAGCCGGACCGCGATCAGCGGTCCGTCCTTGGGCTCCAGGATGGGACGAGGGGACGCCGTCCGGATCAGGCGGTCGCCCCAGTAAGTGCGGGCTCCACGGATGGCCGTTACCTGGCTGTCTTTGCTGAAGGGGTTAGCGATCTCCCGGTCCCGGGCGACAAGCTCCCCCCGCACTGCCTCAGCAGCTAGCACCGGGGCCATCCCCTCCGTGGAGTCTTTAGCGAGCGCGTTCATTCCGGCAACCAGTTCCTCAAGGGAACCTGCCGAAATGAAGTCCTCGCCGTGATCCAGGAACTGCTGGACCGGCCCCGGAATGCCTGCGGTGGCCCGGCCGAGGACATCCCGCACCGACTTACCCGTGAGGTCCGGATTCTGCTCCGAGCCGGAGAGGGCGAATTCCTTGCGGATAATTGCCTTATTCAGGATGAACCAGCTGTAGTCGTAACCCGTGGCGCGCAGATGCTCCAACGTGCCCAGCGTGTCGAACCCGGGAAACAGCGGCACCGGCAGCCGGTTTCCCGCTGCATCCAGCCACAGCGAGGACGGCCCGGGCAGGATCCGGATGCCATGGTTGGACCAGACCGGATTCCAGTTCTTGATGCCCTCCACGTAATGCCACATCCGGTCCGGGTTAATCACCCGCCCGCCGGCGGCGGCACTGGCATTAATGCCACGCCCGTCCACATGCCCCGGCACTCCGCTGAGCATGATCTGCGGCGGGCTGCCCAGCCGCTCGGGCCAGGCGGCACGGACCAGGTCATGGTCGCCGCCAATTCCTCCGGTGGTCACGACGACGGCGCCGGCCGAGAACTCGAAATCCCCCACCGGGGTGCGGCTGGTCTCGGCGCCGCGTGCCGCCGTCGTCGGCTCCAGGACCGCACCCCGGATTCCGGTGACGGTGCCATTGGCCGTTGTCAGCTCCTCCATTCGGTGCCGCACAGCAAGCCGGACCAGGCCGCGGGCGACGCCGTCGCGCACTTTTGCCTCAAACGGTGCCGTAACGCCGGGCCCGGTGCCCCAGGTGATGTGGAACCTGGGCACTGAGTTCCCCGGGCCTGTGGCCCCGTAGCCGCCGCGCTCGGCCCAGCCGACAACGGGAAAGATGCGGTGCCCCATGCCGTGCAGCCAGGAGCGTTTTTCGCCGGCTGCGAAGTTCACATATGCCTCGGCCCAGCGGCGAGGCCAGTAGTCCTCCGGCCGGTCAAAACCCGCGGTGCCCAGCCAATCCTGCCAGGCCAGCTCGACGGAGTCTTTTATGCGCAGCCTTCGCTGCTCGAGAGTATCCACCAGGAACAGGCCGCCAAAGGACCACCAGGCCTGCCCGCCGATACTGGCATCGCCCTCCTGCTCCACCAAAATGACGGAGCGGCCGGCGTCGATCAGCTCAGCGGTGGCCACCAGCCCCGCCAGCCCGGCCCCTACAACAATGACGTCTGCGTCTGTGGTTGGCTGCATCCGGCTCACGCTACCGGCAGCTCCACCCTCTGGCTAGGGCAGATAAACACGGCTGCAACGAGCTTGACGGCTGTCTCTTCCTGTTCACGGGGATCACTTGGCGGTTGCCTCTTTCTGCGGAGGTTGCCGCTTCCTAGACTGGGCGTATGAGTAGTCCTCCACAGTGGGGCTGCTCCCACAGAGCTGGTGTCCGCCTCGACCTGACTGGAGAAGAACCATGACTGAGAAGGAAACGCCCGCAGCCCATGACAAGGATCGAACCCACAACGAAGCCCCGTCCGAAGGCGACACGGCAGAGTCGCCCGAGTCGGATCGCCAGCACACGCAGGATGCCGCGGAGGGGGATGACACGGAGCAGAAGAAATAGCTCGGTGCAGAACAATCCCGTCCAGAACAAGAAGGCCTTGGGTTTCCGTTGGAAACCCAAGGCCTTTTCGTTGAGTTCTGTCCTTTGCAGCGAAGCTGTCTTATTGGGTGAACTCCGACTCATTAACGAACTCTGTCTATCGGCTTAACTAACTCTGTCTATCGGCGAACTCTGGCTATTAACGAACTTTGTCTTTCAGTGAACTCTGTCTTGTGGATCCGCTAAGAGGCCCGCGCCCTTCCCCCGTTACGGCTGGCATCACCGAGCACGTCGGCATCGGAGCTTTGGTCGACCACTGGCCCCGTCCCGGCAATCTCCCGCAGCAACTCAATGCCGGCCACTGCCTCCTGCTTGGTGGGGAACATCGCTGACACTGCCATCAACGCACCGTCACCGGAAATGAGTTTGATCCGGAACGCGCCGTCATGAGCGTCGACCAGCTTGAAGTAGCCCGACATCTCTTACCTCCTTGTAAGGGGTACCACTCGTGCCCTTAATAGTAAGCCAGCTTATGGGTGTTGAAAGCCCCGGCGCTCAAATCACCTAGTTGGGTCTGCAACACCTTCGGTACCTGCCGCTGTCCTTCCCGGAAATGCCGTCAGTGCGTGCAGGATTTGTTCGGGGGTGGCGGGCTGGGACGTGAGCAGCGCCGCGAGGATGCGGGCCTGCGGCGGCTTCAGGTCACCGGAGGGAATTGCCCCTGCACGGACCAGGTCGGTCCCGCCTCCGCTTCCGTAGGTCGGAACAACGGGACCATCCGGAACCCTGGTACTCAGGACAACAAAACACCCCGAACGAACGGCATCCTGCACTGCTTCGGAAAAGCCTGGTCCGGCATTGCCCAGACCCGTGCCGGAGAGAATCACGGCATTGCTTCCGACCTGCACAGCGTGGGAAAACAGGTCGGTTCCAGCCCCCAGGGAACAGTCGATGATGTCCACCCGCACGGTGTCGAAGTCCTCGTTTGGCATGGACAGCGGAGCTGGACGAAGCGGCCGGGCGGTCACGTGAAGGGTATCGCCGATAAAGTGCGCCACTTCCGTACCGCCGGCAAAGGGATTCGTTCCCAGTGTGCTGGCGTTGCGCAGGCCGCGGGCCGAGCGGATAACGCCGGCAAAGGAAACCAGCACTCCGGCATCCCGCAGCTCAGGTGAGGCTGCGGCTTCCACGGCTTCCTCGAGGTTCTGCGGCCCGTCCGGAGCCGCGCTGTCCGCCGGCCGGGATGAGCCGGTGAACACCACCGGTTTGGGCGAGGCATGCACCAAGTCCAGCAGGAAGGACGTTTCCTCCATGGTGTCCGTACCATGCGTGATAACGACGCCGTCCACTGTGGGATCCAGCACTGCTTCGCGGGCCGCCCGGGCGATCGCCCGTAAATCAGAAAACTGCAGTTGGAAACTGCCGCTGACCATAACGTCCCGAACGCTGATCGTGTGCCGGCGGGACAGCGTGCCTATCACCTCCTCGATGCGTTCCGACGCCACCAAGCCGCCGTCCGCGGTGCTGCGGGACGAGATTGTTCCTCCGGTGCCCAGAATTCGAATGGATGCCACTGGCCAACCCTTCACGTGTTTCGCCTCTGCAAGCCAACGTAGGACGCCTGCCCCGCCGATGCCTAGGGGAAGACGCGGTACCGGCACTGGCAGGGGCCATTCCCGGCGCTCGATCTGCCTAGACTGGGATCATGGCCGACACCGTCACTGCTGAACAGCGGAGCCGGAATATGTCCCGGATCCGGAGCAAAAACACCAAGCCTGAGCTGCTTGTCCGGCGCCTGCTTCATGCCGCCGGCTACCGTTTCCGACTGCATGGCGCCGCCGGTGGGAAACTTCTGCCTGGAAAACCCGATCTGGTGTTCGCCTCACGCCGCAAGGCCGTCTTCGTCAACGGCTGTTTCTGGCACCTTCACAGTTGTCCCGCCGGGCAGCGTGCTCCCCAAAACAACAGCGAATTCTGGGCGGAAAAGCGCAGCAGGACGGCCAGCCGCGACGCCGCAGCGGTCCAGTCACTTGCCGGCGCGGGATGGGAATCCCTCACCGTGTGGGAGTGTGAGCTCAAGGACCGCAACGCATTGGAGCGGCAGCTGGTCGCCTTCCTGGGACCGAAGCAGCCGTGGGTGCCCTGACATGATGCCCTGACGGGGGCGCCCTGACGCCAGAGATCCGTTCCGCACGGGGTCCAGCCCATGCGAGATCCATTCCGTGCGAGGTCCATTCCACCCGGGTCACCGGCGCAGAGGTCCGCGGCGGGGAATAGACTCGATCAAACCGGCGCGCTTCATCACCGTCGCGGCCGGAAACTACAGGTTTACAGCACTCGTGGATGGGTGCGTTCAACGGGAGGAAGACAATATGGCTGACAGCACCGCCAAGCGTGGCGTGCTTTTCGACGTCGATGGAACCCTGGTGGATTCGAATTACCTGCACGCTGTGGCCTGGTGGCAGGCCTTCCGCCAGCAGGACCACGATGTTCCCATGTCAGCCGTGCACCGGGCGATCGGAATGGGCGGAGACAAGCTGGTGGAACATCTGCTCGGCGAAGACCGAAACGAGGACATGGACGAGCAGTTGGATGACGCTCACGGCGCCATTTTCTCCACTTGGTGGCCATCCCTGCGCTCCTTTGACGGCGCCCGCGACCTCCTGCTGGCCTGCGCAGACAAAGACCTGACGGTGGTCCTCGCTTCCTCTGCATCCGAGACGGAGCTCAAGGTGCTGCGCACCGTCATCGACGCCGATTCGGCCATTAGCGCCGCCACCAGTTCATCGGATGCCACGGAGTCAAAACCCTCACCCGAAATTCTGCAGGCGGCACTGGATTCCTCCGGACTGACCGCCCAGGACACGGTGTTCGTTGGAGATTCAGTGTGGGATGTGAAGGCAGCCGCTGCGCTGGAAATCCCCACCATCGGCTTGCTTTGCGGTGGTACGAGTGAAGCGGAACTCCGCGACGCCGGCGCCGAAGAAGTCTGGGAGAACCCACGCGAGCTGCTGGAGAGCCTGAACTCATCCATGTTGGGGAAACTGATCGCCGGCGCCTAATCAGAGCTGGGCTTACCAGAGCTGGGCCTTACCAGAGCTGGGCCTTATTCGAGCTGGTGGGCGGCCGTCGTCAAAGTCAGCACCAGCGCCAGCGCCCGCGCTAGGCAAACACCGCCTTGTGCGCCGCCTCCATGACGGAAACAGAACACTGTGAGGGCCGGGAACATTCACGTTCCCGGCCCTTCGGCGTGCACCTGACCAGGCGGAAAAGAGCATGAAACAGACGCTTCATGTGATTGACACCACATCCGATCTGTACAAGGGTAGGCGCAGCGGAAGACGCTTTCCAAGGCCCCGGGATTCCAAATTCCCGTCCGGGTTCGCGGCGACTTTCCGCTGACAGGAAGCAACGACGCCCCCTGCCTGCACGTCAACGGAGAGGTACTGCCATGCCCCGACATCCGATTCGCCCCACCGAACAGCACCGCAGCGGCAACGCGCGGCGCTTCCGCTCCCTGGCGGCTGCCGCTGCCTGCCTTGCCCTGACGCTGACCGCGTGCGGAGGCGGCTCCGGTTCCGAGTCCGCCGACGGCGGCGACGTGGAACTCACCTTCACCTGGTGGGGAGCCGATGCCCGGGCCCAGCTCACTGAACAGGTCATCGACAAATTCGAAGAGGAAAACCCCGGCATCACCATCAAGGGTGACTGGGGCGGTTGGGAAGGCTACTGGGACAAGCTGGCAACCTCCACCGCCGGCGGCGACGCCCCCGACGTCATCCAGATGGATGAAACCCGCATCGCTGCCTACGGCGAGCGTAATGCCCTGCTGGATCTCACAACCCAGGAAGACATCCTGGATCTTTCCGAGATGGAGCCGGAAGTCCTCCAGACCGGCGAAGTCAAGGGCGGCGCCCTGGCTGGAGTCCCGGTTGGTGTGGGCATCTTCTCCGTTGGCGTGAACCCCGCCATCCTGGAACAGGCCGGACTTCAAATGCCTGATGACACCACCTGGACCTGGGACGACATGTTTGACATGGCTGCCCAGGTTAGCGAAAAACTCGGCAGCGAGGGCGTGTACGGATTCGACTTCTTCGGCACCCAGGCCGCGGAGCTGGGAACCTTCGCACGCCAAAACGGCGAAGAGGTGTATCCCCGCGACGGGGAAACCCCTGTCAGCACCGAAACGGTCGAAAAATACTTTGAGACGGCCCTTGAACTCATGGAGACCGGAGCAACGCCTGCCGCTTCCACCCAGGCAGAAAGCACAGGGAACATTGAGCAGTCGCTGTTCGGTACCAACAAGAGTGCCTTCCACCTGCAGTTCCATACCCAGATCCAGGCGTTCGTGGACGCCAGCGGATCCGATCTGAAGCTCCTGCGCCTGCCCGCCCAGGAAGAGGGCGAGCCACAGAACATGGTGAACAAGGCCTCCATGTACTGGTCCATTTCCTCCCGGACCGAGCATCCGGAAGAAGCCGCCAAGTTTGTGAACTTCCTGATCAACGACGAAGACGCTGCCTCCATCCTCAAGGTCGAACGAGGAGTGCCGGCCATTCCCAGCATCCAGGAAGCCCTGAAGCCGCAGCTGACCCCCACGGGCACCATGTCGCTGGAGTTTGCAGCAACCATGCAGGAGGAGGTTGTGACACCTCCGCAGGTGACACCCGCCAACGCCTCCGACTTCAGCACCGAGTTCACCCGAATCGGCAACGAAGTCCTCTTTGGCAGCCAGAGCCCGCAGGAAGGCGCCAAGACGGTGGTGGCTTACCTGGAGGGCCTGCAATAGCTCCACCGGTTTCTGGCTCTTTCGGCCAGTCCCGTTTTCGCGATTCCTTCCCTGTTCCGGCCTTCCCACTTCTGCCTACCTTCCCACTTCCTACTTCCTTTCCCTGGAGCCTTTTCCTATGACACGTCTTTTCCGCACCGCAATTGTTGGTACCGGCGGCATCGCCCAGGCGCACGCCAAGAGCATGGCCACTCTGAGCGGCCGGGCGCAGGTGGTGGCCGCGGTTGATGTTGATCCCGGCCGGCTGGCAGCTTTCTGCGATGAATGGAACATTGAAAACCGGTATTCCTCGCTCACTGAACTGCTGGCAGCGCAGGACCTGGATTTGGTCCATTTGTGCACCCCGCCGGGTTTCCACAAGGATCAGGCCATTGAAGCGCTGGGCAGCAACGTGAACGTGCTGTCGGAAAAGCCGCCGGCGTTGACCCTGGCGGACATGGATGAGATTGCGGCGGCTGAGGCGGCCTCGGAGGCCTTCTTTGCCACCGTTTTCCAGCACCGCTTTGGATCGGGAGCGGAGAACCTCAAGCGCCTGATGAGTGGAGATGACCTCGGCCGTCCGCTGGCCGCAATCTGCAACACCCTCTGGTACCGGCCCGACAGCTACTTTGACCTTCCGTGGCGGGGACAGTGGCTGGTGGAAGGCGGTGGGCCGACCATGGGCCACGGGATCCATCAGTTCGACCTCCTGCTGTCCCTGTTGGGGAACTGGAGCGAGGTGACGGCAGTTGCTGCCCGGCAGGCTCTTCCCACCAACACCGAAGACTTTTCCGCTGCGATTGTCAGCTTTGAAAACGGCGCGGTTGCCACCATCATCAACAGCCTCCTGGCGCCCAAGGAGACCAGCTACCTCCGCTTCGATTTCAGTGGAGCGACGGTGGAGCTCGAGCACCTGTACGGCTATTCGGATGACAGCTGGTCCCTCTCCCCCGCACCGGGCCATGAGGATCTGGAACGGCAGTGGAAAGAGGGCTTAACGGGACGGGCGTCCGGGCACTCGTCCCAGTTTGCCGCCATCTTCGACGCCCTTGAGTCCGGCGGCGTACCGCCCGTTACCAGCACGGATTCCCGGATGACCATGGACCTCATAGCTGCCATCTACGCCTCCGCGTTTACCCGCAAGCCGGTCTCCCGCGGATCGATCGACAAGAACTCCCCCTTCTATGGGGCCATGGATGGCAACTCCGCCCCGTGGGCAGACGTGAAAGAGAGCCACTAATGAGCCAGCACCACTCCCCCCTCACCGAGCCGGGACGCCCGGGACTGTCCCTGGACCACGAGCACGGACGCAGTTTGCGGGTGGCTTTCGACGGCCAGGACATTTTCCGGTACGTCTACGGCCCCTGGGATCCTCAGTTTGAATCGCCCCGCCCCTATTTCCACCCCCTGACCACGCTTGGCGGCAAGGAAGTCAGCACCTACCGCCCCCATGATCACCTCTGGCACAAGGGGATGGCCTGGTCGCTGCCCAACGTCGGAACCGAGAATTTCTGGGGCGGGCCAACCTATAACCGCGGCCGCGGCTATGAGCAGCTGGAA
Source organism: Arthrobacter citreus (assembly GCF_038405225.1). NCBI lineage: Bacteria > Bacillati > Actinomycetota > Actinomycetes > Micrococcales > Micrococcaceae > Arthrobacter > Arthrobacter citreus. Next base: position 2,802,004 of record NZ_CP151657.1, read on the forward strand.
AACAACGGATCCACCAACCACGTGGAGTTCACCTCGCTGGAAGTCACCCCAGAGCGCATCACCGTGGTGGAAAGCTTGGAGTGGATCACCCAGGCCGGCGAACTGTGGGTCCGCGAGGAGCGTCGGTTTGCCGTGGAGGTCCTTGATGGCGAGCACGGCGAGCGGGCGTGGGCGCTGACCTATGCCACCAACTTCACAAATGTTTCCGGCGCGGAGATCGTGATGGGAAGCCCCACCACGAAGGGCCGCGAAAATGCCGGCTACGGCGGGTTGTTCTGGCGGGGACCCCGGTCCTTCACCGGCGGTTCCGTCTACATTCCCGGCCGGACCGGCGGGGACGATCTCAACGGAATCCGAGCACCGTGGATGGCTTTCAGCGGCCAGCACGACGGCGAGGGCGGGGCATCCACCCTGGTGTTCGTCGATTCTCCACACAACTCCTATCCCGGCGGGGAGAACACCGAGTGGTTTGTCCGCACCGGAATCTTCGCCGTCGTCAGCCCGTCTCCGTACTACTCGACGGAATTCACCTTCGAGCCGGGCCACAGCCTGTCCTATGAGTACGCCGTGGTCATTGCGGACGAGGACCGGGGCGTGGAAGGGTCGGAGCAGTTAGCTGCGGCCAGTCTCCAGCTGCTCGGCGTGTCAACGTCAGCGGGGCGCTGATGCTGAAGGATTCCGGCGGCGCTCCGGCGGGCTTTCCCGGCGGCACCGGCGTCACGCGCATCAATGTTTACACGTGGGATGCCGTGGACGGCCAGTGCGGAGGCAGCCCGCATCTGCATACCGCCACCACTGAAAGCTATGTAGTGGTGGGTGGCCGCGGGCGGGTCCAAACGCTGAGCTCTGCCGGATTTGAGGAGCACTCCCTCACCCCGGGGACAGTGCTGTGGTTCACCCCTGGGACAGTTCACCGACTGATTAACGACGACGGCGCCCTGGAGATTGTTGCCGTGATGGGCAACTCCGGGCTCCCGGAAAACGGTGACGCCGTCCTTACGTTTCCGGAGCCATACCTCGATGATCCGCAGAGGTACCGGGACGCGGCGACGCTTCCTCCCGGGGGCTCCGTGGAGTCCCGGGAAGCTGCCGTGATAGCCCGCCGGGACCTCGCAATGGAAGGCTTCCTCACCCTGCGGGACCGGGTGGAGGAGGAAGGGCCACAGGCCATGGAACACCTCTACCGGCAGGCCGCCGCCCTGGTGCAGGACAAAGTGGCCACGTGGAGCACGCTCGTCCACAATGGTCCCCTGGCACAGGCCCGGCAGAGCGTGGAACATCTGGAGCAGTTGGCCCGGGCCGATGGCAGCCACCTGCTCAACGCCGTCGTCCGCTCCGCGGCGCCCACGTCCCCGGATCCCGTGTACGGGATGTGTGGCCGGCTCCAAACCTGGAACCTCATGCCGTCGAGCACCGGGGTGGCCAGTCCCGTGCAGCCGCTCTGATCCGCGGGGCCCGGCCACCCCGCAGGCCGGTGGTACTGTCGAAAAATTGCTTCGAGAAGACATTTCGAGAGGATCTCCCATGACCACTGAACCCACCGGCCCCGCCAACACCGACGAGGATCCCCTGGGCCCCAGCGCACCGCAGCCCGAACCCACCGGCGATCCGCGCCGGCCCGGCTCGTCACCGGACAGTGCCTCGAACATCCGCGATGCTCAGGGCACGTCTCCGGGCGGCACCGTTCCCGCCGGCCATTCCGGCGGCACCGCTGATTCCGGCAGCCTGAACCCTTCGAGCGCCTCGAACGGTTCAGGGGCGGATGGCGGCCGGGGATCAGCGCCCGAGGATGCCTTGAATGAACCAGAGTCCGCGGACGGCTAAGCTCCCGCCCTAGACCAGTCCGCCGCTAGACCAGGCCGGCGCTAGACCAGTCCGGCCCGGCGCAGCGCCTCGGCCATCGGCCCCTGCGCCGGGGCGGCAGCTGGCGGACGGCGCCGGTTGTTGCCCGGCGCCGGACTGCCCGCTTTGGCGCTGCGCGCGGGCGCCGCGCCCTTGCCGGAGCTGTTGGCATCGGATCCCTTTGCAGGAAGGTTCTTTGCGGCGTTCTGTCCCATATTCCGGTTGTTCCGCTCGTTCCTGTCATTTCGGTCATTCCGGCCGTTCCGGTCCTTCCGCGGCGTCCGCGGCTCCCGGGGAGCGGCTGCGTCCTCGTCCAAGCGCAGCGTGAGGGAAATGCGCTTGCGTTCCGGATCAGCCTCCAGCACCCGGACCTTGACCACCTGACCGGACTTCACGACGTCGCGCGGGTCGGAGATGAAAGTGCTGGACATGGCGGAAATGTGCACCAGTCCGTCCTGGTGCACGCCCACGTCCACAAAAGCCCCGAAGGCCGCCACATTGGTGACTACGCCGTCCAGCACCATCCCGGCGCGGAGGTCACTGATTTTTTCGACCCCTTCGGAAAACGTGGCCGTGCGGAAGGCCGGACGCGGATCACGCCCGGGTTTGCGCAGCTCGGCCACGATGTCCAGGATGGTCGGCAACCCGGCTGACTCGTCCACGAAAGCCGACGGTTCCAGGGTATCCAGCGCTGCTCCGGCCGGACTCATCTCCGCCCCCGCTGCGGCGAGGATGCGGCGGGCAATGCCGTAGGACTCCGGGTGCACGCTCGATGCATCCAGCGGCTCGGAGCCTGCCGTCACCCGCAGGAAGCCTGCGCACTGCTCAAACGCCTTGGCGCCGAGGCGGGGCACCTTCTTGAGGTCCGCACGCCGGGCGAAGGGGCCGTTCTCGTTACGGAAGGCCACAATGTTCTCGCTCAGCAGTGGACCGACGCCGGCGACCCGCGTCAACAGTGCCGGCGACGCCGTGTTCACGTCCACGCCCACGGCGTTGACGCAGTCCTCAATCACCGCGTTCAGTGACCGTTCCAGCTTGGCCGCTCCGACGTCGTGCTGGTACTGACCCACACCGATCGACTTCGGATCAATCTTCACCAGCTCGGCGAGCGGATCCTGCAACCGGCGCGCGATGGACACCGCGCCGCGCAGCGAAACATCCATGCCCGGCAGTTCGGACGAGGCCAGGGCCGACGCCGAATAGACTGATGCGCCAGCTTCGGAGACCACAAGTTTCTGCAGGCCTGCCTGCGGAAGCAGCCGGATCAGTTCGGTGGCCAATTTGTCGGTTTCGCGCGACGCGGTGCCGTTGCCAATCGCAATGAGATCCACACCGTGCTCCTGCACCAGTGCGGCCAGCCGGGACAGAGCTTCGTCCCATTTGCGGGCGGGGGCGTGCGGATAAATGGTGTCGGTGGCCACCGGCTGTCCGGTGCCGTCCACGACGGCCACCTTCACTCCGGTGCGCAGGCCCGGGTCCAGGCCCAGTGTTGCGCGGTTGCCGGCCGGGGCTGCCAGCAGGACATCGCGGAGATTCGCGGCGAACACCCGGACTGCTTCTTCTTCGGCCGAGGTGAACAGCCGCACGCGCAGGTCGATGGAGAGTTTGGCCAGAATCCGCCGCCACGCCAGCTGCGCAGTCTGCAGCAACCACGCGTCCGCCGGCCGGCCGCGGTCCGCGATGCCCAGACTTGCCGCCACCGCCCGTTCGTACTTCTGCCGGGCGGCGGCAAGCGCCGCGGCGTCAGCCGGGTCCGCCTCCGCAAGGTCCAGGTCCAGGATGCCTTCCTTCTCTCCGCGCAGCAGGGCCAGGACCCGGTGTGAGGGCATTCCCGATGGTGACTGCGCAAAATCAAAGTAATCGGCAAACTTCTGGCCTTCAGCTTCCTTGCCCGCTTTCACCCGTGAACGCATCCGGCCCTGCTTCCACAGCCGCTCGCGCTGTTCGGTGAGCAGGTCCGCATCCTGCCCTGCCCGTTCAATCAGGATGGCGCGTGCTCCGGCGAGCGCCTCCGCGGCATCCGGAACAGTGTCATTTCGATATCCGGCGGCGGCACGCTCCGGCTCCAGCTGGGGGTTGGCCAGCAGTGCTTCGGCCAGCGGCTCCAGGCCGGCCTCACGGGCAATCTGGGCTTTGGTTCGGCGTTTGGTCTTGTAGGGCAGGTAAATGTCTTCGAGCCGGGACTTGGTTTCGGCAGCATCAAGTGCCGCTTCCAGCGCCGGGGTCAGCTTGCCCTGGCTGTCGATGGCTTCCCGGACCGCTGCCCGCCGTTCCTCCAGTTCGCGCAGGTACCGCAGCCGGTCATCGAGTTCACGCAGCTGCGTATCGTCGAGCGTGCCCGTGGCTTCCTTGCGGTAGCGGGCAATGAAGGGCACAGTGGAGCCCGCGTCCAGCAGATCGACGGCGGCTCGCACCTGCCAGGCCGCAACCCCGAGCTCCGCGGCAATCAAAGCGCAGACACGGTCGGTGGCCAGTTGGGCGGCCTTCTGGGAGGACGTTGGTTCGGGCTTTGATTCTTTGGGCTGTACCGGGGGAAGACTCACCCGGCCATTGTTCCCTATCGCCCGTGGGTGCGGTCAACTGTGGCCGCACCTTCGGCACTGCTCAGCACTCCGGCGTCGTCCGCTTCGTCCTCGTCGCCGGGCTCCCAGCGCAGCAGGTCTCCAGGCTGGCACTCCAGCACTTCGCACAGCGCAGCCAGGGTGGTAAACCGGACGGCTTTGGCACGCCCGTTCTTCAGGACCGCCAGGTTGGCGGGGGTAATGCCGATCCGTTCGGCCAGCACGCCCACCGGCATTTTGCGCTTCGCCACCATAACGTCAATGTCAACGATGATGGGCATCAAATAACCTCGTTCAGCTCGGTGCGCAGGTGGGACGCTTCGGCATCGATGGCCACCGCCTGGGCCAGCAGCGCCCTCAGCACCAGGACAATCAGCGCCACTCCGGCAACCGCCACCCCTGCCCCGCCAATCAGCAGCACGACGCCGGGAGCAACACCTTCTCCCGGGGCCAGGACTGCGCCGAGCCCAAACAACAGCAGTGCAGCGGCGGAAACGGCTGCGATGACAACATCGACGTAGCGGAACGCCGCCGGCGAAAAGACGGTTCCCCGGCGCGCCATGGTGAGCAGGCACCAGACACACACCAGAACGACCTGCACCGCAATGAGCCCCAGGACAACGATCACGATCACCGGAAGACGCACGGCCTCGGCAGCCGGACCCGCTTCGCCCAGGTCAATGGCGAGCAGCGGCACCATGACGGCCTGCACGAACAGTGTTCCGGCCAGTACCACCGCCATCACGATGCGCAGCGCGAGGATGGTCAGTTTTCCCATGGCAGTTCCTTCTTCCCGATACTCGCCGGCTACTTGCCGGCCATCCGCAGGACTTACCGTTCCACTGCGACCGAGCAACAGAAAGAATCTATCGATAATCGAGAGGAAAGACAAGGGCTCCCGCCTGCCCCCGGTGGGTCGCAACCCAACCGGCTTTGGTAACGGGCTAGGGTGCCGACATGGACAACAGGAGAAGGGCCGAATCCGGGCAAGGGTGGAGCGGCGGCGTGCGCATCCGCGAAGTCGGTGCTCCGGCCGGGAGCGAACATACTTATTCCTCAGAAGCGTTCCCTCCGGAGGACGGCGGCGCCCCGGTCAACTATCCCCAGCCGCGGCGGCGGAACAGCCCTTTCCTGGCCGCGTGGATATTCACCGGCATTCTGATCGGCATCGGTTTCCTGTGGCTCGGCGGAGCCTTGGAGGACGGTTCAATTCCTGACTACGGGTACACGGTAACGATGGATCCGGAAACCGGCCTGCCCGTCCAGCCTGACACACGCCCCCTGGAAGTGCAGCTGCGTAATCTGGGCTTTATTGCCCCCTTCATGCTCCTGATTGGGGTGTCGTCAGCGGCGGCGCTGCTGGCCCTCCAAGGCGTCCGGAAAGCACAACTATTTCGGGTTTCCGCACCCGAGCAGGAGTCCCAGCAGAGGTAGCGGGCGTACCGCTCCGGACCGTCGACACAAAACGGTTCGCAGCGCTCCAAAATGTACGCTCGGCTCATGACAAAAATCAGGTGGGGGGCCCTGTGCTGGATTTTATGCGCCATGGTTTATCCGGCGCAGATCGCCGCGGCGCTGCAGTGGCCGCAGAAGTACTCCTGGTCGCAGAACCTCATCAGTGACCTTGGGGTCACCGCCTGCGGGATGTACGACGCCGGGACGCGCGTGGAGCGCGGCATATGCTCACCGTGGCACCTCATGGCCAACGCATCAACGGTGGGCAACGGACTGCTCCTTGCCGCCGGCTGCGCACTGCTGTGGTCGGCATGGCCCAACCTCCGCCTGGGCCGGATCGCCTTGGGTTTCCTGGCCGTGGGAGGACTGCTGCTGGCAGCAGTTGGGATCCTCCCCTTGGATCTGCACCCCGACGGCCACAACGCCGCAGCCCTGCTGCAGGCTGTTTTCCAGTGGTGCGGAATGGGCCTTCTCATCCTCGCCGTGCGCAGCAAATCCGAATACCGGGCTGTCGCCGGACTCACCGCGGCAGTCCTGCTGGTCTCCGTTGTCGGGTTTGCCCTGTTCATCACCGCTGTGGGAGGACAGCCCGCCGTACCTGGCCTGGGTCTTGGGCTTACCGAACGCATTGCCTTTGACTCCCTGAACCTTTGGGGTGTTGGCACGGCGCTGCTCCTGCTGCGGATCCAGCCGATCCAGCCCATCCAGCCGGCCGCACTATCCCCAGAGTCCTCCGCAGCAGCATCGGATGCTGCCAGCGGAGTCAGAAGTCATCACTGGAGAACACCCTCCGGCGGGAACTAAGCAGCTCGGTCTCGGGGCGGGCGGCCACCAGCCGTTCGACGGCGTCCAGCACCTCAGTGATGTGGCCGCTGGAGGCGGACACCAGCCCCACACCAATTTCCGCCCGCCGGTGCAGTTCCGGCTGACCCGCCTCCGCCACGGATACCTCATATTTGCGCCGGATCTCGGCCATGATCGGACGAATGACGGATCGCTTTTCCTTGAGCGAGTGCACGTCTCCCAGGAGCAGGTCGAATTCAAGAGTGCCCATCCACATGGCCCCATGGTGGTACACCGCGTGCGCACCGCGCCAGCCGCCGGCACCCGGGATGACGATGGCAGACCCCGTGCACATGCCGCGGAGGCAGTGCTATCTTCTCTGGATGAGCACGTCCAGCAGATCCCCAGTCCGTCCGCGCCGCCGCAATGTTCTCTCCGGGGTACTGGTGGGAATTGGGATTGCGGCCTTCGTGGACGAAGTCGTTTTTCACCAGCTGCTGCAGTGGCACCATTTCTACGACAAGTCCACCACCGCCGTCGGACTCTTTTCCGACGGCCTGTTCCACGCCTTCGGCTGGTTTGCCGTTGTGGCGGGGCTTTTCCTCTTCGCTGACCTGCGCCGGCGGGCCATCCTGCTGCCCGCCCGCTGGGCCGGGGCCGTCCTGCTCGGCACCGGCGCGTTCCAGCTCTATGACGGAACCGTCCAGCACAAACTGATGGGCCTGCACCAGATCCGCTACAACGTGCCGCTGCTGCCCTATGACCTGCTGTGGAATGCGGCTGCTGTCCTGATGATCCTCGCCGGAGCTGCGCTGCTGTACCGGACCCGGCACGACGCGGCAGCTCCGGCCGGAGTCTAAAGTGCACGGCCACGAGCAGGGCGGCTCCGGCGCAGAGCTGGTGTTCCTGATTCCCGCCGCCGCGGCTGCGGCCGCCTATTGGGCCGGGGCCCTTTCTTCCCGGTCCCGAGGCTGGCCGGTGCACCGGGCGCTGCTTTTCACAGCAGGAGTGGTTGCTGTCCTCGCCACCGTCCTGAACCCGCTGGCTGCGCAAAGCCATGAGGATTTCGCTGTCCTGGCCGTGGCCCATGTGCTGGCCGGAATGCTGGGACCGCTTCTGCTGGTGCTGTCCCGCCCGGTGTCGCTGGCGCTGCGGACCCTTGACGTGGTGCCGGCCCGGCGCTTGGCCGGGGTGCTGCGCAGCCGGCCGCTGCGGGTCTTGACCTTTCCGCTCACGGCCGCCGTACTGAATGTCGGCGGCATGGTGGTGATGTTCCGTACCGGCGTTTTTGCCGCCATGCAGGCTTCGATGCCCGTCCACTGGCTGGTGACCTTCCACCTGGCCGCGGCCGGCTACCTGTACACCGCGGTGCTGGTGGGCCGGGATCCGATGCCGCACCGTGTCGGATTCGGGTTCCGCGCCGCCGTTCTGATCGGCGCGACGGCCAGCCACAACATCCTCACCAAAACCCTGTACGCGCAGCCGCCGCCCGGGGTGCCGCAGGCGGCAGGGGAAGCCGGTGCGATGATCCTCTATTACGGCGGCGGCGCCGTGGAACTGGCAGTGGTGGTTCTGCTGTGCCGCCAGTGGTACGTCTCAACCCGGCCGCGCGGATCTGCCGCCTCGCCGCAGTATCACTCCCGGCAGTATCATCAGTAGGCTTAGTATTATCTGCGGCCGATGGGACGGCCGCCGCACCACAAAGGGGTTCCATGACCATCAGCCGCCAAGATCTGTTAAGGACCGCCGCCGATATCTTCGGTTGGGACAATTTTCGGAACGGACAACTGGAAGCAATGGAAGCCGTCGCCGGCGGGCGGGACGCGCTTTGCGTGATGCCCACCGGTTACGGAAAGTCGGGCATCTATCAGGTGCCTGCACTGACGCTTCCCGGTGTCGCCGTCGTCGTTTCTCCGCTGATAGCCCTGCAGCGCGACCAGGCGGACGCCATCAACGAAGCCGCCGGCCGCGGCCGTGCCTGGGTGCTGAATTCCACGCAGGCACAGGGGGCCATCGATGAAGCCTGGGCTGCGGCGCAGAACCCGGACGAAGCGGTGCGGGCCAAGTTCCTGTTCCTCGCCCCTGAACAGCTGGCCCGGGAGGACGTCTCGGAGCGGCTCGCAGCTTTGGACGTTTCCCTCCTTGTCATTGACGAGGCACACTGCGTTTCTTCCTGGGGCCACGACTTCAGGCCCGATTATCTGCAGCTCGGCACCTTGGTCCAGGCCCTGGGGCGTCCGGTCCTGGCCCTGACCGCCACTGCCGCACCTCCCGTGCGCAGCGAAATTATCACCTCGCTGAACCTGCGGGACCCGCTGGTCCTGGCCCACGGGTTCGATCGGCCCAACCTGCACCTGGCCGTGCAGATGCATGTTTCGGCCGATGACAAGCACCGCGCGGTCCTGGAATCGGTGCCGGAGTTGCCCGGCCCGGGACTGCTGTACGTGGCCACCCGGCGTGAAACCGAGGAGTACGCCGCAGGGCTGGAAGAACGGGGCCTGCGCGCCGAGTCCTACCATTCATCCCGGCGGGCCCGGGACCGCGGGGAGGTGCACCGGAAATTCCTGGACGACGACGTGGACGTGGTGGCCGCCACCAGTGCCTTCGGCATGGGGATCGATAAGCCGAATGTCCGGTTTGTGGTGCACGCCGCGATTCCAGACTCCATCGACAGCTATTACCAGGAGATTGGCCGCGGCGGCCGGGACGGCAAGCCGGCCCACGCCGTCCTGCACTACCGGCCGGAGGATCTGGGGCTGCGCCGGTTTTTTGCCAGCAAAACTCCGGATGCCGACGGGCTTGCGCAGCTGCTGGCTGTCCTGCGGGCGCGCGACGGCGGCGCCACCGCCGCCGAGCTGCGCGCCGACCTGGGCGTCAGTTCACGGAAATTGGGCGGGCTGCTGAACCTGCTCCGGGAATCGGGCGCCGTGACGGAGGATTCCGGCGTCTACCGGGCGGGGACCATGGGCCCGGAGGACGCCGTTGATGCTGCCGTTGCCTTTGCCCAGCGGCGGGAGCACATCGACCAGTCGCGCGTGGATATGGCCCGCCAGTATGCCGAGACCACCGGCTGCCGCAGGGAATTCCTGCTGGGCTATTTCGGCGAGCAGCTCGGGGCGCCCTGCGGAAACTGCGACAACTGTGAGAAAGCCGCGGCGCAGGCGGACACCGCGCCGGAGCCCGTCGAGGAGCAGGGGCCGAGACCCTTCCCGCTGCAGTCGCCAGTGGCCCACCGCGAGTGGGGTCCGGGCATGGTGATGAGTTACGACGACGGCACCGTCACCGTGCTCTTCGAAAGCGAGGGCTACAAGACGCTTTCGGTGGATTTGGTCCTGGAAAAGGACCTGCTCAAGCCTGCCGGTGCCGGCACGGAGAACTCCGCCGAATAGCTCCCGGAATGATCCAAGGCTCAGGTGCGGGTCTCCGCCGCCAGGGTTCCATCCACCAGCTGGACAATCATGGAGCAGTCCTTGGCGGACAGGCCGGCATCCACCAGGCGCTGGAAAAGCTGTTGGACGTGTTCGCCGATTTCCAGTGGAGTTCCGGTGTCCCTGGCAGCTGCGATGGCCAGGTTGATGTCCTTGTTGGCCAGTTCGGCGGTAAACGTTGGAGCGAAGTCACGGTTGGATGCGGCGGAGGGCACGACGCCGGGAATGGGGTACCAGGTGCGCAGCGCCCAGCTGTCGCCGGAGGACACCGACGCAATATTCCAGAACACCTGCTTGTCCAGCCCCAGACGGTCGGCCAGGACGGCGCCCTCGGCAGCGCCGGCAAGATTGATAAACAGCATCAGGTTGTTGCAGATTTTCGCCGCCTGGCCGGTGGTGGCTCCGCCGGTGGGAATGATGTTGCCCGCCATTGGCTCGATGTACCCGGCGGCATCCCGGACAGCGTCCGCTTCGCCGCCAACCATGAACGTCAGGGTGCCTGCCTCGGCACCGCTGATTCCGCCGGAAACGGGGGCATCGACAAAACGGTAGCCGCCGGCAGCGGCTGCGTTGTGCAGTTCCTGGGCCGATTCAACGTCAATGGTGGACGAATCCACCAGCAGGGTTCGGGTGTCAGCGGATGCCAGTACCCCGCCATCCCCCAGATACACCGCCCGGGCATGCTCGCCCTTGGGAAGCATGGTGAAGACGACATCGGCACCGGTTACGGCGTCGGCAATGCTGTCCACGGGTTGCACTCCGCGCTCCTGCGCGGCGGCTACCGCCGCCGGATTCAGGTCGTAGCCGCGGACCGTGTGCCCGGCTTTCACCAAGTTGGCCGACATGTAGCCGCCCATGTTTCCCAGGCCAATCCATCCCACTGCAGCCATGATCCAACTCCCTTGTTTGTCCGGCACCTGCGGGGCGCAGGTTGCGAAAATTCTGACTGGCACTCCGCCGCAGTGCCTTCACAGCGGAGTGCCTGCTACTTTCGGTTCCTCCTGGTGGCCGCCCGGGAGGTCCCGGAGGCCTCATTCTCCGAGGCCTCAGCGCCGGAGGACTCGGCACGCTTGGCCTCGGCACTCTTGGAGGCCGCCAGCAGGTCCGCCGTTCCCTGGGCATCAGCGGCGTCCACATCCTGCAGGGAAATGCCGTTGGTTTCCCGCAGCACCAGCACGGAAACCGCAGTGACGGCACAGGCAATGAGCAGGTAGATCGCCACCGGTGTGGAGGAGTTGTACCGCTCCAGCAACGAACTCGCAATGATTGGAGCCAGCGAACCGGCGACGATCGACGTCACCTGGTACCCCAGGGAAACACCGGAATAGCGCATCCGGGTGGGAAACATTTCCGCCATAATGGCCGGCTGCCCGGCATACATCAGCGCGTGGAACAACAGCCCGATCGTCACGGCCGCCAGAATCATCAGGTCATTACCGGTATCCATCATGGGGAAGGCAAAAAAGCCCCACGTGGCGCCCAGGAGTGCTCCGGCAAGGTACACCGGACGCCGTCCCAGCCGGTCCGACATGCGGCCCACCATCGGCACCGCCAAGAAGTGGATGAAGTGGGCAACAAGCAGCAGCAGCAGAATCCGTGACGTATCCACCTCGACCACGAGACGGAGGTAGGTGATGGAGAAGGTCACGACGAGGTAGTACAGGATGTTCTCGGCAAACCGCAGTCCCATGGCGGTGAAGACGCCGCGGGGGTACCGCTTGAAGACTTCGAGAACCCCGTACCCCTTGGCCTCCTGCTCAACTTCTTTCTGGGCCTCCAAGAAGATGGGTGCGTCGCTGACCTTGGTCCTGATGTAGTACCCCACCAGCACGATCACCGCGGAGAGCCAGAACGCCACGCGCCAGCCCCAGCCCAAAAACGCGGCTTCGGACAGGGTGGAAGAGAGGATGAACAGCACACCGGTGGCGAGCAGGTTGCCCATGGGCACCGCTGACTGCGGCCAGCTGGACCAGAAGCCGCGCGACTTATTGGGACTGTGTTCCGCCACCAGCAGCACGGCGCCACCCCACTCGCCGCCCACGGCGAAGCCCTGGATGAAACGCAGCAGCACCAGCAAACCCGGAGCCCAGTACCCCAGCTCGTTGAATCCCGGCAGGCATCCCATGAGGAACGTGGAAACGCCCACCAGGATGATGCTGAGCTGGAGCAGCTTTTTCCGGCCGAGTTTGTCACCGAAGTGCCCAAACACGATTCCACCGATGGGCCGTGCGACAAAGCCGACGGCGTAGGTCACGAAGGCGGCGATGATGCCGTCCAGTTCGGTGTTCGCATTGGGGAAAAACAGTTTCGCGAAAACCAGCGTCGAAGCCGCTGCATAGAGGAAAAACTCGTACCACTCGACTACCGTCCCGGCCATGGAGGCCGCAACTACTTTCTTCAGCCCTTCGGGAGCCGCTTCCCTGCCGCTGCCTGTCCGCGCTCTGCCCTGCCGTGGAATTTCTGTACTCATTGGATGCTCCTGAAGATGTCTCCGTTGACACTGCATGTAAGCACCAAAAACTGCCGGGGCAGCTGATGATGGTTAGAGTATGGCCGCATAACCTGGCCTGTTCAACGCTTCCCGGTACACGGCGCGCCGTACATTATTTAGACAATGGCGTGCAGGGCTCTGACGGCCGCTCCCGGTGCCGCCGGGTACTTCACGGCGAACCCGGGCATTGTGTCCTACAGAACATTCCCCTAAGAATGGACTATGACGGTTACCCTCAGATCACTGGAAATTGCTGTTCCGCCCACCGTGCTGGTCCAAACCGAAGCACGGGATGTATTCGCCGCCCAGCCCGGCCTCACCAGGCTGGGACAAAGGCTCGTTAGCACATGCTTCAATTCAGCGGCCATCGACACCCGACGCACCGCTCTTGAAGAACTTTCCCTGACGCACCGGTCGGAAAACCCCGTATTTTTTGACTCAGCCTCCGGGAAGATGCTCAGCCCCAGCACCAAAACCCGAAACGATATTTTCGCCACTGAAGCCACCAAACTCTTCATTGAATCAGCCCAAAAAGCCGTCGACGCTTGTGAGGGCATCGGCCCCGGGGACATTACGCACGTCATCACCGTCTCCTGCACCGGATTCTTCAACCCCGGTCCGGATTACAAGGTGGTCCGGGCACTGGGCCTGAACGCCTCAGTGCAGCGGTTCCACCTGGGGTTCATGGGCTGTTACGCCGCATTCCCGGCGATGCGGGCAGCAAAGTCCTTCTGCGATGCCGATCCTGAAGCGGTGGTGCTCGTGGTCAGCGCCGAGCTGTGTTCCCTGCATGTGCGCACGTCCAATGATCCGGACACCATCATGGGCTCTTCGCTCTTTGCCGACGGCGCCGCCGCAGCCGTCATCACCGCCCGTGACCTGCCCGGCAACGCCCCCGGTATTCAGCTGGATCACTTCGAAACCGTGCTGACCCCGGTGGGCGAGGAATCCATGGCCTGGAACATCGGAGATGAGGGATTCGAGATGGTGCTGGGAACCTATGTTCCGCACATCATCGACGACCACATTGTCGGCGCCCTGGAACCGCTGCTCGCCCGCGACCCCTCCGTGGCCGGGCTGCCGTACCGGGACATTGAGCACTGGGCCATCCACCCCGGCGGGCGGAGCATCCTGGACAAGGTGGAGGCCAAGCTCGACCTGACCGAGGAACAGCTGGTTCCGGCCCGCGAAACCCTGCGCAACTGGGGCAACATGTCCAGCGCCACCGTGCTGTTTGTGCTCAAGCACATCCTGGACCAGCCCTTCAACGGCGGTAACGAGCGCATCTGTTCCATGGCCTTCGGTCCCGGGCTGACCGTTGAAACCGGGCTCTTCACCAGGGTTGGCGGTCCGGTGAATCCCGGACCGGCAGCCGCTGGCGAGCAGGCGGAAGTGCACGCTGCGGATGAGGCGCAGGATCCGGCGCAGAGGCAAACAGCTGCACGGGAAACGGCGGAGGCACCGGACCGGACAGCGGTTCCGGCCCCGGCGGGCGTGTGAGCGGCAAACCCTCCACGGTGCCCAGCTCCACGGCACGGGGCTCCCTGGCACAGGGACCCTTGTCGCGGCGCCTCACACCGCCGCACCTTCGGTCCCTGACCGCACGGGACCCCGCAGCCGTGGAGGAAATGGACCGGCCGGACTGTGATCCGGAGAAGCTGCGGCGAACCTACGCCCAGTTCTGGCTGATCAATTCCGTGGTGTCCGGATGGAGGCGCAACTACGTCCGTTACCTGCGTCCGCAGTTCAGCTCCGACCGCACCAACACCCTGCTGGACATAGGTTCCGGCGGCGGCGACGTGCCGCGCATGCTGGCCCGCTGGGCGCGCCGGGACGGCCTGCGGCTGGACATTACCGGGATAGATCCCGACGCGCGGGCGCATCAGTTTGCGTCGTCGCGCCCGGCCCTGCCCGGCCTCACCTTCCGCCGGGCCTTTAGTTCGGAGCTGGTCGAAGAGGGACGGAGCTACGACGTCGTTATCTCCAACCATGTGCTGCATCACCTCACCGGCGCGCAGTTCTCCGCCCTGCTCGCCGACTCTGAAGCGCTGGGCAGCCGGTTGAGCCTGCACTGCGACATAGAGCGTAGCCGCTGGGGTTACGCCCTGTTTTCCGCCGGAACCCTGCCGTTTTTCCCGGGGAGCTTTATCCGCCAGGACGGGCTCACCTCCATCCGGCGCAGCTACACGGCGGAGGAGCTTGCGGCCGCCGCCCCGCCCGGCTGGCAGTGCCTGCAGCAGCACCCCTGGCAGAACCTGCTGATGCGCACAGCGGCGGGAGACCGGGGATGACGGCGCTGCCGCTGCCACCCGCCGTCGTTCCCCGGCCCGCCACGGATGTGGCGGTGGTGGGCGGTGGACCGGTGGGCGTCTTCCTCGCCGTACTGCTGGCCCAGGCCGGAGTGAGCGTCCAGGTGCTGGAACAGCGGCTGGAAAGGTCCCCGCACTCGCGGGCCATCGGCATCCATCCCCCGGCCCTGGCCGCGCTGGCGGAGGCCGGAGTGGCTAAGACGATGAGCAGTGAAGGCGTGCAGATCCGCCGCGGTGAAGCCCGCAGCGGCGGCCGACCCGTGGCGGCGGTGGATTTTTCCGCTGCCTCCTCCAGGTTTCCGTATGTCCTGACCCTGCCGCAGCTGCGGACCGAGGCAATTCTGGAGGCCCGGCTGCGGGAACTGGATCCGCAGGCGCTGGTGCGCGGGGCGAGGGTGGACAGCCTGCACGACGACGGCGGCCGGGTGCTGCTGCGCGGCACCACCGGCCGCGCTGGTGAGGCAGAGGCGGCGGCTGGACGCGCGGATGAGGCTGATACGGGCCCGGCCTTTGGGGCGTCGGCCCGGATCATCGTGGCAGCCGACGGCGCCCGGTCGCCTGTGCGTACCCTGCTGGGGACACCCTGCCCGACCCGTGCACTTCCGGACACCTATCTGATGGGTGACTTTGCGGATTCCACCGGTGACGGCCCGGTGGGCGTGCTGTACCTGGAGTCCGGGGGCATCGTGGAGTCCTTTCCGCTGCCCGGCGGCATCCGTCGCTGGGTCGCCCACACCGACACGCTGATGGGAGCGGCCACGGCCGGGGACCTGGCAGCCCTCGTTGCCGAGCGCACCGGGGTTCGCCCGGACCCGGAGACCAACACCATGCTCAGCGCCTTCTCGGTGCGCACCGGCCTGGCGCGTGAACTGGTGCGCGGCCGGACCGTGCTCATCGGCGATGCCGCCCACGAGGTGAGCCCGATCGGCGGGCAGGGCATGAACCTCGGTTGGCTGGATGCCGCCGAGCTGGCCCCGATCATCACCGCATCGCTTCGCGGGGACACTGTGGGTGCGGAGCTGGCGGCCTACGGGCGGACCCGGCGCCGGGCCGCCGTCGTGGCTTCCCTTCAGGCCCAGCTGAACATGATGCTCGGCCGGCCGCTGGCGCCCCGCCTGCTCGCGGTCCGCAACGCGGGGCTGTCCCGGCTCTTCCAGGTCCCGGCCGCAGGCAATCTGGTGGCCCGCCGGTTCACCATGCAGTAGCTGGCTGCCGGCGGGCGCCTATCGGGAGCCGGTTCCGGTTTCGGAGCTGCCCCGGGTGTCCGCCGCTGCCGTGGGGACAGTGGACATGGCACCGGAGTTCAGCATCTCGGATCCGCCGGCCAGGCCCGGCTCGGCGGGCATCTTGGCGGTCGGCTGGATATCCAGGGTGCGGCGCAGCACCTTCTCCTTGATAAAGAGCACCGCGATCAGCGCCACCACGGAAATGACGGCGGCAATCTGGAAAATCGTGGCGGTGGCGTCACCGTACGCGGCACGGAAGATGCCCTGGACCGCTTCGGGCAAACTGCCAATGTCCAGCGAATCACCGGCTCCGCCGTCGCTCACCGGAATGTTGGCCGCCCGTAGGCCCTCGGCCGCCCGGCTGCTGACCGAGCTGGACATCACGGCGCCCAGGACGGAGACGCCCACGGCGCCGCCAACGGTACGGAAGAACGCGATGGATGCACTGGCCGATCCCACTTCGGAAACCTTGACCGTGTTCTGGACGGCCAGGACGAGGTTCTGCATGAGCAGGCCCATTCCCAGGCCAAGCACGAAGATGTAGAGGCTGACCAGGAGCATGTCGGTTTCATGGTCAATGGTGCCAGCCAGCCCGGTTCCGGCCATCACCATCAGGGTGCCGGCGATCAGGTACCGCTTCCACTTGCCGAACCGGCTGATCAGCTGGCCGGAGCCCACGGATCCCAACAGGTTGCCGGCGATCATGGGCAGCATCAGCAGGCCGGCCTCCGTGGGGCTGTAGCCGCGGGCAATCTGGAAATACTGTCCCAGGAAGGTGGTGGAACCGAACATGGCAATGCCGACGGCAACCGAGGCCACGATGGACAGCGCAGTGGTGCGTTCGCGGATGATCTTCAGCGGAATGATGGGTTCACGGACCTTGGATTCCACCAGGACCAGCAGCGCCAGGAGCACAACGCTGGTTCCAACCATCGCAGCGGTCTGCCAGGACATCCACTCGTAGTAACCGGCCTTGCCGGCGAACGAGACCCAGATCAGCAGCAGAGAGACGCCTGCGGTGAGCAGGATCGAGCCCAGCCAGTCAATGCTGACCTTGCGGCGGGTGTGCGGCAGGCGAAGGGTGACCTGCAGCAGGAACAGCGCCACCACGGCCAGCGGCACGCAGAGGAAGAAGGTCCAGCGCCAGCCCAGGGGGCTGTCCACGATGAAGCCGCCCAGCAGCGGTCCCCCGGCGGTGGCCACCGCCATGACGGCGCCCATGTAGCCGGAGTACCGGCCGCGTTCGCGCGGCGGAATGATCGATCCGATGACGGCCTGCACGAGGGCGGTCAGTCCACCCATGCCGATGCCCTGGATGACACGTGCCGTCAGCAGGACCGGCATGTTGTCGGCCAGCCCGGCCACCACGGATCCGATGACGAAGACGATGATGCTCAGCTGGACGAGGAGCTTTTTGCTGAACAGGTCAGCAAGCTTTCCCCAAATGGGAGTGGAAACGGCATTGGCCAGCAGCGCCGCGGTCACCACCCAGGCAAAGTCGGTCTGGGTGCCGTGCAGGTCGGCCATGATGGTCGGCAGTGCGTTGGCCACGATGGTGGTGCTCAGCATGGCCGTGAACAGCGCGGCCAGCAGGCCGGTCAGCGCCTGCAGGATTTGCCGATGGCTCATTTCGCCGGGGACCTGGGCCTGGCGTGCTGGTTTGCCGTTCTTCCCGGATTTGGGATGACGGCCGGGCTTGCCGGTGGGCGTCGAGGTGTTCTGGTTTTCTGTGGTGGTGGCTCTTTGCGGCTCTGTCACTTCGTTTTTTCTCCTGCCGGGATGGGCGTTTGATGGGTGCCCGGCTTCATTGCGCGGATCGATGCATGCAGTGTGTCGGCCAGCTTGGCCAGGGAATCGCTGGCGGAGGAGGCTTCATCGTTGGTCCAGTCATCCAGCATCTGCTGCAGCAGTTCGGACCGGCGGCGCATCTCTTCCGCAACCGCCAAGGTTCCGGCCGGGGTCAGGCTGATGAGGTACGCCCGGCCGTCCTCCGGGTGCGGGCGCCGGCTTACGTAGCCCATTTCCACGAGCTCCGAGATGTGGCGGCTCAAGCCCGCTGCCCCGATGCCGAGCTTTCCCGCCAGTTCCGTTGCCCGGATTTCGGGCTGTTCGCCGATAAGCCGCAGGACTGCCTGGAGCGCTGTTCCGGGGCCGCGGGGGTCCGTACTGCGCTGGGCGACGCAGCGCAGCTCGCGCTGCAGCCGAAACACTTGGGTGATCAGTTCTTCTGCTGTCTGCTGGTTTACGGACACGAAACACCTGCCTGGGAAGCCCTTTATTGTTTGCCTCAGGCAACGATAAGACAGGTTACTTGCCTGCGTCAACCAACTAAGGAAAAGAATTCGATCTGTAAAGTCCGGCTGCGACAGGCAAGGTAGCCTTGCCGACGCGAGGAAGGCAAGCTAGCCTTGCATCCATGAATCCGGAAGCGAAGATCAGATCGACCAGGCGGCTGATGTTCGCCGTTATTATTGCCGGCCTCACGCTCGGCGTGGTCGGAGTGTTCATCGGCATGGGCATTCCCGGCCTCATTGTCAGCTTCACCGGGTGGATCGCCGTCGTCGCCGGCATTGCCTGGATTCTGACGGCGCATCATCAGAGATCGGCGGCCGCATCCCGAGCCGGATCGTGGCGTCCCGGCGACGACGCCCCATGAGTTCGTCCTCCGACATGAGTTCATCCTCCGCCGCGCGGCTGGCCGTCGAGCTGTCCCGGCTAGCCGCGGCTCATGGAACTGTCCTTTCCAGTGAAGCTGTTCCCTCCAGTGAGCCCTCAGACACGTCCCCCAGCACCGAGCAGCTGCTAACGGCCGTGGAGTCCTTCCATGATCTGGTGCGGATCTCCACTGATTTACAGGGACAGGCTGTCCGGGCAGCGCATGACGCCGGCATCAGCTGGGCGAAAATCGGCAACGTCCTGGGCACGTCGCGGCAGGCGGTCCAGCAGCGATTCGATCCGAACTACCTATCGGGCGGGGTACCCGGAGCACCTCACATCAACGCTTCGAACGGGGGTGCCGCCGAACCCGGGGCAGCGACCACTCGAATTCTCGGGCCGGTCACCCGCGGTGAGGAAATGCATCACCTGGCTGAGGCAGGCTCCCAGGGCTGGCGGCTCATCCAGTCGCTGCATGGTGAACATGTGCTCGAGCTCGATGACCGGGCGTGGGAGGCCAAACGGGTCTCGGTGCTCTCCGCCCGGCCGATGCCCTCGGCCGGGGACGGCTGGCATGCGGCCGCCACCCGGTTCCCGGACTGCTTCTATATCCGCCCGCTGCCGGCATAGCGCCCGCTGGTCACAGCCCAGATGGTCACAGCCCCAGATGAGTGGGTGCGAACAGGCCAAGTGTTGCCTCCACCACCACCACGTTGGGACCGTCGGCAGCCAGTGATTCCGCCAGGGCCTGCCGGACGCCGTCGGGCGTTGTCCGCCGCGCGGGTACTCCAAAGGACTCGGCCAGCTTCACGAAGTCAGGCCCGGCCAGTTCGGTTGCCGTGGCCTTGCCGAAGGCTTCGACCATGTACTCGCGCAGGATCCCGTAACCGCCGTCGTCGACAATCAGCCAGGTAACCGGCAGATTGTGCTGCCGGGCGGTGGCCAGTTCGGCAATCGAATACATGGCCGAGCCGTCACCCGAAACGGCCAGCACCCGCTCCCCCAGCCCCACGGCGCCGCCAATGGCACCCGGATAGCCGTAGCCCAGGCCTCCCGCGCCCTGGGCCGAATGGAACTGGCCGGACTTTGCATCCCAGCAGCTCCAGGCCCAATACGCGGAGATGGTCATGTCCCAGTACGTCTGCATGCCGGCGGGAACTGCGGCGCGGATATCAGCCATAAAGGCCCGCTCCATCCCCAGGTCCTGGCTGTCCAGCCGGGCGGAGACCTTCGCCAGGGTGGCAGCCACAACGTCCTCCGGGCTGAACCCGTGCCAGTCCGGTGCCCGGCGGGGCGAAGCGTCAAGAGCTTCGCCCATGGCGCGGTCCAGGGCAGCGAGCGCCTGCCCGGCGTCGGCCCGGATACCCAGCGCCGGCTGATTGGATTCCAGCACCCGCGGTTCGGCATCGATCTGGATGATCCGGCCGCGCGGCTTCAGGGTGAAGTAGTTGGAGGTGACCTCGCCCAGCGAGGATCCGATGACGAGCAGCACGTCGGCGTCCTCGAGGACCTCGGTGGTGTGGCGGTCCTCAATCCAGGACTGCAGGGACAGCTCATGCTCCCAGGGGAAAGCGCCGTTGCCGCCGGGGGTGCAGATGACCGGTGCGCGCAGCTTTTCGGCGAGCGCCAGCAGATCCGCTTCGGCCCGGCCGCGGCGGGTGCCGCCGCCGGCGATGACGGCCGGCCGTTCCGCGGCGGCGAGCCAGCGCACGGCTTCCTTGACCAGCTCGGTGCGGGGCGGGTTATCAAAGGGTTCGGCCAGTGCATCTTCCACGGCCGGCACCAGGACCGGATTCAGCAGGACGTTTTGCGGCACTTCCAGCCACACCGGTCCCATCGGTGAAGAGATGGCTTCAGTCCAGGCGTCCTGGATGGCCGACGGAATGCCGGACGCGTGCTGGATCAAACGCTGGCTTTTGGTGACGTTAGCCGCCGAGGCCTTCTGGTCATCCAACTGGTGCAGCATTCCACGCCGGCGCGCCCCCAGGCCCTCAATCGGGATCTGACTGGCAACCACCACCATCGGAACGCCGGTGGCATAGGCTTCCTGCAGCCCGGACAACGCGGTCAGGGCGCCGGGGCCGGTGGACAGGAACAACACCCCTACTTGGCCGGTGGCGCGGGAGAATCCATCGGCGGCAAAGGCCGAGTTATTCTCCACCCGTGAGGAGACGAAGCGCAGGTCGGAGCGGGACAGCGCATCGAAGAGCCCCAGCGCATGCTGCCCGGGAATGCCGAAGACAGTGGTGGCACCCAGCGCGGTGAGGGTTTCGATCACCAGGTCTCCGCCGTTGCGCACCACAGCCCCGGCGTCCGGCATGACCGCGATTGCGGTTGCCTCATCCCGGATGTTGTGCGACGGCGTTCCGCCGGCGGGTGTTGCTTCCGGCCCCTCTGCGGCGCTCATTCCGGCAGCCTCGCTCATTCCGGCAGTCCCATCAGGGTGATCAGGTCGTAGGCGACATGGGAGGCAGCCACCGCGGTGATGTCGGCATGGTCGTAGGCCGGAGCGACCTCAACGACGTCGGCACCCACCAGGTTCAGTCCGCGCATTCCGCGCAGGATCTCCAGCAGTTCGCGGCTGGTCATGCCGCCGGCTTCGGGGGTCCCGGTTCCCGGCGCGTGGGCCGGATCCAGGACATCGATGTCCACCGAGATATAGAGCGGCCGGCTGCCGATCCGGTCCCGGAGCTTGGCCACTACTTCATCCACGCCCTGCCGGAACACGTCCGAGGAGGTCACGATCCCGAAGCCGAAACGCCGGTCGTCCTCCAAGTCGCGCTTACCGTAGAGCGGTCCGCGGGTTCCGACGTGGGAAATGGCCTCCGTGTCCAGGATGCCCTCCTCCACGGCCCGGCGGAACGGTGTGCCGTGCGTGTATTCGGCACCGAAGTAGCTGTCCCAGGTATCCAAATGGGCATCAAAGTGCAGCAGTGCCACGGGCTGCCCGGCCCGTTCGGCGGCGGCGCGCAGCAACGGAAGCGCGATCGTGTGGTCTCCGCCCAGGGTGAGCAGTTTGGCGCCCGTCTTGGTAAGGTCCAGCGCATTTTCCTGGATGGTCTCGATGGCCTCGTTGATGTTGAAGGGGTTGACCGCCATGTCACCAGCGTCCGCGACCTGCAGGTTTTCGAACGGCGAGGTGTCCTGTGCCGGGTTGTACGGGCGCAGCAGCCGGGAGGCTTCACGCACGTGGTTGGCGCCGAAACGGGCGCCGGGGCGGAAGGACACACCGGTGTCGAAGGGAACCCCCACTACTGCCACATCCGCGTGCTGCACCTCGTCCAGGCGCGGAAGCCGGGCATAGGTGGCCGGGCCGGCGTAGCGGGGCACCAGAGCCGCATTGATGGGTCCGACGTTGCCGTTGGAGCGGATGCGCGGCGGATTCTGCATGGTGGCTTCTCCAGTTCCGATCCCGCCGACGACCAGCGGAACCTGTGGCGCATCCGCGGCACCGGCTCGGCCGGCCCCCGGACGCGTTTTCTTATAGGCATCAAGTGTTTCCCCTGAGGCTAAAGTGGAACCGGGGCTCAGGTCAAGACTAGGCTGTGACTATGGCGGCTCATCAGCACAGTGCGGACAATAACTACGACGTCGACGTCCTGATCGTGGGCGCGGGACCCACAGGGCTGGCCCTGGCGGCCCAATTGAGCAGTTTCGGCACAAGTTTCCGCATCATTGACCGGCAGTTGGACCGCTCCGACCACTCCCGGGCGCTTGCGCTGCAGCCCCGGACGCTCGAAGCACTACGGCCGTTTGGCGTGAGCGCCGGTCTGGCCGCAGCCGGTCACCCGGCACGCGGGCTCCACCTGCATCTGCCCGAGCAGACCATCCCGGTTGACCTCTCCGACGCGGGCATTGAAGACTCCGAATACCAGCACCTGCTCTTCCTCTCACAGGCCGAGACCGAGCGCGCCCTGGTTTCCCACTTAAGCACCCAGGGCGTCCGGGTGGAACGCGGGGCCGAGCTGCAGGATCTGGAGCGGCTGGACCCCGAGGATCCGTTTGCCGGCATGGAAGCCAAAGTCCAGCGCCTGGACCGCGGCATCGAGCGTGTCCGCGCTCGCTATGTTGTTGGCGCCGACGGCGCGCACAGCACGGTGCGCTCCAGGGCCGGCATGGACTGGCGCGGCAGCGACTACCCCGGCACCTTCGTGCTCGCCGATCTGGAAGCCGACGGCGCTGAGCCCGGCGTCGTCCACTCCTACCTCAACGACGACGGCTTCATGATGCTGTTCCCACTGGGCAGCCCCGCCACCTGGCGGTTGATCGGCATGAAGGAACAGGACGACACCTCGGAGGCAACCCTCGTTTCACTTCAGGCAATGGCGGATAAGTTCACCGGCGGCGCCCTCCAGCTGAAGGACCCCCAGTGGATCAGCACCTTCAAGCTGTCCCACCAGATTGCCGAGTACTACCAGTCGGGCTCCGTCTTCCTCGCCGGCGACGCGGCGCACGTGCACTCGCCCGTGGCAGCGCAGGGCATGAACACCGGCATCCAGGACGCCCTGAACCTGGGCTGGAAACTCGCGCTGGGTGCGCGCGGCCTGGCCTCGGACGAGCTCGTGGACAGCTATGACGCCGAACGGCGTCCGGTGGGACAGGGCATCCTGCAGTTCACCGACCGCGTTTTCAAGCTGGCCTCCAGCCGCAGCGGACTGCTGAAACTCCCCCGCACCAAACTCCTGCCGGCCCTCGCGCCCAAAGCTTCCGGTTCAAAGATGCTGCGGAACCGGTTGTTCCGGACGGTCTCCCAGCTCGACACCGGCTACCGCGGCAGCGACATGGTGGATACCGGCGATACCCGGTTGCCGGCATTCCTGACCGCCGGGCCGAAGGCCGGAGACCGGCTGCCTGATGCCGTGGTCCTTGATCACGGCAGGGAAACCCGGCTGCACGACATCCTGGCCACCCCGGGATTCCATGTGCTGCTCTGCGGGCGCGGCTGGCCGGCTGACACCCAGCTTCGGCTGCACGATGCCCTGGGCCGTCTGTCGCCGTGGCTGAGTGTCCAGCGTCTGAACGTGGGAAGCCGGCTGGCAGCAGCAAACCCCAACGAAATCCAGGACATCAGCGGACTGGCCTTTGAACGCCTTGGCCTCAGTGTCCGGCGCCCCGAACTGCTGGTGGTCCGTCCGGACGGGCATATTGGGTTCCGTTCCTCCGGCACGGACATTGCCGGTGCCGTGGACTACCTGAACCGCATCACCACTTCAGCCGCGGTTCATCAACCGGCATAGTTTCCCAGCATGGTTGACCTAGCTGACTGAAGGGCTGACCAGGGTCCAGAGGACCACGGCCTCCTCACTGGTGGGGTTGTGCCATGAGTGCGGTTCCTGGCCGGGAAAGGTGACGGTATCGCCTTCCGCCAGCTCCATCGATTCTCCGGCGAAGATCAGGACAAAGCGGCCGCGTGCCACGTGAAGGACCTCAACATCGCAGTCCACCGAGTACAGCTCCGTCTCCCCCGAGCCGCCGGGAGCAATAACCGCCCGGATCACCTGCACGCGGCGCTCCGTCCGGGGAGTGACCAGCCGCTCGGTGATTCCCGTCCCGCCCAGGTTCACTGAGGGGGCATCAACCCACCGGGTAAGCTCCGTGGCCGGCGCCGTGAAGAGATCCCCGATCGAGATGGACAGGACCTGGCAAAGCGTCAGCAGTGAGGCAACCGACGGCGAGGTCAGGTCCCGCTCCACACGGCTCAGGAAACCCTTGGTCAGTCCGGTGGCCGCAGCCACCTGCTCAATGGTCATCCGGCGTGCCTGCCGTGCCAGCCGGATCCTGGGGCCAATGGCCACCGGAGCGTTGGACGGCTCTACGGGCAAGGCCTTCATGACGGAATTGTCCTCTCAGTGCGGCTTTATCGCCGCGAAGTCGCATATAACCTTTTCAGAGCATATCCAGCGCCGCCAAAAATCGGCCGCGGAGCCAGTAATCATTGACGGTGGCACCCTGCTGAATTAGCCTACGGGAAAACAAATGTTTACTTGTGGGCACATAACCCGCATCCGGCAACGGCAGGATCTTCATGGAATACGTCAATACCGTCATTGTGGTGGCCTATCTGGCGGCCATGCTCGCCTTTGGCTGGTGGGGCAAGTCCCGCACCAAGAATGTCAGTGACTATCTGGTGGCCGGCAGACGGCTCGGCCCCCTCTTCTACACGGGCACCATGGCCGCGGTGGTGCTCGGTGGGGCTTCCACCGTGGGCGGCGTCGGGCTCGGCTACACCTATGGCATCTCGGGCATGTGGCTGGTGGTGGCGATCGGAGCCGGCGTGCTGCTCCTGAGCCTGCTGTTTGCGTCCACCCTTCAGAAGCTGAAAATCTACACCGTTTCGCAAATGCTGACGCTGCGCTACGGCACCCGTTCCACGCAGGCTTCCTCCATCGTGATGCTGGCCTACACACTGATGCTGTGCGCGACGTCGACCGGCGCCTACGCCACCATCTTCGTGGTCCTCTTTGGTTGGGAACGCTGGGCGGCGATCGCCGTGGGCGGCGCCGTTGTCCTGGTGTACTCAACCATCGGCGGCATGTGGTCAATCACCCTGGCGGACATGGTTCAGTTCATCATCAAGACCATCGGCGTTTTTGCCCTGATGCTGCCCTTCACCTTCAACGCAGCCGGCGGCTTGGACGGCATCCGTGACCGGGTGGGCACTGAGTTCTTCAGCCTCACCGGCATCGGGGCGCAGAGCATCATTACCTACTTCGTGGTGTACACACTCGGGCTGCTGATCGGCCAGGACATCTGGCAGCGCGTCTTCACGGCTCGAACTCCACTGATCGCCCGCTGGGGCGGCACCGCAGCCGGCATTTACTGCATCCTGTACGGCGTCGCCGGCGCGCTGATCGGCATGGCTGCGGCCGTGGTGCTGCCTAACGTGGCGTCCAAGGACGACGTCTACGCGGACGTTGCCATCAGCATTCTTCCCGTAGGACTTGGCGGCCTCGTCCTGGCTGCGGCCGTGGCGGCCATGATGTCCACCGCTTCCGGTGCACTGATCGCCGCAGCAACCGTTGCCCGCGCCGACGTCGTACCCTTTGTGGCTGGCTGGTTCCGGGGACGCAACTCTGCCGGCGGGGAAAACACCTCCGGGCAGGACACCGGGGAGAACCCGGAGCACGCCGTGGCCCAGAACCGGGCCTGGGTCCTGGGGCTGGGGCTGGTCGCCATTGGACTGGCCATCGCGGTGCAGGACGTAGTGGCTGCCCTCACGATCTCCTACGACATCCTGGTGGGCGGGCTGCTGGTGAGTATTCTCGGCGGGCTCGTCTGGAAGCGCGGCACCGGATTTGGGGCAGCGCTCTCGATGGCCGCCGGCACCGCGGTGACGCTGGGAACCATGGCCTTCCTGGAACTTACCGCCGAGCAGGAGTACGACGGGATCTACGCCAACGAGCCCATCTACTTCGGGCTGCTGGCCTCGGCCGCGGCGTACATTATCGGCTCGCTGCTCACTCCCCGCACCGACGCCACCGTGATGCTGGCCTGGGAAGACCGTGTCGCCGGCCGCGGCAGCGAGACCGATACCGATACCGTGGCGGCTTCCGCGAGCTGAGGCCTCAGGCCCGGTCTGCGTCAGCGGCGTCGCTGGCTTCCGACTCTTCCGGGTCCGGGAGTTCGGCGACGTCGTCCGGGTCGCCGTCGTCCTCCCCGATCCAAACCTTGATGACCGCCCAGGACACGGCGGCGATGGGAACGGAGAGGATCGCGCCGATGATGCCGGCCAGGATGGTTCCGGCGGTCAGTGCCAGCAGAATCACCAGGGCATGGATGCTCAGGGTCCGGCCCATGACCACCGGCTGCAGGAAGTTCCCTTCCAGCTGGTTGACCGCGATGATCACGATGACGACGATCAGGGCAACAATTGGACCATTGGCGACCAGCGCTATCAGGGCTGCGAGAACCCCGGCTGCGGTGGCACCCACCAGCGGAATGAACGATCCAACAAAGACGATCACGGACAGCGGCAGTGCCAGCGGCACCTGCAGGATGAACAGCGCCGCTCCGATGCAGATCGAGTCCACAGCTGCCACAATCGCGGTTCCGCGCACGTAGCCGCCGAGGACCTCCATGGCGCGGGCTCCGGACAACCGGGCCTTCTCCTGCCGCTCCCCATGGAACCAGCGCAGGAAGAACGCCCAGATTTTGTCGCCATCCTTGAGGAAGTAGAAGAGCACAACGGCCATCAGCAGGAAGCCGGTGACGAAGTTGGTGGCCGCTCCGATTCCGGCCAGCGCGCCGCTGCCGGCAGTGGAGCTGGTGGCGAAGTCAATGGCCGCATCCCGGGCGTTCTCGATGGTGCTGCTGTCGAACGGGATGGGACTGTCCTGGAGCAGCCGGTACAGCTCGTTGAAACCCTCCACCGCCTGGTCCACCAGCGAGCTCCACTCGCTGCGGATGGCAAAGACAATGCCGGTGATGAGGCCACCGAAGGCGGCCAACAGAAGCAGGAAGGAGACACCGGTGGCCAAGGCACTGGGCCAGCCCTTGCGGCGCAGCCAATTCACGAACGGCGCGATGGCGGCTGCCAGGATCAGCGCCAGCAGGACAGGAATGACCACCAGGGTGATCTGGCGGAGGCCATAAATGGTGACCCCGGCCAAGAGCAGGACCAGAAGGATCTGCGCTGACCGCTGGCCCGCGTGCCCCAAGGCACCGCTCCAATACCGCTGAGGTGAGTCTGCGGCCTGCCTGCGCTGTTCGGGGGACGGGATTCTGGGCATGGCCTGGTCTTCCTGTTGGCGGAACCGGTGGGGAATTGCTGGCGGAACGTTTTGGGCTGGCGGGTTAGGGCTTGTTCTGTGACGTGGCGGAGCTCTGAGTATCACCTTCGGGCGCCGTGAGCTGGTCACGGACGTGCCGGCGCAGGACCTTGCCGATCAGGGAACGCGGCAAATCCGGAATCTGCACAATCCTGCGTGGCACCTTATACGCGGCCAGCTCGTTGCGGACATAGGTCCGCACCTCTTCGGCATCGAAGTGTGCATCCTGTTTCAAAACCACCGCCGCCACCACGTCTTCCCCGCCGCCGGCTTTCCCGATCCCGACGACGGCGGCATCGGCAATGCTTGAGTGGCGCTTGAGCGCTTCCTCCACTTCGGAGGGAGACACGTTAAAACCGCCGGTGATAATCAATTCCTTGATCCGGTCCTGGATCGTGACGAAGTGGTCATCATCAACGGTGACAATGTCACCGGTTCGGAACCATCCGCCGTCGAGCAGTGCCGCCTGGGTTTCCGCCGGCTTGTTCCAATATCCCTGGAACACCTGGGGGCCGCGGATCAGGAGTTCTCCCTGCTCGCCGTGCGAGCGGTCCACCTGCGGGTTTTCCGGATCCACCACCCGGATGTCGGTCAGCGGAAATGGAACACCCACGGTTCCGGGTTTGCGGGTGGGACCCATGGGATTCCCGATTGCCACGGGTGAAGTTTCGGTCAGCCCGTAACCCTCGATCAGGTAGCCTCCGGTAGCCTCTTCCCAGGCACTGACGGTGGCCGTCGGGAGGTTCATGGCCCCGGAGATCGCAAACCGCACGCCCTGCAGGGAGACACCCTGCTCATTGGCCGCGCTGACAATCCGGTCATAAATCGGCGGAACCGCCGGCAGGAACGTTGGCGGGGTCTTCTTGACGGCCTTAAGCACGAGGTCCGGATCAAACTTGGGAAACAGCACCAGCCGCGCTCCGAGGCTCATCGCGAAGGTCAGGCAGAGCGTGAGTCCGTAGGCATGGAACATGGGCAACACCGCGTAAAACGTTTCCTTGCCCGGGCGCAGCCCCGGAACCCAGGCCCGGCCCTGAGCGGCGTTGGCCATCAGATTGGCGTGCGTCAGCATGGCGCCCTTGGGTACGCCGGTGGTGCCGCTGGTGTACTGGATGACGGCCAGGTCCGAGGCCTCGGGCCGGGGGTGCCTGCGCCGCAGCGGCCGGTGATCCAGCAGCTTCTTCCAGGGCAGGATCAGGCGGGTGCTGCTGCGCGGAGTCTTGGACACGGTGAGGGCGCTGCGGGCCTTGCGGGCCGCCGGCACCGGCAGCTTCAGGGCCAGGCGGTTACCGAAGGGCATGCTGTCGACCAGGTTGACGGAGATGATGGTGCGCAGCGGAATATCGGCCGGCATGGCCTGCACTCGGTCCACGGCCTTGTCCCAGACGATGGCCACGGCGGCCCCGTGATCCTCGAACTGGTGGCGCAGCTCCCGGTCGGTGTACAGCGGGTTGTGTTCCACCACGATGGCGCCCAGGCGCAGGGCCGCGTAGAACGCCACAATGTGCTGCGGGCAGTTCGGCAGCACCAGGGCAACCCGGTCGCCTTTTTTCACGCCGAGCTTCCGGAGTCCGGTTGCAGCGCTGCGGATTTGTTCGCCCAGGGCCTGGTAACTGGTAACGGCGCCGAAGAACTGCAGCGCCGGTTTGGATCCGAACTTCCGGATCGACTCTTCCACCATGTCCACCAGGGATCCCTCGGGCAGGCGCAGGTCGGCGGGGACGCCTTCTCCGTAATGACGGGTCCAGGGGCGCGTCGGCTCGGTCAGGTCGGAGGAGGCTTGAGTACTCACATGCTCGACTTTAGCCGCTGCCCGGGGCCCCTCCCGCCTCGCATTGCCGCTACCTGCGCCAAATCTGCCTCCTGCTGGCCGCATGTTGCCTTCCTCGGGTTTCACTCTGTTCTCCGCTACACTGTTAGCTCGAAGGGGAGTAGCTCCGGCCCTCCCGCAGAATCAATCTTAGTGAACGCCCAGCGCGTGCACGGGACCCCTGCGGTGACGGCCGAGGTCTGTCGACATACTGGCCGCCACCGTGCGGCCCGGCATTCCACCCACAGCGCACTGCGCCGGGGCGAGCGAGACCTTCGGTCAGTTTCGCCATCAGCTGACCGGAGCACCCCGAACAGCTCCGGTCTTCCACCAGGAGCATTGTGAACACCCACCCCGCAGGCGCGCCTTCCGAACGCCCCCAGCCGCCGTCGTCGTCCGACCTGAGACGCTGGCGGCAGTACCTCGCCGATGAACGCGCCGAAGCCGACACCTACCGCTACCTGGCCGAGCGCCGCGACGGCGAAGAACGCGATATCCTCCTCGCCCTGGCCGAAGCCGAGGGCCGCCATGAGGCCCATTGGCGTGAAATGCTGGGCGAGGATGCGAACCGCCGCACCAAGGCGTCCCTGCGCAACCGGATGCTCGGGTTCCTGGCCCGCCGTTTTGGGTCGGTCTTTGTCCTGGCCCTGGCCCAGCGCGCCGAAGGCCGCTCCCCTTACGCAAGTGATCCGAACGCCACCAGTGCGATGGCCGCCGACGAGCAGATCCATGAGGAAGTGGTGCGCGGGCTGGCCACCAGGGGCCGGACCCGGCTGTCCGGAAACTTCAGGGCCGCGGTTTTCGGCGCCAACGACGGCCTGGTCTCCAACTTGGCCCTGGTCATGGGCATTGGTGCCACGGGCGTCTCCAGCGGCTTCATTCTTTTTAGCGGCCTGGCCGGCCTGCTGGCCGGTGCCCTGTCCATGGGTGCCGGAGAATATGTCTCGGTGCGCTCCCAGCGCGAGCTGCTCGAGGCCTCCCGCCCCACGCAGATCACGCTGGCCGCGGCGAAATCACTGGACATCGACGCCAACGAGCTGGTGCTGGTCTACCGGGCACGCGGCATGTCCCTCGAAGCGGCCGAGCACCGGGCTGCTGAACGCATGGGGCTGTACAGCTGCGACTGCGATCCCAGTTTTTCGCTGAACCCCGAAGCATCCGTTGAGGGGAATGACGAGCATGAAACCGTGGGCACCGGACTCGGCGCCGCACTGTCCAGCTTCTGCTTCTTCGCGTCCGGCGCCATCATCCCGGTCCTGCCGTACATCTTCGGGTTCACCGGACTCGCCGCCGTCATCATTTCCTGTGTCCTGGTGGGACTGGCGCTGCTGATGACCGGCGCCGTCGTCGGCCTGCTGTCCGGCGCGTCCCCGCTGAAGCGCGGTGTGCGTCAGCTGGCCATCGGGCTTGGCGCCGCCGGCGCCACCTACCTCCTGGGCATGCTGTTCGGCACCGGCGTCGCCTAGCGCCAGGCGCGGCGCCTTGCCTTTTTGCCCATCGCGGAGAACGATGCGGAGAAACTGCCGCTACTTCCGTAAGGATCATTCATGACCGTCCTGTCTCCTGTCCTGCCGCTGCGAAGCGGGGCATTGATCCCACAAATCGGCTTGGGCACGTGGCCAATGGACGACGACGAGGCGGCCAGCGCCGTCAACACCGCCGTCGGTCTCGGCTACCGCCACTTCGATACAGCCGAGAACTACGGCAATGAAAAGGGGGTCGGCGAAGGGCTGCGGCGCAGCGGTCTGGACCGCAGCGAAGCCTTCATCACCACCAAATTCAATAAGGAGTGGCACAGCTTCGACGGCGCCCGCCAGGCTGCGGAGGCCGCACTGCAGCGGCTGGGCACCGACTATGTTGATCTGCTGCTCATCCATTGGCCCAACCCGGGCCTGAACCGTTTCGTCGATGCTTTCCGCGGAATGCGCGCGGCCCAGGAAGACGGGCTGGTCCGCGCCATCGGGGTATCCAACTTCAAGCCCGCCCACCTGCAGCAGCTGGCGGACGCCGGTTTGGTTCCCGAGGTGAACCAGATTCAGCTGGATCCATACCGTCCACGCCGTGACGTCCGGGAATCCCATGCCCGCCTCGACATTGTGACCGAGGCCTGGAGCCCCCTGGGCAAGGGCACCGACCTGCTGAAGGACTCCCGCATTACGGCCCTGGCCGACAAATACGGCAGGACCCCTGCCCAGATCGTACTGCGCTGGGACGTCCAGTCCGGTCTTGTCACGATTCCCAAATCCGCCAACCCCCAGCGCATGGCTGAGAATCTGGACGTCTTCGGATTTGAGCTCGATGCCGAGGAGATGGCAGCCCTGGACGGCATGGAAACCGACGACCGCATCTCGGATTCGGATGTCTTCGGCCACTAGCAGCACGACTTTTCCACAGGTAAAACCACTCCATATCCCCGCCTCACGCACTCGGTTAGATTGAGCGGACCGGGGAGGGCCCGCGCCGCGGGCCCTCCCCGACTCACTTGATCGACCGCCGGGAGGTGCGCGGCTCCGCGTCATCAGCGCGGCTCCGCGGCAAGGGAAGGGAGAGTCATGGTTGCCTATGACGTCGACACTTCTGCCGTGATGGACGCGGTCCGAAGGACAGGAGCAGAGATTGCCGGCCTGGCGTCCGTTCCCTCCGAACTTCAGCGCAGCGTGCACACCCTGGAGGCCGCCCTCGGCGCCAGCCGGGTGGCCCGTGCCTTTACTGACTACGGCAACGGAGAACTCCTGCCCCGTTGGCGGTCCGTCCTGCACCGGGCGGAGGATGCGGTGCAGGGCATCAACCAAGCAGTGGCCGAGTATCTCCGCGCAGACGATGAGATGCGCGCCCGGGCTGAAGCTGCGGCAGCCGCCGTATCCGAGCCCTCCGGCAAACGCCCTAGTCATGCTTTCCCGCCCGTTGGCAGCCCCATCGCCCCGTCGGCACGGCCGGCTCCGGGTCCCAAGGCCGGAGCCGGAGATCCGCCGACGGCACGTCCGCTGCCCGCGCCGTTCCCGCAGCCGTTGCTGCCGCCACCGCAGGAACCGGAGCCGGAACCCGAAAGGCTGGTGCCCCTGCCCGGCCCGCCGCCCTGGAACCCGGAATGGCTGTTCCGCCCAGCGCTGCCGGGGCGCCCGCCCATCATCCCAGCGCGTGACTTGATGCTGCGGCTTCGTTTCCCCTGCCCCGGTCACTGGCATCCGAACCCCGGCTGCAGTCCGCGCTGGTGGGGGCCGGCATATCCGCCCGGCGGCTGGTATCCCCGCTGGCCTGAGCCCGGGCGCCCGCCCGGTAACTGGTTTCCGCGGTGGCCGGAGCCCGGACGGCCACCCCGTAACTGGTTTCCCCGCTGGCCGGAGCCCTGCCGGCCGCCTCAGGGGAGATTTCCGTGGTGGCCGGCCCGTCCGCTCCCGGGGCTGGTCCCGGATCCCCGGCATATTCCGCCTGGTGGGCATGAACTTGTTTGGCCATTGGAAACCCCACGATTGCCCTTCGCCTTAGCCGTTGGCAGTCCGGAAGCTGTGTCCAGGGGTACCTCCAGTGGAAAGTGGGGCCTGACATGAGCTCCGTTGATTTAAGCGGCACCGCGCACCTGCCGGCCGCCTCGGAGCTCCTGGCAGGTGCCGCCTCGCTTGTGAAGTACAGTTCCCGCGCCGGCGAGTCGATCAGCCGCGCCCGGGATCACTGGTCCCGGCTGTCAGAGACTTATGCCGCCCCGGAACAGCATCTTGTGCACCAGGCACTGGATGAACCGCACGCTGCCGGGCACTCAGCGCTCGATGCCGCCTGCCGTGTGGCGAAGGCACTGGAGACCTTTGCCACCGCCGCTGCCGACATCAGCAGGAGGCGGCTGGAGCTGCAGGAGGCGGTGGAGGAACTCCGCGGGAAAGACGGGCAGGACGCCATCCCGAGCGTGAACGTGTCCGGGTCCGGGTCCGGGTCCGATACTGGCATGACCTTTGCGGAAACCCTGCTGCAGGCCAGAGCAGACCAGTTGGCACAGGAACTGGTCACTGCCGAGGATCGGTGCATTGCAGTCCTGAACCAGTGTTCCGGGCGGTCCTGAACCGGTGTGCCGGGCGGTCCAACGGGAACCGGGGCAAGGGGTGCTGCAGAAGCCCGCAGGGTGTTTGCGGCAATTTGTGCGGCGCATCCTGTGCTTCCAGTTGGTCCTGTGATCAGGATATATGTGACACGGACCAGGATATATGCGCCGCGGCGAATGTGTATTTGGACACCCCCGCTCTCCCAAGTCCCTTAGGGCGGCGGGGATCCCAGCTCCGGTGACGCACCGTGGCCGCGTGAAAATTTGACTTGCGCATGGAAGCGGGAAACTGTAGTAGAGACTACGCATCACCACGTACCAGGTACGGAAGAAACGTATAAGAGGGGCAGCGCCGCTTTCATAACCCGGTAGTGCCATGCCCGCAGATGAATGCACACCTGCGAATCCGGGCCCCGGCCGCTCCTCTCCAGCTGCCCGATGAACCCCCCTGCGGGAACCGGGCATATCTTCCGTTAATCCAGGAAGAACCATCTAGGAAGGCCCTATGGCTAACATGACTGAGCCCACCCCGGATTCCGGGCAGGGCCCGGAAAGCCGCGGCGGAGCACTCCTCCACCCGGACTCCGGACCAGCAGCATCACACGTCGACCAGCTTCCCGCTGAGCCCGATGCAGATCCGGACCAGGAGCTGCTGGCGCAGCTTCGCGAGACCGAACAAGCACATGAAACCGCCCGCTCCACCGAGACACCCGCCAGACTGGACAAGGTCCTTTTCGGGGTAACCGGAGCCCTGGCCATTGCCTTCATTCTGTGGGGTTTCTTCGGCCGCGAGTCCCTGGCCACCTCGTCCCAGACAGCGCTGGACTGGGTTATGGAACACACCGGCTGGATGTTTGTCCTGCTGGCGTCCTTCTTTGTCGTCTTCGTCCTGTGGCTGGCTTTGGGCCGGTTCGGCAACATTCCCCTCGGCAAGGATGATGAGGAACCCGAGTACAAGACGCTCTCCTGGATTTCCATGATGTTCGCCGCCGGCATGGGCATTGGCCTCATGTTCTACGGTGTCGCGGAGCCGATGTTCCACTTCATTTCGCCGCCTCCGGGCACAGTGGACGGTGAGACTC
This sequence comes from Arthrobacter citreus, assembly GCF_038405225.1. Lineage (NCBI taxonomy): Bacteria > Bacillati > Actinomycetota > Actinomycetes > Micrococcales > Micrococcaceae > Arthrobacter > Arthrobacter citreus. The sequence continues at coordinate 2,836,444 of NZ_CP151657.1, forward strand.
CCGAAGCCATCCGGACGGCCATGGCCACCTCGGTCTTCCACTGGGGCCTGCATCCATGGGCCATGTACGCCATCGTGGGTATTGCCATGGCATACGGCACTTACCGGCTGGGAAGGAAGCAGCTGATTTCCTCCGCTTTCACTTCCCTGTTCGGCCGGGCACGAGTGGATGGACCGCTGGGCAAACTCCTCAACATCTTCGCCATCTTCGCCACATTGTTCGGCACTGCCGCCTCACTGGGCCTGGGTGCTCTCCAGATCGGCAGCGGGCTCGAGTCCCAGGGGTGGGTCGCCAGCGTTGGCACGCCCATTCTGGTGGCCATTGTCGCTATCCTGACCGCCTGCTTTGTTGCCTCTGCCATGTCCGGAATTTCCAAGGGCATCCAGTGGCTCTCCAACATCAACATGGGCCTGGCCGTGCTGCTGGCGATTATTGTCTTTATCGCCGGTCCGACCCTCTTCATCCTGAACGTCATTCCTTCCGCCATCGCCGACTATGCGGGGAACATGGCAGAGATGGCTTCTCGCACCGAGGCCGTTGGCGATGAGACGATGCGTGACTGGCTCTCGGGATGGACCATCTTCTACTGGGCCTGGTGGCTCTCCTGGACGCCTTTTGTGGGCATGTTCATTGCCCGCATCAGCCGCGGCCGCACTATCCGGCAGTTCGTGACCGGTGTCCTGCTGGTTCCCTTTGTCGTCACTATTCTCTGGTTCTCCATTTTCGGTGGCGGTGCCATTGGCACACAGCAAAACGCAGCGCCCGGCGATGCCGACGCCCTCATGGCAGCAGCAGGCTCGGATGCCGCATTGTTCGAGCTTTTCGCCCTGCTGCCCATGCCTAACCTGATAGCCGCGGCCGTTGGCATCCTGGCAATGGTCCTTGTGGGCATCTTCTTCATCACCGGAGCTGATTCCGCGTCCATCGTCATGGCATCGCTCAGCTCCAACGGTGCTGAGCACCCGGCGCGTGCCGTGGTGGTTTTCTGGGGCGTCCTGACCGGAGCCGTCGCCGCCGTCATGCTCTTGGCCGGCGGTGATGAGCCGTCCGCGGCACTTGATGCGCTTCAGCGCATCACCATCGTGGCAGCCCTGCCGTTTGCGCTGGTCATGCTTCTCATGACGGTGGCCCTGACCAAGGATCTGGCCCGCGACCCGATGGCTCTGCGCCGCCAGCTGACCAAGTCGGTGGTGGAGCGTGCCATCGCCGCCGGTGTGGATGAGCACGGCGGGTCGACCTTCGACCTCGCCACGCAGGAACACGACACCACGGCACATGACGTCATCACTCCCGCCCCCGTTCCGGCGCGTCCGGCAACGGCGGCAGCAGCGGAGAACGACGGCGACCTGCGTCCGCGCGGCTAACCGCAGCCGCTGAAAAGGCGCTGTAAGGCCGGCGCCCAACAAAAAGGGACCTGCCACCGGATATCGGTGGCAGGTCCCTTTGTTTGTTGCGGAAGGTTGTCGGTGACGCCTACTTGGATCCGGCTGCCTTCAGCTCCGTTTCCAGCTGCTCCAGGGACTTGCCCTGGGTCTCCGGCATGAAGCGCCGCACGAACAGGATGGCGCAGAGGCCCAGCCCCACGAAGATGAAGAACGTGCTGGAGATTCCCAGTCCGGCCATCAGCATCGGGAAGGAGAAGCCCACGGCGAAGTTGGCCATCCATTGCACGAACACTGAGAGTCCCATTCCCAGGCCGCGGACCCGCAGCGGGAAAATCTCCGCGATCATCAGCCAGGTCACCGGCGAGATGGAGCCCTGCTGGAAGGCCAGGAACGCAACGGTCAGGGACAGCACCACAAAGCCGCGGGCAGTGCCTTCGGCCATCGTCAGTGACGCCACGCCAATAAGCAGCAGTGTGGAGGACGTCCCGATCAGCCCGGTGATGAGCATGGGGCGCCGTCCCACCCTGCCGAGCAGCCAGATGCCCAGGATCGCTGCCGCAACGGACACGACGCCGTTGGCGATGTTAGCGGTCAGGGCTGCCTCGGTACCGAAACCGGCGTCGGCCAGGATCTGCGTGCCGTAGTACACGATCGCGTTGACGCCGGTGATCTGCTGGACCACTGACATGCCCATGCCGATCAGCAGCACCCGGAACAGCCACGGCTCGGCAAAGTCCTTCAGCGAGCCGCGGCGGGTGGTTTCATGGCTTGCCAGGGCGCGGACGTCGTCGTACTCCGTTTGTGCGTCCTCGGAGCTGCGGATTTTCTGCAGCACCGCCATCATCTGCGGATAGCGTCCCTGCGCGGCGAGCCAGCGCGGGCTCTCCGGCACAAACTTCATGCCGATCCACAGGGCGATGGCGGGAAGTGAGGCCACGGCCAGCATCCAGCGCCAGATGTGGTTCTCCTCGCCCCACACGTTGCCGATTACTGCATTGGTGGTGAACGCCGCCAGCTGGCCGGTGACGATCATCAGCTGGTCCCGGGTCACCATCTGTCCGCGCCGTGCGGCAGGGGCGATTTCGGACAGGAACATGGGCACGACGGCGGAGGCCCCGCCCACGGCCAGGCCGAGGACCACCCGGGCCACCACCATCAGTCCGATGGATGGCGCAACCGCAGTACCGAGAGCTCCGGCCAGGAAAACCACGGCCAGCATCATGAGCAGCCGGCGCCGGCCGAAGCGATCCGCAAGCTGCCCGGCGATGACGGCGCCAAAGGCGGCACCGAACAACAGGCTGGAGGTGATCAGGCCTTCGGTGAAGGGAGTCAGCCCCAGATCATCCTGCATGAAGGGCAGTGCACCGTTAATGACGCCGGTGTCATAACCGAACAGGAACCCGCCCAGGGTGGCGATCCAGGAGGCGCGGCCCAGGGCGCCGCGGTGGCGGCTGCTCCCCTGCTTCGCGGCTGCTCCGGGGGTAAGAAGTGTGGACATCAAAGGTCTTTCTGCGTATATCCGAGCGCACAAAACCCCCGTCGGTCGGAGATAATCCGGCCGACGGGGGTCTGCGTGCGTGTACTAGAGTGCTGCGAAAACTTCGCGCAGCAGGGTGGCGGTCTCGGACGGCGTCTTGCCGACCTTCACGCCGGCAGCCTCAAGGGCTTCCTTCTTGGCCTGTGCGGTTCCTGCGGAACCGGAGACGATGGCGCCTGCATGGCCCATGGTCTTGCCTTCGGGAGCCGTGAAGCCTGCCACGTAGCCGACAACCGGCTTCGTGACGTTGGCCTTGATGAACTCGGCGGCACGCTCTTCAGCGTCACCGCCGATTTCGCCGATCATGACGATGGCCTTGGTTTCGGGGTCAGCTTCGAACGCAGCCAGGGCGTCGATGTGCGTGGTGCCGATGACGGGGTCGCCGCCGATGCCGATTGCGGTGGAGAAGCCCAGGTCCCGCAGTTCGTACATCATCTGGTAGGTCAGGGTGCCGGACTTGGAGACCAGGCCGATCGGGCCCTTGGAGGTGATGTTGTTCGGGGTGATGCCAACCAGTGCCTCGCCCGGCGTGATGATGCCCGGGCAGTTCGGGCCGATGATGCGGGTGACCTGGTTGCCGTCGGCGTCCACCTTGGACTGGGCGTGGGCCCAGAACTCGGCGGAGTCCTGTACGGGGACACCTTCGGTGATGACGACGACGAGGCCGATGCCGGCGTCGATCGCTTCCATGACGGCGTCCTTGGTGAAGGCCGGCGGCACGAAGACGATGGAAACGTCGGCGTTGGTCTTGTCGATGGCCTCGGTGACGGTGCCGAAGACGGGCAGTTCCACGTCGCCGTGGGTAACCGTGGTTCCAGCCTTGCGGGCGTTAACGCCACCCACAACCTGGGTTCCGGCCTTGAGCATCAGGGCGGTGTGCTTGGTGCCTTCGCCGCCGGTGATGCCCTGAACGATGACCTTGGAGTCCTTGTTCAAAAAGATAGACATAAGGGGATTCTCTTTCTAAAAGGTTCGACAGGCTGGGGTCAGCGAGCGGCGTAAGCGAGCTCGGCAGCCTTGTCGGCGCCTTCGTCCATGGTGGTGGCCAGCGTGACCAGCGGGTGGTTGGCGTCGGCCAGGATGCGGCGGCCTTCTTCGACGTTGTTGCCGTCCAGGCGGACGACCAGCGGCTTGTTGGCTTCGTCGCCGAGGATTTCCAGGGCCTTGACGATGCCGTTGGCCACTGCGTCACAGGCGGTGATGCCGCCGAAGACGTTCACGAACACGGACTTGACCTGCTCGTCATTGAGGATGACGTCCAGGCCGGCAGCCATGACGGAAGCGGAAGCTCCGCCACCGATGTCCAGGAAGTTGGCCGGCTTGACGTTGCCGTGCTTCTCGCCGGCGTAGGCGACGACGTCGAGCGTGGACATGACCAGGCCTGCACCGTTACCGATGATGCCCACCTGGCCGTCAAGCTTGACGTAGTTGAGGTCGTTGGCCTTGGCCTTTGCCTCCAGCGGGTCGGCAGCGTCCTTGTCTTCCAGTTCGGCGTGGCCGGGCTGGCGGAAGTCTGCGTTTTCGTCCAGCGAGACCTTGCCGTCGAGGGCCAGGATCTCACCGTTGCCGGTGCGGACCAGCGGGTTGACCTCCACCAGGGTGGCGTCTTCCTTGACGAAGACGTCCCACAGCTTGAGGATCGCGTTGATGACGCCGTCGCGCAGTTCGGGAGCGAACCCTGCGGTGTCAACGATTTCTTCGGCCTTGGCCTGATCGATGCCGACGGCGGGATCAACGGCAACGCGGGCCAGGGCGTCGGGACGCTCAACAGCGAGGACCTCGATTTCCATGCCGCCTTCCACCGAGCACATGGCCAGGTAGTTGCGGTTGGCGCGGTCCAGAAGAACGGAGAAGTAGAACTCCTCGGCGATGTCGGCGCCCTGGGCGATCATCACGGTGTTGACGGTATGGCCCTTGATGTCCATGCCGAGGATGTCGGAAGCGTAGGAGAACGCCTCGTCAGCGGTCTTCGCGACCTTGACGCCGCCGGCCTTGCCGCGGCCACCGACCTTGACCTGTGCTTTGACGACAACTACGCCGCCAATCTTCTCGGCAGCAGCTTTTGCTTCTTCGGGAGTGTGCGCCACGATTCCGGCAAGCACGGGTACACCGTGCGCCTCAAACATATCGCGCGCCTGATATTCAAACAGGTCCACGGGCTAGTGTCCTTCTACGTCGAAGTAGGTTTACATTCGATCAGATGATCGCCGGAGCAAATGCGTCATGCCGGTCTGCCCCACTGGAACTTTAGTCGCTTGGCATCCAACGCCGCCCCCAGACTACCCCTTTAGTGATTAAGCGCACAGTTCTATGGTTTGTAGAATTTGCGGCGGGTGGGTTATGTCTGCGGGGCTTGACCGCGGTCAGGATTCCTTGGTCAGCGGCGCGTAACGCAGCAGCAGGCGCTTCTCTCCGACGTCGAACTTCACCTTTGCCACGGTCTTGTCGCCCGCGCCTTCGACCGCCAGGACGGTTCCGTGGCCGAAGGTGGTGTGGTTGACCTTGTCCCCCACCCCCACGGAGATGACCTCTTTCTGCGGCTGGACCCGGCCAATGGCCTTGGAGACCGGTGCCGCGGCGATGCTGCCGCCCGTCCCTGAGCCCGACGCCGAACCAGCACCCCAGGAGGATCCTCCGTAGCGGCTGGAGCCGGAGCCGGTGCTGCCGCCCCACGTGGGCCGGTCCATGCCCTCGCGCTTCCAGTCGATCAGTTCTCCCGGGATCTCGCCGACAAACTGGCTGGCCGGGTTGTACTGGCTTTGCCCCCACATGCTGCGCACTTCCGAGCGCGTAATGTACAGGCGTTTCCGTGCCCGGGTGAGGCCCACGTAGGCGAGCCGGCGTTCCTCGGCCAGTTCCGCGGGGTCGGTGGCGGAGCGCTGGTGCGGGAACAGCCCCTGCTCCATGCCGGTCAGGAAGACCACTGGGAATTCCAGGCCCTTGGCGGTGTGCAGCGTCATCAGCGTGACCACGCCCTGACGGCGGGATTCCTCGACGGCGGCTGCCACTTCCTCGGCGGAGCCTTCGGGGGCATCGGGGATGGAATCGGCGTCGGCTACGAGGGAGACCTGTTCGAGGAACTCTCCCAGGGAGCCCTCCGGGTTTTCCTTTTCGTATTCGCGGACCACAGCGACGAGTTCGGCGAGGTTCTCCACCCGTGATTCGTCCTGCGGATCCGCGGAGGACCGCAGCTGGGCCAGATAGCCGGTCTGCTCCAGCACCGCTTCCAGGGCGGCGGAGGCCCCGGACCCGTTGGCCACCTCGGCGAGGTCGTCAATGAGCTTGACGAAACCGTTGACCGCATTGAGTGAACGGGTGGCCAGTCCCGGAGCTTCCGCTGCCCGGCGGAGGGCAGCCATGAACGAAATCCGCTCCCGTTCGGCCAGGGCGGCCACGGAGTATTCGGCCCGGTCGCCGATGCCGCGCTTGGGTTCGTTCAGGATCCGGCGCAGGTTCACGACGTCGTCGGAATTCACCAGCACCCGCAGGTAGGCCAGCGCGTCCTTAATTTCCTTGCGCTCGTAGAACCGGGTGCCACCCACCACCTTGTAGGGCAGCCCCACCCGGACCAGGACGTCTTCCAGGGAACGGGACTGGGCGTTGGTGCGGTAGAACACCGCCACGTCTCCCGGGCGCAGGTTTTCCTCATCCTGCAGCCGGTCGATTTCCTCGGCGATGAACCGCGCTTCCTCGTGTTCGTTCTCACCGACGTAACCGATGATCTTTTCGCCGCTGCCCTCGGCCGTCCACAGGCGTTTTTCGGGCCTGTTGGGGTTGCGGGAAATCACTGCGTTGGCGGCGTTCAGGATGTTTTGGGTGGAGCGGTAGTTCTGCTCCAGCAGGATGGTCCTCGCGGAGGGGTAGTCCTTCTCGAAGTCCACGATGTTGCGCACATCGGCGCCGCGGAAGGCATAGATGGACTGGTCGGAGTCGCCCACCACCGTCAGCTCGGCCGGCGGTATCTCCAGGGTGTTGCCCCCGCCGGGCACGCCCACGAGTTCACGCACCAGCGCGTACTGGGCGTGGTTGGTGTCCTGGTACTCGTCCACCAGGATGTGGCGGAACCGGCGGCGGTAGTATTCCGCGACACCCGGGAACGCGCGGAACATGTACACCGTCTGCGCAATCAGATCATCGAAGTCCATGGCGTTGGCCGAGCGCATGCGCTCCGTGTAGCCCTTGTAGACGTCGGCCACGGCCTGCTCGAAAGGATCGGCCAGGTTGGCGGTCGAGGCGAACGTTTCATCGTCGATCAGTTCGTTTTTCAGCGCCGAGATCTTATGCATGATCATCTTGGGCGTGAAGCGCTTGGGATCAAGATCCAGCCCCTTGGCCACCAGCGTGATCAGGCGCAGCGAGTCTGCGGAGTCGTAGATCGAGAAGTTGGAATTCATCCCCACGGACTTGGCCTCGCGGCGAAGGATCCGCACGCAGGAGGAGTGGAAGGTGGAAATCCACATGGTTTTCGCGACGCCGCCCACGAGGGCCTCGATGCGTTCACGCATTTCCGCGGCGGCCTTGTTCGTGAAGGTGATCGCCAGGATCTGGCCCGGATTGGAACGTCCGGTGGCCATCAGGTACGCGATCCGGTGGCTGAGCACACGGGTTTTGCCGGAGCCGGCTCCGGCGACGATCAGCAGCGGTGAACCGCCGTGCTTAACGGCCTCTTCCTGCTGCGGGTTCAATCCCTGCAGCAGGTCCGCCGCCCGTTGTTCATCCGCGCGGGAGGCCTTCCCCTGTCGCTGCGCAGGGCTCTGGGCGGGTTCCGCGTCAGCGGACTCCCCCCGGGCGTCGGTGGCGCTGGAGGAGTCCGTTTTAGCGGCTGAAAAGTACGGATCAAAAAGATAGTCCATGGTGTTCTTAAGTCTAGGTGCTGCCGCCGACTCTTTCCGGCGGGTCCACACCCGGGCTAAACGGAGGCCAGGGCACCGCTGATTTCACGCACGGCGGAGGGCGTCCCGGCGATGTGCCAGCGGTAGCCGTGCACCACGGTGACTGCGGTGCTGCCGCCTGCCGCCCGAACAATGGCCTTGCCCGGCAGCCAGTCCCATTCCGGGCAGCTGTGCTGGAACCACGCCCCCAGCCGTCCGGACGCGACACCGCCAAGATCACAGGAACCCGATCCCAGCATGCGGATGGTTGCTGTCCGCGCGGCTGCGGCTGTCCACGGGCCAGCCACCTCCGGACGCAGCAGCCAGGTCGGATGCAGATAGGTCCCGGCGCTGAGGCGGTCCAGGGGCGCGTCATCCAGCCGGGGAAGCGGAGCACCGTTGAGAGTTGCGGGATGATCCTCCCCGCCCAGCCACAGCCGGTCTTCCTGGGGCTGATAGATGGCACCCAGCAGCACTTCGGGATCCCCGTTCAGGGATTCAGGTTCGTCCGCCTTCAGGGCAAGGGCAGAGCACCAGTACGTGGATCCGGCGAAGAAGTTGTAGGTGCCGTCCACCGGATCAATCACCCAGGACCGGCCGGAGGTGCCGGTGACACTGGCCCCCTCCTCACCCACAATCCCGTCATGGGGCCGCAGCCTGCGGAGCCTGTCCACCACCAGCTTTTCCGCGGCGTGGTCGGCGGCGGTCACGACGTCGGACACCGTGGTTTTCGAAGTGGCGGTCAGTCCCTGAGAGCGCATGCGCAGGGCCAGCGCACCGGCGTCGCGCACCAGTTCCGCGGCAAGGGAGAAGTCGTCATCTGTTGCCTTAACACTCATGCAGCCACCCTATCGGGCAGACCCGGTCCCGGGGGAAGAGTCGGGGAAGAAGGAACTGCGGCGGTTCGGACCCGGGTCGGAAGGTCCGTGGGCTTGGGGCCGTCTCGGGATCCCGGGCGAGGTTAGTTCGGGGCCGGGAGGGGCGATCCGTCAGGGGTTACCCCGACAACGTTGCTGTCCGCGGCCTGCGCCGGAACTCCCGCATCAGGTCCGGCAACGGCCGGGACCGTGGCAGGGGTTTTACCTGTCCGCCGAACCGCGCGCATGATGGGACGCTCCAGCAGGATCCAGCTGGCCACAGCGGGGATAAAGGTCAGGACTGCCGCGATGCAAATGTAGGCTGTCAGGCCGTGCTCGTGCAGTCCGTACAGAGCGAGCAGCTGCTGCACCGGAAAAGCGTAGATGTAGATGCCATATGAAACGTCGTTCTTCTTGATGAGCCGGGGCGATGGCAGCCACAGCGATATCCACAGCAGGCCGTAGGCGATGAATGCTCCGGAAGCTCCGCCGCCCCAAGCCGGGAAAAATGCCGTCAGGGCCGCTGCTGCGGCAAGGGACAGTATGGCGGGAAGCCAGTGGATGCCAATCCGGTGTTTCCAGACGTAGACCACCGCGCCGCCCAGGAAGAACGGCAGCAGGTGCACCAGCATTTCGAATTCATAGTTCGCCTGGGCGTAGGGCGAGACCCTGACCATGAACACGTTGGCCGCCACAGACAGGAGGAAGAAGATCGTCAGTGGCCAGGGGGACTTCCGCACCAGCGCAAAGAGCCCGATAAACGCCACGATCAGATAACAGCAAAACTCGAAGTAAATGCTCCAGAGCGAGCCGTTCCACACTCCCGCGTACGGGACAGCGGCAGGCGTGCCGGCAACGTCGTACACTGACATCCGCAGGCCCAGGTTGCTGAACACGTAGTTGAAGGGCGTGGTTGCCGCACCCAGGAACCCGTCCAGTGATCCGTTGGCCTTGACGTAGCCAACGGGTGCAAACATTCCCGCCACCACAATCAGGCAGATGACAAAGGCCGGAACAATCCGTGCCACCCGGTGGACCAAGTAGTCCCCCAGGCTGTGGGTGAAGCGGCTGTGCGTAATGAGGTATCCACTGATCACAAAGAAGCCCGCAACGGCCCAGCCGCCGAGGGTGTCTCCGGCGAAGGCTGGGGAATTCTCCGTGCCGGAAAGCGGCCAGGCATGATGCACCAGCACCGCCAGCGCGAAAATCAGCCGGATCAGGTTCAGGCTGTTGTTCCGGGAGTCAAAGGACTTGCCCACCCATAGGCCGCCGTCTGCGGGGCTTTTTCCCAATGTGGCCTCCAGAAGGCGTAGATAACCTGTCCATGCTAGCGGATTGGCGTTCTGCTCCCCGCGCAGGTCAGGACGCGGTCGCCGGCGCTGTTGCTGCCGGCGATACTCTGTAGACATGGGAAAAACTCCGGCACAGCGGGCGGCCAAGCACGGCGAGAAGGCTGCCCTGCCCCCGCACTTAGCGAACCAGGCCACGCCGCGCTCACCTCAGCAGGCCAAGAGCAACGCGAACCTGATCCTCATAGCTGCGGTGGCCACCACACTGTTCATGTTCTTTTACCTGCATCTGATGGTGCTGAGCCAGATGACCCAGATTTCCGGCGGGATGTCGATGCCGGACTCACTCGTGGGCGGCTACAGCATGGAGTACCTGAACGATCTGCGCTCTGTCATGGATGAGGATGCCCTCGGCCAGCTCAGTTACGTGCACAAAACCGCCGGGACGATTTTTCCGCTCATGTTCGGTTTCACCTGGCTGCTGATCATCGGCTTGAATGCGCGCGGCCGCGCCAAGCGCTGGGTGCTGTGGGCGGCGCCGATCCTCTTTGTCATTGTTGATCTGTGGGAGAACGTCGTGATTGACGCGGCTTTGGGGGCAGAAACCCTGTCCAGCTCAGATGCAGCCCTGGCCAGTGCCCTGACCATAGCCCGCTGGGTGCTTTTCGGATTGAGCCTTGTGGCGTCAGCCGTTGCCGTGTTCGGCCGTCGCGGTCCCAAAACCCCCTAACCGAAGGCCAAAAGTACCGAAGCCCAAAATTTAAGGGCCCCGCCGGAAACATTCCGGCGGGGCCCTTGGTTTTGCTGCTTCACCTTCTGAAGTTCACGTTCGGTACGTCATTTTACGTTCCGCCGAGAACCCTGCGGCCAGGTGTGCCAGCAGCTAGCTGACGTTGGCGCGGTGGGCCCCGGCGGGAGCCGTCTCAAGTTTCGGACCCGAGTCCTGCCCCGGCTGCGCCTCGTGCCGGCCGCCGGTTCCACCCTCGCCTGAGGGCTTGGAGGGCCACCAGAACTTCTCGCCCAGGGTGAAGGCCAGTGCCGGAACAATGACCGTCCGCACCACCAGGGTGTCCAGCAGCACGCCGATGGCCACGGTAATGCCCACCTGGGTTAGCGTGACCAGGGGCAGCACGCCGAGGACGGCAAACACAGCGGCCAGCAGGATGCCGGCACTGGTGATCACGCCGCCGGTGGACCGCAGGGCACTGAGCATGCCCTGCTTGGTGCCCATGGTCATGGCGTTCTCCCGGGCCCGGGTGGTGAGGAAGATGTTGTAGTCCACGCCCAGGGCCACCAGGAAGATGAACGAGTACAGCAGCGTGAGCGTATCCAGGGCCGGGAAGCCGAGGACGTTCACGAACAGGAACCAGCTGATGCCGGTGCTCGCAACGAAGGTCAGGAGCACTGAGGCAACCAGCAGCACCGGCGCCACGAGGCTGCGCAGCAGCACCAGCAGGACCAGGAACACGAGGATGATCACGGAGGTGACCACCAGGGTGAGGTCATGCTGGTTTGCGGCCAGCTGGTCCACGCGCTCGGCTGCTTCTCCGCCAACCAGCGCGCCGTACTCCGGGGTGGCGGCAAGGTCGGCACGCAGGTCCTCGATGAATTCGTTGGACTCGGCGGTGCCCGGCTCGTAAGTGTCGATGATGTCGATGCGCGTCAGTCCGTCGTGCTCCGAGGCCGCTTCGGCTCCCGAGACGCTTTCCAGGGCTGATACTTCCTCGATCACCGCGTCGGCGCTCTCTGAGTTGACCAGGACGATCACCGGTGAGGATGAACCTGCGGGGAAGCCTTCGGCCAGCGTCTCTGCGGCCGTAACGGCCTGCGGCTTCTCGGTGAACTGCTCATTTTCGCTCAGACCGATCTGAACGTTGAACAGGAGTCCGCCGGCAGCCAGCAGGACGACGACGGCGGCACCGGCAATGCGCTTGGGCGCGCGGGCCGTGGCCTCACCGAGCTTGCCCCAGAACTTGCCTTCACGGGCGGCGTCGCCGACCTTAGGCACGAACGGCCAGAACAGCTTTCGGCCCAGCAGCACCAGGGCGGCGGGCAGGATGAAGAGCGCACTGAGGATGGCCAGGACAATGCCCGTGGCGGCCGAGAAGCCCAGTCCGCGGTAGCTCAGGGTGTCCGTGAAGAGCAACACCAGAAGGGCCAGGATGACGGTTCCGCCGGAGGCGATAATGGCTTCCCGCGTCCGGGAGAGTGCCTTGCCCATCGCGGCGTACTTGGACTCGTGGATGCGGAGTTCCTCGCGGTAGCGCGCGATCAGCAGCAGGGCGTAGTTGGTGGCTGCACCAAAGACCAGCACGCTGGTAATGCCCACCGCTGAGGGGTCGACGTCGATACCGACCACCGGTGCCAGCAGGTCAACAACCTTCAAGGCGGACTGCTCGATGGTTGCCACCACCGCCAGCGGCACAAGCCAGAGCCACGGTGACCGGTAGGTGATGAGCAGCAGCAGGGCGACCACACCGGCCGTGACGGTCAGCAGGATGAAGTTGGCGCCCGAGAAAACCCCGGCCAGATCGGCGGTGAATGCTGCCCCACCGGTCAGCTGTGCGGTCAGTCCGTCCGGTGCCGCATCTGAAATGCCTTCGCGGAGGCTCTCCACTTCGGCCGACACGGCGTCGCCGTCGTCGGCCGCTGCCTGCAGCGTGACCGGAACCAGGCCCACCAGCTTGTTTTCGGAGACAATCGGGGGCACCTGCGGCGGCGGGCCAACGGCGCCAAGTTCGGCTGCTGCGGCATTGATGTCCGCGATGGCCGCCTGATCGGCGTCGGTCATCGGCTCCCCGTCTTCCCGGGACACCACAATCAGTGCGGTGGACTCCTGGGCGTCAGGGAACTCTTCCAGGAGCTCATTGACCTGGGTTGTCTGGTACTCCTCGTCGAGGCCGCCCACCGTGGACGCCTCATTCTCCTGTGCCGGCAAAGCAAAGAGGCCGATGACGACCGCAAGGCTCAGCAGCAGCGTGATCCAGGCCGCTTTGGCCGATTTCACAATCCCTGCGTTCATGTTCCGCTCCTGGTGCAAATAAAGTATCTCCTCGAAAAAGTATCTCAATTTTAGAGATACTTCAAGGTAGAGTTACAATATGAGGGTGGAAGAGAACGGCCTTCGGCGGGATATCGTCAACGGAATCCGCGGCATGGCGCTGGATGGACAGCGGGTCGCGGATACTTTTGCGCACCGGGAAGGGCTCAACGCCACCGACATGCGGGCACTGACGCTGATCATGGAAGCCGAATCCCGCCGCGAAGCCCTCACCGCCGGGCAACTCAGTGCCAAGCTGGGCACATCCACGGGAGCCACAACGGCGGTCATTGACCGGCTTGAGCGCATCGGGCATATTCACCGCAACCGGGAACACGCCGACCGCCGGAAGGTGACCCTGCATTTCGAGCCGCTGGCCATGCAGCTGGCCGCTGCCTACTTCGGCCCCCTTGGCGCGCTGACGGACGACGTCATGAGCCGATACTCCACGGAAGAACTCGAAACGGTGCGCCGGTTCATGGCGGACATGCGCCAGGCCTACGCCGATCATCAGGCGGCACTGGCTGAGCCCCGTTCCACTGAAGCCGATGCCGGCCCCGGTGCCGGCGGAGATGCAGGTCCGGACGCCGGCACGGAACAACACGCACGGTAACGGATGCAGCATGCCGGCCGCAGAAGCAGGTAAGCTGATAACCGCCTGCCGGCCAGTCCGGCGGCACGCCCTCGTAGCTCAGTAGGATAGAGCGGCCCTCTCCTAAAGGGCAGGTCGTCGGTTCGATTCCGGCCGGGGGCACCACAGCTTCCCCCACGGCCTTCCCCTCTGTCTTTGACACTGCCCCTTTGACACTGCCTTGAACGCGGTCTTCGACACTGTCCTCGACGCAGCCTTCGACACTGTCTTCGACGCGCCGGGACAGCCCGTATGCATCCCGGGACCGCTACCCGCGGACAGCCCCTTCATCCGTAACCGGGTCCACGGCGAACTGCGTGCCGTGCAGCTCCGCATAGCGGCCGCCGAGCTCCAGAAGCTCTGCATGCGTGCCCTGTTCCGCGATCCGGCCGCCCTCAATGACCAGGATCTTGTCCGCGTTGCGGATCGTCGAGAGCCGGTGGGCGATGACGACGGCGGTGCGGCCTTCCAGTGCTTCTCCCAGCGCTGCCTGTACGGCTGCCTCGGAGGTGGAGTCGAGTGCGGCGGTGGCTTCGTCCAGGATGACGATCCTCGGCTGCGCCAGCAGGAGCCGGGCAATGGTCATCCGCTGGCGTTCTCCGCCGGAGAGCCGGTAGCCGCGCTCCCCCACCATGGTGTCCAGGCCGTCAGGCAGGGATCGGATCAGATCCTCCAGCCTGGCCCGGCGCAGGGCGTCCCACACCTGGTCTTCGGTGGCCTCCGGATTGGCGAGCAGCAGGTTGGACCGGATGCTTTCATGGAACAGGTGCCCGTCCTGCGTCACCATTCCCAGTGCCTGGCGCATGGAGGCGAAGCTGACGTCCCGCACGTCGGTGCCGGAGAAGCGGACCGCTCCGGAATCGACGTCGTACAGCCGCGACATCAGCTGGGCGATCGTGGACTTGCCGGCGCCGGACGTGCCCACCAGGGCAACGGTCTGGCCTGGTTCCACCCGGAAGGAAATACCGTGCAGCACCTCTTCGCCGCCGCGCGAGTCCAGCACGGCGACCTCTTCGAGCGAGGCAAGCGAAACCTTGTCCGCGGTTGGATAGGCGAACCGAACGTCGTCGAACTCCACGCCCAGCGGACCCTCCGGAACCGGAACAGTGTGCTCCTTTTCGCGGATCAGCGGCTTCAGGTCAAGGATCTCGAAAACACGCTCAAAGCTGACCACGGCACTCATGATTTCCACCCGGGCGTTGGCCAGCGATGTCAGCGGCGCGTAAAGCCGGGTCAGCAGCAGGGCAAGAGTGACGACGTCGCCGGTGTTCAGGCTGCCCGTGAGGGCCAGATATCCGCCCAGGCCATACACCAGGGCCAGGGCCAGGGCTGATACCAGCGTCAGCGCCGTAACAAACACGGCCTGCATCATGGCCATCTTTACGCCGATGTCGCGGACCCGGGCGGCACGGACGGAAAACTCGTTGGATTCCTGTTCCGGCCGGCCAAACAGCTTGACCAGAGTAGCTCCGGGCGCGGAGAACCGTTCGGTCATCTGGGTTCCCATGGAGGCATTGTGATT
Organism: Arthrobacter citreus; assembly: GCF_038405225.1. Lineage (NCBI taxonomy): Bacteria > Bacillati > Actinomycetota > Actinomycetes > Micrococcales > Micrococcaceae > Arthrobacter > Arthrobacter citreus. Next base: position 2,851,576 of record NZ_CP151657.1, read on the forward strand.
GGCCGCTTCGCGCCGAAGCGCCGCCAGTTTCCCGCCCATCCGGCGTGCCGGAATAAGGAAGACCGGCAGCAGAAGCATGGCCAGCACTGTCACCTGCCAGGAGGTGTTGAGCATGACAATCAGGGTCAGGATCAGTGCGACGAGGTTGCTCACTACGCCGGAGAGGGTTCCACTGAAAGCCTGCTGTGCTCCGATCACGTCGTTATTGAGCCGGCTGACCAAAGCTCCCGTGCGCGTGCGCGTGAAGAAAGCGATGGGCATGCGCTGGACGTGGTCAAACACCGCGGTGCGCAGGTCCAGGATCACCTGTTCCCCAATCCTGGAGGAGAACCAGCGAGTGGCAAGCGACACCGCCGCATCCGCCACCGCCACCGCGGCAATCAGCAGGGCGAGCTGGATAACACGGCCGGCAGCGGAACCCGCAACTATGGAATTGACCACCCCACCCGCCAGGACAGGGGTGGCCACGGCCAGGAAGGCTCCCAGCGTGGACAGCAGGACAAAGCCGATCAGCTGCTTCTTATAGGGTGAGGCGAAAGTAATGATCCGCCGCAGCGTTTCCCGTGAAATCTTGTTATCGCTGCCCCTGGCTGTGGAGATCTTGTATAAGGAACTCCACGCCGCGCCTTCCATGCTCATTTATGTGCCTCCGTTGTATTCACTCTTCAGTTTAAGCCTCGGCACCGACACTCCATTCCCCGGCGCGCTCCCGCCGGCCCCGCCCACCGGATGTGTGGATGCGGGCCTGCCCCGACGGTTGGCCGGCCAGGCCCGCGCGGCGGCCGCCTGACGTGCAGTGACACCGAACACACGGGCGGCCGGTCCGCTGGTACACTTCCATTCGCTGCACCCTCTCGGGAATTGCGCAGACGACGAAAGGCCTCCATGCCCAGGGTGCTTCAACCACTGCAACCGACGTCCGGTGACACCACCGCGCAGTTTGCCGTGGTGGGGGTGCGTCCCAGTGAACTCCGGGCGGCGGCGGACACCGTGCTGCGCGAGGCGGGCCTGCTGACACTGCACGTTGAGGACGAGTTGGCCGCCATCCAGGCGCTGCAGGAACACGACGTGGTGCTGGGTGTGGTGGATGCGGCAATGCTCGGAGCTGCGCAGCCGGACCAGTTGCGCCGCCTTCGGCAGGAACCGGCGATTGCCGGGCTGCCCGTCATCCTGCTGTCCGGCGGGCAGGAACTGGACGTCGAGTTAATGATCCAGCTCGGCATTACGGACTTTGTTGCCGGGCCCGTGGAGGGCACCGATTTCGCGGCCCGGGTGGCACTGGTCCTGGCCGGCAGCCGGGCCACCCGGCGGCGCAAGGTTGCCGCGGCACGGCTCCGTGATGATACCCGGGCCATTTCCGCGGCCTTGCGCGGCACGAACGATCCCGAGCGCATGGCGGCCCTCGTGGTGCGGGGCCTCGGCGAGACGTTCGCCGGTTGTCATGTCCGCCTCGAAACGTTTCCGGGAGAACGGGTTCCGGAGCTGGCAGCCTCCTGGAACCGGACCGTCCCGGCGAAAGGCTTCCGCGAAATTCCGCGGCAGGCGGCACTGCAGCTGTGTGCACAGCTTTGGGAACAGGAAACGGTTCTTCGGGTGGAGGACCACCACAGCCCGGATGACCCCGAAAGCAGGATCCTTGCAGCGGCAGCCCCGCCCGAGCTGCGCACTTCCGTTTTTGCACCGCTGGCCCACGGGGAACAGGTGCTGGGCTACATCTGGATCGCCGGGACCACCGGCCCACGGCACTGGAGCCGGACGGAACTGTCACTCATCCAGCATGTGTGTGGAAACCTCGCCCACGGACTGGTCCAGGGACATCTCATCACCGCCCAACGGGAGGTGCTGTCCCGGCTGAGGGAACTGGACCAGGCCAAGACTGACTTTGTCGCCACGGTTAATCATGAGCTCCGAACACCGCTGACGTCCATCACCGGATACCTGGAACTGATCCTGGACGGCTCCGCAGGGGAAGTTCCTGCACACATGGTGCAGATGCTGGACATCGTTGGGCGCAACGCATCACGGCTGAACCAGCTCATCACTGATTTGCTGACCATTTCCCGGAGCGACGCCCAGGCCAGCCTGGCAGTGGAGGAAATCGATCTGGCTGCCCTGCTGGAATCGGTTGCGGCGGCGCTGGCCCCGGCTGCGGCGTCGAACGATATAGCGCTGAGGCTGGCACCAATGTCCGCTCCTTTCCTGGTGGACGGGGATGAAACACAGTTGGAGCAGGTCTTCACGAATCTGTTTTCCAACGCCGTGAAGTTCACGCCGCCGGGAGGAACCGTGGATGTGCTCGTGGACGTGGTCAAGACGAAGTCCGGCCCGCAGGTCCGGGTCAGGATCGCGGACACGGGGATTGGAATCCCCGAAGTGGAGATCCCGAAGCTGTTCCGGCGGTTTTTCCGGGCTTCCAATGCAACGGCTGCAGCAATTCCCGGCACCGGTCTCGGCCTGGCGATCGTGCAGGACATCGTCCTTCAGCACGGTGGGGAACTGGACATCGACTCAGTGATGGGACAGGGCACCACGGTAACCGTGCACATTCCAGCCCGGCGCTGACCCGGCCCGCTGCCGGTGACGGGCGCCGACCCGGCCCGTTGCCGGTGACGGGTCAGACGGAAATCCGCTCCGGAAACGCGTAGCAGTTCAGCGACGCACCACGGCTGAAGCCGACCAACGTCATTCCGGCGTCGGAGGCCAGCTCCACTGACAGTGACGACGGAGCGCTGACGGCCGCCAGCAGGGGAATTCCTGCCAGCTGTGCCTTCTGCACCAGTTCAAAGGATGCACGGCCGGAAACCTGCAGGACGGTTCCGCGCAGCGGCAGCTTGCCGGCCCGCAGGGCCCATCCCACCACTTTGTCCACCGCATTGTGCCGTCCTACGTCTTCGCGCAGGCACAGCAGTTCCCCTTCGGCGGTGAACAGGCCGGCGGCGTGGACCCCGCCGGTGCGGTCAAACACTTTCTGGTTCCGGCGCAGCTGGTCCGGCAGCGCTGACAGCACCGCAAGCGGAACGCGCACGTCATCCTCGCCGAGGGAGAAGTGGGAGGACTTGCGGACCGCCTCAATGGACGCAGTGCCGCAGATCCCGCAGGAGCTGGACGTATAGACGTGGCGTTCCATGGCAGTGTCCGGAAGGGCGGTGCCCGGCCGAAGCTGTACGTCCACAACGTTGAAGGTTTGCTGTCCGGACTCGTCAACGCCTGCACAGTACCGAAGGCTGATCAGCTGCCCCGGATCCCAGATAATTCCTTCCGAGACCAGGAACCCGGCAACGAGATCAAAGTCGTCGCCGGGCGTCCGCATCGTGACAGTGAAGGATCGGCCCTCCACGCGGATCTCCAGCGGTTCCTCGCCGGCCAACACGTCTTCGCGCTTGGTGACCGTTCCATCCGTTCGGAATTTTGTGATCTGGCTCCGCCTGGTTACCCGTCCCATTCCGTCTCCTTCACCGCTGTGTTTCTCAACCCGTGTCCTGTTCAGCAGCACCGTTGGCGGCGCGCCGTTTCAGCGCCGGCCGCCTGACCCATTCAAACGCAGGGTCCCGGCCGGCGCCATCCCCGCCCCGCTAGTGAGCCGGGGGTTCCTTGACGGTCCATGGCAGCGGCAGGGCCGTGATCGCTTCGTCCTTGGTGCACCCGGCCTCCGGAATGACCATCACGGCGTCCGCGTCGGCAATGCCCCGCAGCATTCCCGACCGGAAGTACGGCGAAGGAAGGGCCCGCCCGTTCTCGATCCTGCAGGGGACCAGCCGGGTGCGTCCCGGAAGCGGCTCGATGTCCACGCCCACCAGCACATGGCGCTCCGGCGACAGCGGAGCGCCACGAAGCCCGTCCAGCAGCGGCGACAGCACGGTGAACACCGCCATCATTGCGGCGAGCGGGTTGCCCGGCAGCGCCACGAGCAGCCGGCCGTCCGGAAGGCGGGCCAGCATAGTGGGGTGGCCGGGACGCATCGCGATGCCGTTGATCAGCATTTCAGCGTCCATATCCTCCAGCGCCTGGCGCAGGTGGTCCGCCTCGGAGCGTCCGGTGCCACCAGTGGTAATGAGGACGTCCCCGGAGGACATGGCAATGGAGGTTTCATCCGTAGCGTCGGTGCTCAATGCGGCCAGCACGTCCTCGTAGCGGTCCGACAGGCGCCGGACAACATCCATCCGTCCGCCCAGCATGGCCACCAGCTGGGGAAGCTGCGGACCGAAGGTGTCCCGCACCTGGCCGGACTCGGGCAGTCCGTATTCAATAACCTCGTCGCCCGTCAGCAGCAGCGACACCCGGGGGGCCCGGAGCACCGGCAAGGTGTCGTGCCCACAGACTGCGGCCAGGGCAATGTGCGCCGGATTCAGCAGTGTTCCGCGCGTAATCGTTACTTCCCCGGCCGCTGCCTCTTCGCCGGCTGGCCGGATGTGTTCACCACGCCGGGGTTCGTCAGCGCGGGCCGAACTATTGAGTGACAGCACCGGGCTGTCCCCGCCGGAAAGCACACCGCTTTCGGACCGCAGCACACTGTGGGCTCCGGCCGGAATCATCCCGCCGGTCAGGATGCCAACGGCTTGGCCCGGCTGCAGCGGGCGCCGTCCGGACTCCTTGTGGATTTGCCACCGCTCGGTCTTTGGCTCCTGATGCGTCACCAGCTTCCACGGCGGCGGGCCGGAAACGGCCCAGCCATCCATCGCCGACGACGCATAGTGCGGAACGGGCTGCAGAGCAGTAACGTCCTCGGCGAGGACCTGCCCGAGCGCCTCGGCCAGCGGCACCGTCTCAAAGGGCAGCGGCCGGCCCGCCGAGAAGGCTACGCTCCGGGCCTGCTCCCAGGGTGAGTTGGGCTGAAGCGGCAGTATGACGGGGGTGGAATTGTCAGTTGTCATCGAAGTCTCCGGTCTCACCGTAGTTTTTGCATTCGCGGGCTGCCACGCGCATCGCTGCTCCCATGGCGACGGCGTCGTCAGCCTGTCCGCTGCCCGCCGCCATTCCTGCCGCGAATCCGGCCACAAAAGTCGTCAGCGGGGCAGCGGGGCGCACCACCGAATGGGCCGCATCGGATGCCAGCTGCAGCACTGCCCCAACGTCCACCGCGATTCCTTCCAGCTCCAAGGCGGTGAGCAGCCTGCCGACCCACGCTTCGAGTTGTTCTTCCTGGCTTGCCATTTACTGCTCCTCTGCTGGCCTTCATCCGCACGCTGCGGGCCTTATGTCTGTGCGGGACGGGCGGCTTCCACCGACCAGCGCCGGGCATCCTCCCACGTGTCAACATCCGCTGTGCTGTGGGCGGGCACCCTGACGTCCCTCCTCTGCACCCTAGCAAGGAGCGTCTTCATCGATAGATTCACCAAGCCGCCGGGCCTGTCGAACCGGCGTACGGCGTCATCCAGCTGAACGCTCCTGTACAGCGCGGCCAGCGGCTGGGCCCTTCCGGTCTCATCGAGCGCCACGAGCGATTCCGGCGGGCTGCCGGGGGTTGTCCCGTCCCGGGCCTCCTCAGCCCCGCCCTCGGCCAGCAGCGTTTCGACGGCCGCGGAGATGAACGGCATGTCGCAGGCGAGAACCAGCGTCCAGTCGGGCGTGCGGCGCCCGGCTTCGGCGTCGAGGGCCAAGAGTGCCTTGAAGGCCGTGGCTACCGCTGCGGCCGGGCCGGAGAACGGCGGGTCCTCCCGCACCAGCACAGCGTGCGTGCCGGCTTCCCGCAGTACTTCGGAGAGACTATCGGGGCCGGCTACGGCCACTGTGGAAGCCCCTGCGGAGGCTTCCAACGCGACACCCAGCAGGGTACGGCCCGACACGCGCAGCAGGGCCTTGGGTTCCCCTTCCAGCCGTGACGACCGGCCACCGGCAAGGATAACGGCGTTGAAACCGGGAAATTTCCCCTCGTTCGAAGAAACCGTCATGCGGCAGTGCCGGCGTCAAGGAATTCATTCCACTGGGGTGCCGGCCGCTCGAGTTCACGGATCTGCCAGCGCGCTCCCCGCGGGGGCTGGGGCAGAAAGCGCAGCTGCCACCCCAGCTGGCTCAGCGTCCTGTCGCCCTTGGCGTTGTTGCAGCGAAGGCAGCAGGCCACCATGTTCTCCCAACTGTCGTTGCCTCCCCTGGATTTCGGGAGGACGTGGTCCACCGTCGAAGCGGCCTTACCGCAGTAGGCACACTGATGCCCGTCTCGGCGCAGGACTCCGCGCCGGGTGGCGGCAGTGCCTTCCCGGTACGGGATCTTCACGTACCGGTGCAGCAGGATCACGGACGGCCGGGCAAGGATCTCGGTGGGACCCACCACCGGATCACCGCTCTCCGCAATCACGCTGGCCTTGCCGGACAACACCAGCACCAGCGCCCGGCGGAAGCTCACTACGGCCAGCGGCTCGTAGCCTGCGTTCAGAACAAGAGTGCGCATGCACATTCCTCTTCGCATGCCGGTCCGCCGGCGGAACCATCTCGCTGGCGGAAGACGATACTTCGAATGATAAGGAAAAGAGTATGCCCGGATCCGGGTCTTGGCCATTTACAGCGGCACCACCATCGTTAAACGCGTCAAGGGCTCCTCCAGAAGGAGGAACCCTTGACGGCCGGCGGTATACCGGTGGTGCGACGCGTGACGGCGCTTTAGCCAACCCGGATGTAAACGCCTCCGGAGCCAAGCTCGGCCGGTGCCACAACGGTCGAATTGCCGTTGAAACCACCGTGGATGGCCTGGCCGTTGCCGATGTAGACAGCGATATGGGCCATTCCCATGCCACCGTCTGCGTAGTAGATCAGGTCGCCGGGAACTGCCTGCGAAGCACTGACGGTGCTGCCCAGGGACAGGTAACCGGCAGGCCAGTCATGGAAGCTGATTCCGGCTGCAGCCAGCGAGTTGGTGACAAGCATGGTGCAGTCCTGCGACACGCCAAGCTGCGCATAGGCGGCCGCGGCGATGATTGCCGCAGTGCCCGACGACGCGGCAGGGGCTTCCTGCTGAGCAGCTCCGGCAGTGCCGGAGGATGCCAATGCGGCGTTCTCGGACTGCAGCGGCTGCGCAGCGTCCGGCGCTGCATTCTCAGCAGGCGCTGCGTTCTCGGCCTGCACTGTGTTGTCGGCCTGCACGGCGATCTGCGGCTGCACCGCAGCATCAGGCGCCACAATGACGCCGGCCACTGCGGGGCGGTCGAAGTTCACGGTGGCCGTATCGGGCACTGTCAGCGGGGCAGCGGCCGACAGGTCCAGGGCGCTGGTCTGGACGTCGCGGACCAGGTGGTCCGATCCGGAGGCGTTGGCAGCGACGCCGGAGCTCAGGACAAGTCCTGATGCTGCGACGACTACCGCCGCCTGGCGTCCAACCGTACCCGCGTTGGCGGTTACGGCGTGGGCCAGCGCGGTCAGGGGCGCGGTGCGTTCCACCGGCGCCCGGTGGCGGGCGCGCTCAGTTGTAGATGACATGCGGGGGCGATCTCCGGTATCTGGCAACTGGGCTTAGCTGACGCGGACGAAGCTTGCGCCGCCGAGGTAGGACAGCGGGTGCAGAACGGTGTTCATGCCGTCGAAGCCGCCGCTGATGACCTGGCCGTTGCCAACGTAGATCGCTACGTGGCCGGAGGTGATGACGAGGTCGCCGGGCTCGGGCGAGCCGACAACGGAGCCGTATGCGTAGAACTGTGCCGGTGCGAGGTCTCCGACGGACTTGCCGATGGAGCGCAGTGCGTTCTCGACCATGGCGGTGCAGTCCTGGGCAACGCCAATCTGGCCGTATGCGGAGGCCACAAGAGCTGCGCCGACACCGCTGGAGGCAACGGGTGCCGGAGCGGGTGCGGGTGCGGCGGGTGCTGCAGTTGCCGGCGCCGGCGTGTTGGCTGCCGGTGCTGCGGCGGGCGCTGCATAAGCGGTGGTGGCTGCGGCCTGCTGGGTCTGCACAGTTGCGGCCTGCTGGGCCTGCTGTGCCTGGGCAGCTGCCTGCTCCTGCGCAACTACTGCGGCGGCTGCAGCGGCTTCTTCAGCGGCAACCTGTGCACGGTAGTCAGCACCGGAAACCGAGGAAACGGATTCAAGTGTTGCCAGTTCGAACGGGGCCTGGGCGGAAACCGAAACGGCTCCGGTTGCGGTGACCGCGCTCAGCGGGGTGGCTTCAAGCGCCTGGCGGTCGGTGCTGACGGCTGCCTGGGCGGGCAGACCCGCGGCCAGAACGAGGCCGGAAGCGGCGACGACGACGGCGGCCTGGCGGCCAAGGTTTCCAGCATTGGAGGTTACGGCCCGGGATAGAGCTGAAATCGGGCTCGTCTGGGTGGTGGCCGCGCGACGACGGCCATGAGCTACTGATGACACAAGTTTGCCTCTCCCAATGCCTACGAGGTGAGCTGTCGGATTCGGATGGGAGTCACCCGGCTGCTGGACCGTAAGGCCCGTGCAACTTAACCCCTAGGGCTTCTTGCGAAACCCGAATGTGGTTCCCCCGCCTCTGCCATGCGATGTTGCGAACGGATCTCAAACAGTGGCAGAGCTCGGCGATCTGTTCGAGAGTGCCCGATCTTTGGCCGATCAGGCACGAGGACGAGCGTACAACAACATTCCGTGAATGTCACGTTCCGGTCACGGAATGATTATCCTGCGGTCACAACCAGCCGAGCGGATCGACTACGTCGCCGTTAACCATGACCTCAAAGTGCAGATGGCAGCCCGTGGAGGCGCCCGTGGTGCCGCTGGCACCCACCAGGTCTCCGCGCTCCACCGTGGCGCCTACGCCCACGGCAAGGTTGGACATGTGGTTATAAGTGGTCTCCACGCCGTTGCCGTGGTCCACGACCACGCGGTTCCCGCCGCCGCCTGCGTGCCAGCCGGCGAAGGTGACCGTGCCGGAAGCGGCGGCCGTGACGTCGGTGCCGCACGCGGCGGCAAAGTCCTGGCCACGGTGCAGTTCGCCGGCGCTTCCCGTGATGGGACTGACCCGGTAACCGAATCCTGAGGTCTGCACCAGGTCAGCTGCCAGCGGGGTTGCCAGGGTGCCCTTGGTGGCGCCTGCCGCGATCTCGGAGCCGGAGGCCACCACGACCTGGCGCAGCTTCGCATCCGGATCGAACTTGCTGCTCAAGGCAGCGCGCTCGAAGTCCACGCTCGCGTTGGGATCAGCGGAAACCACTGCTTCTTCAACGGCGGCGGGCTGCATTTCCTGCACCGGTTCGCTGACGGCTGCAGTGGTGGGGAGGGCGACGGTCAGGATCAGACCCGATGTCGCTGCGGTGATGGCGACCTTCTGTGCTGCATCACCGAGGGAAACGGATTTTGTTTCGGCCCGGCGGCGGCCGGAAGCCTGGCCGTTCCTCGGGCGTGGAGCCGTAGCCGGTGCGGACGCTCGGCGCCTGCCCGGGGCAGCATGCTTCGACAAGGTATACCTCTCTCATATGCCTGCGAAGTTAGCTGTCGGATTCGAGTAGAGAAACTCGGCCCCGCACGCACCACGAACGCAGCGAATGCGGCGTCGTGCTGATGCTGGAGGCTTCACCCCAAGGCAGCCTTGGCTGCCAGTTGATGGGTCCTCCGCCCCTGCCTGAACGGTCTGTAGTTCCGGGCCAGTGGCAGGGTTCGGCGGAAGGCCCGGATAACGGTGTTATTTCAACGTCAGTAAGTCACTATAGGGGACACAGGCCAAAAGAGACCATTCCGTTATCCGGCGGTGGATACAAACACGTGCGAGGCCACCTCCGGAGGCAGCTCCAGGGCTCCTTCAATGCCGGGCACCCGGACCGAAATGTATCCGGCCACAACTTCCGCCGTCAGCGCAGCTCCGGGGCGCAGTCCCGCCTCGTCCAGCTGGGTTAGCAGTTCCGGTTCCACCTGCACCGGCTCGGCGAGCCGGACCAGCTTCAGCTTGGTGCCGGGCTCCGCGGCCGCGACGGCGGCAACGAGGTTGGTGACCCCGTCATGGAAGAGCTCTGCGGCTACTCCTCCGATTTGTTCCAGTCCCGGAATGGGATTGCCGTACGGCGATTCGGTGGGGTGGCCCAGCAGGTCATACAGCCGGCGTTCCACCCGTTCGCTCATGACGTGTTCCCAGCGGCAGGCTTCGTCATGGACGTAGGCCCAGTCAAGGCCAATGACGTCCGCCAGCAGCCGTTCAGCCAGCCGGTGCTTGCGCATCACTTCCGTGGCACGCCGGCGGCCCAGCTCGGTGAGCTCCAGGTGCCGGTTTCCGGAAACCACCACCAGACCGTCACGCTCCATCCGCCCGATCGTCTGGGACACCGTTGGCCCGGAGTGGCGCAGCCTTTCCGCGATCCTGGCCCGGAGAGCGACAATGTTCTCCTCCTCGAGCTCCAGAATGGTTCGCAGGTACATCTCAGTGGTGTCGATGAGGTCCGTCATGGCAGGGCCGCTCCTATTACTCGTGCGGAAGAATACTCGTGCGAAAGATTCAGGAGAACAACGGCGGACGCCGCCGCCAGAGGTCATTATTGCCCCTCACGTTAGCTTATTTGTACGGAGTGCAGATAATCCCGCCCACCCCGTGGAAGGTGTGCAACGGTGTGTTCACGAATGGCTGGGAAGCAGGCCGGTGGGGCAGAATGGAAAGGCACATCAGAGCACCCTGCCTACCGCTTGGAGCGAAACCCATGGGCGAAACCGCCGCACTTAAGATCCCCGCTGAACTGCTTCCACTGGACGGACGGTTCGGAGCCGGGCCGTCGAAGGTGCGTCCGGAACAAATGGAGGCACTGGCCCTCGCCGGCACCAACCTGCTGGGCACGTCGCACCGGCAGGCTCCCGTCCGGAACCTCGTCGGCAGCATCCGCGAAGGGCTTTCGGACCTCTTCAATGCCCCTGACGGCTATGAGGTCGTGCTGGGCGTCGGTGGATCCACCGCTTTCTGGGACGTGGCGTCCTTCGGCCTCGTGGAGAACAAGGCCCAGCACCTCTCCTTCGGTGAATTCGGCTCCAAGTTCGCCGCCGCCACCAACAAGGCTCCCTTCCTTGCCGCTTCCTCCATCATTAAGGCCGAGCCGGGGACACGTCCGGAGCCGGTGGCTGAAGCAGGAGTGGACGTCTATGCCTGGCCCCAGAACGAAACATCCACCGGCGTCGCCGCACCAGTGCGCCGGGTGGCCGGGGCCGACGACGGCGCCCTGGTCCTGATCGACGCAACCTCCGCCGCCGGTGGCCTGCAGGTGGACCTCGCGGAATCCGATGTGTACTACTTCGCGCCCCAGAAGAACTTTGCCTCCGACGGCGGCCTGTGGCTGGGCATGTTCTCCCCCGCCGCACTGGAACGTGCAGCACGGATCAATTCCTCGGACCGGTGGATTCCGGACTTCCTGAACCTGCAAACGGCCATCGACAACTCGAAGCTGAACCAGACCTACAACACGCCGTCGCTCTCCACGCTGGTGACGCTCAATGCGCAGGTTCAGTGGCTCAACGCCAGCGGCGGGCTCAAATTCGCGGCGGAACGCACGGCGGATTCGGCCGGCCGGGTTTACTCCTGGGCCGAGGCATCCCCCGTGGCGGCGCCGTTTGTGTCCCGTCCACAGGACCGGTCAAACGTCATCACCACCATTGATTTTGACGACAGCATCGATGCCGCCGCTGTGGCAAAGACCCTGCGCGCCAACGGCGTCGTGGATGTGGAGCCGTACCGCAAGCTCGGCCGCAACCAGCTGCGTATCGCCACTTTCGTGGCCATCGAGCCCGACGACGTCAGCGCACTGCTGCGGTGCATCGACTTCGTGATCGAGCACAGCCGGTAGTACCGGGACACACCTGCGGAGCAGGATCGGGGCCTTACACCGGGTCCGGGTCCTGCTCCGTTTCTGTTGTGGTCATATGCAGGCGCCGGGGAAGGGTCCGGTCATAGTGGATCCGCAGGTGGTGTGCGCGCCAGGCCCAGACAAAACCGACGACTGCGGTGATGAGTCCCGAGGCCGCGGCGACCCCCAGGCTCCAGCGCGGGCCGAAGCTGTTGGACACCCACCCCACCAGCGGAGCACCGAGAGGCGTGCCGCCCATGAAGATGGCGAAGTAAAGGGCCATCACCCGTCCGCGCATTACGGGTGCGGTGGTGGTTTGGACGTAGGCGTTGGCACTGGTCATCAGCGTGAGCGCAAACAGCCCCACCGGGATGAGGGACACGGCGAACCACACCAAAGTGGGCGCTGAGGCTGCAACCAGGCAGGCTGCGCCAAAAGCGCCGGCTGCGCCGAAGACAAAGCGCAGCCGGGGCTTGTCCCGCCGTGCCGAGAGCAGTGCCCCGCAGACCGATCCGATGGCCATCACCGAATTCAGGATTCCGAAGACTCCGGCATCCTGGCCGAACTCCGTGCGGGCCATGGCTGCAATGAACACCGCGAAGTTCAGCCCGAAGGTACCCACAATAAAGACGGCCAGGAGCACCATCATCAGGTCGGGTCGAAGCCTCACGTACCGCAGGCCTGCCCTGATGCGGCCCTTGCCCGGACCCGCTTTGGGCAGCACGCGCAGTTCGCTGCTGCGCATCTTGAGCAGGGCCAGAACCATTGCGGCGAAGGTGAGCGTGTTGATGAGGAAGACCCAGCCCGGGCCCACAGCCACCGTCAGCAGCCCGGCCCCGGCCGGACCAACCATGCGTGCAGCGTTAAAGGATGCACTGTTCAGTGCGACGGCGTTGGGCAGGTCGGCTTCGCCCACAACCTCCGAAACAAAACTCTGACGGGCGGGCGCGTCGACGGCGGACACCACACCCAGTGCCAGCGCAAAGGCGTACACGTGCCACAGCGCCGCTTCGCCCGACAGCACCAGCACACCCAGGCCAAGGCCCAGCAGAGCCATTGCCACTTGGGTGAAAAGCAGTACCTTTCGCCGGTTATAGGTGTCGGCAATCAGCCCGGCCCACGGCGCCAGCAGCAGTTGCGGGCCCAGCTGCAGCGCCATGACGATGCCCATGGCCGCCGCGTCCTGGTGAGTGAGGATGTCGTACACCAGCCAGTCCTGGGCGGTGCGCTGCATCCACGTTCCAATGTTGGACACCAGGGCACCCAGGAACCAGATGCGGTAGTTGAACAGCCGAAGCGAACGGAACACCGGTCACCACCGACCAGTGAAAAGTGACTGACCAGTGATAACTGCTGCTGCGCCTGCCCCGGACCTCAATGCCTAGCTGTCCTCCCGCGTGTCCGCTCCGTTGTACCCGGTGTCCGCGGCGTCGTCGTCCGCTGCGTTGTCCGAGTCCTCGCGCGCCTGGGCGTTGGCCCGTTCCTGCGCCTCGGCAGCCTCTTCCGCGGCGACGTCCTCCGGACGCACCCGCTCCGACCACGGCACCCACTCGGGAGCAAGGACCGCGTTTTCCGAGGGCAGCAGCCCCACTTCACAAACGGTGGCCACCTTGCCGCGCGGCACCCGCGCAACGGTGGCGTACCACTGCCACCCGTTGTAGCCGGGCCGAAGCGCCTCGAAGCGGTGCGTGACCAGGCGCTCGGCATCGGGGACCGCGCCCACGTAAGCGCCGATTTGCTCAGCCGGGACCACTTCGAGAAGCCCGGCACGCGCTGTTTCCACGGCGGCGGCCAGCACTGCGTCCGGCTTGGAGGGGCGGCGTGGCGCACGGCGGGGCGCCTTGGCCTCCGGGGAGGACACAGCGGCAGACTCAGCCTGCGCTGATGCCGGCATCTGCTGTTCGGATACTGGTTCGGAAGATGATGTTGCGCTCATGGTCATGCAGCGGCTCCGCCTTATGCGTCCAGGTCATCGGCGACGGCACGCAGGACGGCCGCCACCTTGGTGGCATGCTTCTTGTCGGGGTAGCGGCCCTTGCGCAGGCCGTTCGAGACTGCATCCAACAGTTTAATAAGGTCTTCCGTAATAACGGCCATGTCGTCGGCGCTCTTCCGGGTGGCCCTCGCCACGGAGGGCGGCGCCTCCAGAATCCGTGCTGAGAGAGCCTGCGGTCCCCGGCGTCCGTCAGCCACACCGAACTCCATCCGTGTCCCGGGCTTCACCTCGGTTACACCGGAGGGAAGGGCCGAGGCATGCAGGAATACTTCCTGGCCCTCGTCCGTGGCCAGAAACCCAAAACCTTTACCAGTGTCGAACCACTTGACCTTGCCGATGGGCACTTCGGTTACCTCGTTCTTAGCTGTTGGGTGCGGCAGTGGGAACTGCCGCAGTGATGCGCAACCCGCAGTGCCCGCCGTGTGCCGGAATGCACGGCCCGGCACTCCCGTCAGAAACCAGGTTGTTCCGGGACGCCAGGTTCTTCCAGATACTACGGCAGAGATACTACGGGGAAGTCTGTTCCCTTTAGAATATCCCGCCCGGGTAATCCTTCCCCCGTACGCTGCCGTTGGACCGGACCATTTCCGCTGTTAGCGTTAAGCGCCATGGACACCAGCACCCCATCCCCTGGCCGGACCCCGGACCGAACGCCGCACCGAAGTGCGCCGGAGGGCCCCCGGTGGCGCCGCATCCTCACTGGTGTTGCCGCCCTGCTGGCAGTAGTCGGGCTGCTGTGCCTCGGGGTCGTCGTCCTGTCCGGCCTGCGCTCGGAAAGTATCTGGCCCGGATTCGCCGCCGGCGCCTTTTACGCCCTTCCGGTGGCATTCCTCCTGATGGCAGGCCTGGTAATTGACGGCATCCGCCGCAGGCGACGCGGCTGATCCCGTCCGTTTTGGCGCTGGGTCGGGTAACGTGGAGACGATGTCCGCGATCCGAGCTTTAGCCGAAGATCTAGCTGCACGCAGTGATGACCAACTGCGTGAATTGCTTGCGGCCAGACCTGATCTCATCCTGCCTCCCGTTCCCGATTTCCAGGCCCTTGCGGCCCGTGCCTCCACTCGGATCAGCGTCCAGCGCGTGCTGGAAAAACTCACGTCACCGGAACTGCAGGTCCTCGAGGCCGTGGACCTGACCACCAACGAGGACTCCCACCTCAGCACCACGGCGTCCTGGCTGAAAAGCGCCATTGCCGGATCCACCATCAAGGCACTGGATGCAATCCTGAATCACCTGCATGCCCTGGCCCTGCTGCGGCGGGCAACACCGCATCCCGGTGCCCCGAAGGCCGATGCCAGCAGGCGTTTCTATCTCCCGGTCGCGGTTCTGGGCGAGGCGCTCGGGGCATATCCGGCGGGCCTGGGGCGCCCTTATTCCACCCTCGCCGTCCAGCATCCCGAGTTCGGCCAGCGCCTGGTTGGAATAGTGGAAGGACTGCGCAGGAGCGGCATCCCCATGGAACGGGCGGACACTCCCGCCACCGCCGCCCATTCCCTGCACCACCTGGTTTCGGATCCGTCGGGCTGGGCCCGGCTCATGGCCGATGCCCCGCCGCAAACGCTGGAACTGCTGCGCCGCTTCAAGTACTCCCCAGTTGGCACCATTCCGAAAAAGGCCGCCATGGGACGCGCCGTGCTGGACAACCCCTCCCCCACCCCCGTGGAGTGGCTAATGGCGCGCGGACTGCTGGTCCCCCTGGACGCCCTGCATGTTGAGCTTCCGCGGCCGGTGGGGCAGGCATCCCGCGGCCATGTCATAGTTTCCGATTTCAAGCTCCAGCCGCCGGCACCGGTGACGCGCAGGGTTCTGGACAGTGTCCGGGACAATGCCGCCTACGGTGCAGTGGCGGAAACCCTTCGCCTGCTCACCGAGCTTTTGGCCGTTGCCAGGGCAACTCCCATCAGCACGCTCCGCTCCGGCGGGGTGGGTGTGCGCGAGGTTCGCCGGGTCTCCGAATGCCTGCGCATCGATGCGCCTGCCACCGCATGGCTGCTTGAACTCGGCGCCCTGTCGGGCCTGCTGTCGCTGGATGTCACCACGTCCCGCTGGTGCGCCACCGAGGGAACCTGGCTGACCCTGGACCGGCACGACCAGTGGAAGCAGCTCGTCGCAGCATGGCTGGATGCGGACCGCGCACCCTCCCTGGTGGGCAGCCCCCTCCCCGGCGGCGGCGCCATCAATGCCCTGGCCGCTGAGGCATCACGCCCGGATGCGCCGCTGGTGCGGCAGCGGGCCTTGGAAATGCTCGCCAAGCTGGCGGCCGAGGACGTGCGTGTCCAGGGCACCACCGGCGCCCTGGACACGGAGTCGCTGGTCAGCGCCCTGACCTGGCATCAGCCCCGCCTGCAGCGGCGGTTCGCCCGCCTGGTGCCGGGCATCCTGAAGGAGGCGGCGCAGCTTGGCCTGCTCGGTTCGGGCGCCCTGACCGACCTCGGCGCCGCCGTCGCAGCCAGTGACTGGGACGGCGCCCTGCAGCGCCTGCACGATGCCCTCCCGGAACCGCTGAATTCTTTCCTGCTGCAGGCCGACCTGACCGCTGTAGCCCCCGGGTACCTGGAACCCGGGGTGGCACGCCGGCTGGCATCAATCTCCGACGCCGAGGGCCAGGGACCGGCAGCCATCTACCGGTTTTCCGCTGACTCCATCCGCCGGGCCCTGGACAGCGGTCAGGACGCTGCGGACATCCTGGATTTCCTGCGCCGGCATTCCGCCACCGAGGTCCCCCAGCCGCTGAGGTACCTCGTGGAGGACACCGCCGCGCGCTACGGCAGGCTTCGGGTGGGCGCCGCCGCATCCTACCTGCGCAGTGATGACGAAGACGGACTGTCCGGCCTGCTCGCGGACCCGCGCACTGCGTCCCTGGGCCTGGTGCGCCTCTCACCCACCGTCGTCGGCTCGGTGGCCAGCGCCCAGGAACTCTCGTACACCCTGCGTGAACTTGGCTATTCCCCGGCGTTGGAGGGCCGCGCCCGTCCCGTGGCAGGATCGCACGCTCATCCGCCGATCACGGTGGCTCCGGCGTCGAAAACACGGCTGAACCCCTGGGAACTGACCGACGACGACATTGCGAACCAGCTGGCGGCCCTGCGCGGTGAAGGGCCCCCGGTGGCCGGCCGCAGCGAAAGCCAGCCGCTGGTCGGCCTGGAAATCCTGCGGGAGGCGATCCGCACCCGAAGCTCCGTCCGCATGGGCGTGGTGGACGGGCAGGGGAATCAGCGGCAGGAAATTTTCGTTCCCTTATCAGTCACCGACGGCCGGGTGCGGGTCTTTGACCCGCGGCGGGACGTAGAGAGAGTGGTGTCGGTGCACCGAATCATGGATGTTGAAATAGTGGAGGATACCCCGGCGCATGGCTGACGGACCGTTGATTGTCCAGAGTGATAAGACCATCCTGCTGGAAGTGGATCATGAACAGGCCACCGAGGCCCGGCATGCCATAGCGGCCTTCGCCGAGCTGGAGCGCGCCCCCGAACACATTCACAGTTACCGGCTGACACCGTTGGGACTGTGGAACGCCCGGGCCGCGGGGCTCGACGCCGAGCAGGTGCTGAACACGCTGCTGAACTACTCGCGTTTCCCGGTGCCGCACTCGCTGCTGGTGGACATCGAGGAAACCATGTCCCGGTACGGGCGGCTGCGCCTGGAAAAGGACCCGCAGCACGGCCTGGTGCTGCGCACCAATGACTACCCGGTGCTCGAAGAAGTCCTGCACGCCAAGAAGATCCAGCCGCTGCTGGGGCCGAGGATCGACGGTGAAACCGTTGTGGTGCAGTCCTCCATGCGTGGCCAGCTCAAGCAGTTGCTGCTGAAACTCGGCTGGCCGGCTGAGGACCTTGCCGGCTACATTGACGGCACCCCGCATCCGATCGTGCTGGATGAGGACGGCTGGGCGCTGCGCCCCTACCAGAAACTGGCCACGGAGAACTTCTGGGCCGGCGGTTCCGGCGTCGTCGTCCTTCCCTGCGGGGCGGGCAAGACCCTGGTGGGTGCCGCTGCCATGGCTACCAGCTCCACCACCACGCTGATCCTGGTCACGAACACCGTCTCGGCCCGCCAGTGGAAGGACGAGCTGCTCAAGCGCACGTCCCTGACCGAGGATGAAATCGGCGAGTATTCCGGTGCGGTCAAGGAAGTCCGGCCCGTCACCATTGCCACGTACCAGGTGCTGACGCTCAAGCGCGGCGGCCTGTATCCGCACATGGAACTGCTGGATAAAAACAACTGGGGCCTGATCATCTATGACGAGGTGCATCTGCTGCCCGCACCGATTTTCCGGATGACCGCCGATCTGCAGGCACGGCGCCGCCTGGGCCTGACCGCCACCCTGGTCCGCGAAGACGGCCGCGAGGGCGAGGTCTTCTCCCTCATCGGTCCCAAGCGCTATGACGCACCGTGGAAGGATATTGAGGCGCAGGGCTACATTGCCCCGGCGGAGTGCATCGAGGTCCGGGTGGATCTGCCCCGCGATGAGCGGGTGGCTTACGCGATGGCCGAGGACGGGGACAAGTACCGGTTGTGCTCGACGTCGGACACCAAGACCGGCGTCGTTGAGCAGCTGGTGCGCCGCCATGCCGGGGAACAGACCCTGGTGATCGGCCAGTATCTGGACCAGCTGGATGAACTTGCTGAACGGCTGGACGCGCCCGTGATTAAGGGCGACACCCCCGTCAAGGAACGCCAGCGCCTGTTCAACGAATTCCGGGAGGGCCGGCTGACCACGCTGGTGGTTTCCAAGGTCGCCAACTTCTCCATCGACCTGCCCGAGGCTTCCGTGGCAGTCCAGGTATCCGGTTCCTTTGGATCCCGCCAGGAAGAAGCACAGCGCCTGGGCCGGCTCCTGCGTCCCAAGGCCGACGGCAAGGCCGCCCACTTCTACACCGTCGTCGCACGGGACACCCTCGACCAGGAGTTTGCCGCCAAGCGGCAGCGCTTCCTGGCTGAGCAGGGCTACGCCTACTCCATCCTGGACGCCTCGGACATCGAAAAGCCCGTCTAGCATTCCGGCTCCCCGGTGGAGCCGGGGTGCTCCTTTGAGTCGCCGTCGTCGTCCATTACTCACCGGACACTCCCAGAGTTCACAATGTCCACCTACAGACAACGCACAGCTAAATGTAAGAAACTGGGTAAGTGAATAAATCATCCGGACCTGAAGCTCGTCTCCTCGTAGTGGATGATGAGCCCAATATTCGTGAATTACTCTCCACGTCCCTGCGCTTTGCCGGTTTCGACGTCGTCGCCGCAGCCAACGGACGCGAGGCCCTTGCCGCGGTCGCAACCCACAACCCGGACCTCGCGGTGCTCGACGTCATGCTCCCGGACATGGACGGCTTTACGCTGACCCGCCGGCTGCGCGCCGCCGGACAGCATTTCCCGGTGGTCTTCCTGACGGCGCGTGATGATACCGAGGACAAGGTCACCGGCCTGACCGTTGGCGGCGACGACTACGTCACCAAGCCGTTCAGCCTGGATGAGGTGGTGGCCCGCATCCGGGCCGTGCTGCGCCGCACCCAGCCGCTGGCTGATGATGACGCCGTCCTGCGCGTTGATGATTTGGAGCTCGACGACGACGCGCATGAGGTGCGGCGCGGCGGCGTCACCGTGGACCTGTCCCCCACCGAGTTCAAGCTCCTGCGCTACCTGATGCTCAATCCCAACCGCGTACTGTCGAAGGCCCAGATCCTGGACCATGTCTGGGAGTATGACTTCAACGGTGACGCCTCGATTGTCGAGTCCTACATTTCGTATCTGCGCCGCAAGATCGACCGCAGCCCCGATGCTCCCGCCCTGATCCAGACCAAGCGCGGGGTTGGTTACCTGCTGCGTACGTCGGAGAAGCGCTAAGCCTTGCTAAGGCGCTGGAAATCGGCCTCACTGCGTTCCCAGCTCGTGGCCATCATGGCCGTGCTCATGGTCATCACCGTTACCATCACGGGGCTGGCCACGATTTACGTGCTGTGGCAGATCCTGGTGACCCGTCTGGACGCCGAAATCTCCGAGAGCGCGCCTGCAGTCTCCCGCTACCTGGTGTCCGACGCTCCTCCCACCGACACGTCGCTGTTCGAGTTCTACGGCCTGTACCTGACCGATGACGGCAGCTACGGGCCCGCCACCCACACCAATCCCCGGGAGGACGCCCCAGTGGTGCCGCACTACACCGTGGAAGAGGTCCTGGAACTCGGCCAACGGGGCGAAACGGTTCCGGGTACCCAGGCCGGCAGCAAGGGATGGCGGGTGAAGGTGTTTGCCCTGGAGAGCTCAGGCTCCGTGGCCGTGGCCCTGCCGCTCGATGACGTGGCCACCACCGTGGATGAGGCGGCATCACTGGTTTTCTCCGTGGGGCTGCTCGGTACCCTCGGCGCCACCGGCATTGCCTACTGGGCGGTCACCCGCCAGTTCCGGCCGCTGAGCCAGGTGGAAAAAACAGCGGCCGCCATCGCCGCGGGCGATCTGTCCCGCCGTGTCGACGTCGGGAATCCCGCCACGGAAATCGGCCGGCTGTCCCGGTCGCTTAACGCAATGCTGGCCCACATTGAAACCGCTTTTGCTGCCCGGTCCAGGTCCGAGCGAAAGATGCGCCGCTTCGTCCAGGATGCCTCCCACGAGCTGCGCACGCCGCTGGTGACGATCCGGGGTTTCTCCGAGCTGTACCGCCACGGAGCACTGCAGAAACCCGAGGAAATCTCTGCTGCCATGGGGCGGATCGAGAGCGAGGCCAAACGGATGGGCCAGTTGGTGGAGGACCTGCTCACTCTGGCCCGCGTTGATGAACAGCGCCCGCTTGAATATGAGCCGGTGGACCTGATGCTCCTGGGCAACGATGCCGCAATGGATGCGCGTGCCAGTTCACCCGGACGCGAGATCAGGGTTGTCGGACTGGATGGCCAGCAGCCGCGGCCGGCGCCCACTGTCGGTGACGAGGCACGGCTGCGGCAGGTTGTCGCGAACCTCATGACCAATGCCCTGCGCTACACGCCCGACGGGTCCCCGATCGAAATTGCCGTGGGCGTTGCCCCCGTCATCCACAACCGCTCCGATGCGGTGCTGGAGGTGCGCGACCACGGACCGGGGATCTCCGAAGAAGATGCCGCACGGGTCTTCGAGCGGTTCTACCGGGCGGATTCCTCGCGCTACCGCGAAACCGGCGGCACCGGACTGGGCCTGGCGATCGTCGCGGCGCTGGTGGCCCAGCATGACGGCACGGTTCGCCTCTCGGAAACGGAAGGCGGCGGGGCAACCATGTCCATCCGGCTGCCGTACCGTGCTCCGGAGGATTTCGAGACCGACGCCGGGTAGCTGCTTCCTGTCCTCCACACTCCCCTGAACCGGCGGATTTGTCCGTGGTTATCCACGGGGCAACGGCCCGCACCCGGCCCGGCTGTGCCGCCGCCTAGCGTCAAAGGCTCACGGTCACTGGCGAAGGGAGAAAGAACCATGGCAATAGTTTCAGTGGACAGCGAGGCTCTGGACGCGAAAAGCGCAGAGGTGCGCGGCACGATAGACCGGCTGCAGTCCGACATTAACCGGATGCAGTCCGGGCTGCAGTCCCTCAGCGAGTCCTGGCAGGGACAGGCGTCCGCGAATTTCCAGCAGCTGATCGCGGAATGGCGCAGCACTCAGGCCAAGGTGGAGGAATCCCTCACCAGCATCAACCAGGCGCTCGGGTACGCCTCCGGCCAGTACGCCGAAACCGAAGCGGCCAACGTCGCACTGTTCCGGCACTGAGCCGGGGCTGGGCAGCCGCTGAACCGCCGCTGGGAGGCCACTGAACCGCCCTGCTGGAACGGCGCCGGGAGAGCGCTGGGACAGCGCCGGGCCCCCGCGGGAACGGCGCTGGACCCGCAGAACGGCGCCGGCTCCCGGGCGGAACTCCAAGGCACTGAACACAGAAAAGCGCGGCACCCGTCGGGTGCCGCGCTTTTCTGTGTTCAGTGCTGACTCAGGGCGTCAGCGGGAGGGTCCGCGCCGGCACGGGGCCGGAACGGACCGGGGGCTGCTAGAAGCCGCCCATACCGCCCATGCCGCCCATTTCGTCGCCGCCGCCCATTGCCGGTGCAGCCTTCTCAGGCTTGTCGGCAACTACTGCTTCGGTGGTCAGGAACAGACCGGCGATGGAGGCTGCGTTCTGCAGAGCGGAACGGGTCACCTTTACCGGGTCATTGACGCCGGCTGCCAGCAGGTCTTCGTACTCGCCGGTTGCGGCGTTGAGGCCCCAGCCTTCGGGCAGTCCGCGGACCTTGTCGACAACTACGCCCGGCTCCATGCCGGCGTTGAAGGCGATCTGCTTCAGCGGAGCGTCGATGGCCACGCGCACAATGTTGGCACCCGTTGCTTCGTCACCCTCGAGGGAGAGGTTGGCGAAGGCCTTCAGGCCGGCCTGGATGAGGGCAACGCCACCACCGGCGACAATGCCTTCTTCAACGGCAGCCTTCGCGTTGCGGACAGCGTCCTCAATGCGGTGCTTGCGTTCCTTCAGCTCAACCTCGGTGGCTGCACCGGCCTTGATGACTGCAACGCCGCCGGCCAGCTTGGCCAGGCGTTCCTGCAGCTTCTCGCGGTCGTAGTCCGAGTCGGAGTTCTCGATCTCGGCGCGGATCTGGTTGACGCGGCCCGCGATCTCCTCGGCGTCGCCGGCGCCTTCCACGATCGTGGTCTCGTCCTTGGTGACAACAACCTTGCGGGCCTTGCCCAGCAGGTCCAGCGTGGCGTTTTCCAGCTTCAGGCCGACTTCCTCGGCGATGACCTGGCCACCGGTGAGGATGGCGATGTCTGCCAGCTGGGCCTTGCGGCGGTCGCCGAAGCCCGGAGCCTTGACGGCGACGGACTTGAAGGTGCCGCGGATCTTGTTGACAACCAGGGTCGCCAGGGCTTCGCCTTCAACGTCTTCGGCGATGATCAGCAGCGGCTTGCCGGACTGCATGACCTTCTCCAGGACTGCAACGAGGTCCTTCACGTTGGAGATCTTGGAGTTCACGATCAGGATGTACGGATCTTCCAGAACCGTTTCCTGACGCTCGGCGTCGGTGACGAAGTAACCGGAGATGTAACCCTTGTCGAAGCGCATACCCTCAGTGAGCTCAAGCTCGAGCCCGAAGGTGTTGGACTCTTCGACGGTGATGACGCCTTCCTTGCCAACCTTGTCCAGCGCTTCGGCGATCAGGTCGCCGATCTGCTGGTCACCGGCGGAAATGGAAGCCGTGGCAGCAATCTGCTCCTTGGTTTCAATCTCCTTGGCGGAGGCGAGCAGCTCGGCAGTGACGGCCTCGACGGCCTTCTCGATGCCGCGCTTCAGGCTCAGCGGGTCGGCGCCGGCAGCAACGTTGCGCAGGCCTTCCTTGACCAGGGCCTGAGCCAGGACAGTTGCCGTGGTGGTGCCGTCACCGGCAACATCGTCAGTCTTCTTGGCAACTTCCTTGACCAGCTCGGCGCCGATCTTTTCGTAGGGATCGTCGAGCTCGATCTCCTTGGCGATGGAAACGCCGTCGTTGGTGATGGTGGGGGCACCCCACTTCTTCTCAAGGACCACGTTGCGGCCGCGCGGGCCCAGGGTGACCTTTACGGCGTCGGCGAGGATGTTCAATCCGCGCTCAAGGCCACGGCGTGCCTCTTCGTCAAATGCAATGATCTTGGCCATAACGGCTTACGTCCTTCCGGAACAGTCATGCTGGGTGCTTAGCTGTTGCATTCCAGACTGTGGTGCCCGCGACGGACGGGCGCTGCGGGGGCGATCTCTTTACGCACCCTCAGGCCCTCACCTCAGTGGCTTGCTCTTTCACTCAACGCCGACCGCATTTAGCAGTCATACGGCAAGAGTGCTAACTCAATAATTAGCACTCCCACACACTGAGTGCAAGCGATCACGGCTCCGCGCTGCACGGCTCACAGTCATCATCATTCCGGCAGCACGCCTCCGGACCAGTGTCCCGGCACAGGAAAGGGCGGCAACCCGGGAGGGGGTTGCCGCCGCTCCACTCCGAACAGGCGCTAAACCGCCGCTAAACGCTGCGCACGTCCTCGGCCTGCGGACCCTTCTGGCCCTCCCCAATTTCAAACTCCACCCGCTGGCCTTCTTCCAGGGTGCGGTACCCGGATGCCTGGATGGCGGACCAGTGCACGAAGACATCCGTTTGGGCCTCATCCAGCGTGATGAATCCGTAGCCCTTTTCCCCGTTGAACCATTTGACGATCCCCTGCGCCATCTGCGTTTCTCCCACCTTGTTTCGCTCGTGCGTTCCACCAAGCGGTCGCGGCGGAACCGGCCGGCGCACAGGCGGCCCGGCGGCGGATTCGCCGCATGCGGGCCGGCGTCGCACGGCTGGCACTCACTTTAGCCAGCGTGATCCAGGACACAATTACGAGGACCGGATCGTTATGGAGTTTTTACGTATGCGCGGGGACTTTGCCCGTTACTGGAACCCCGGGCCCGGTACCACCGTCACCAGATTGAACTCCGGAGACTCGCTGAGGGTGGGGATGCCCAGGATCCGCGACAGTTCCTGTGCGTTGGCAAGCTGCTCGGGTCCGTTGTAGAAGATCACTGACGTCTGCAGCGGCGTTCCGCCCCAGTTGGCAACCTGCGCCGTGGACCATCCGTCACCGGCAATGCGCGCTGATACATTCGCTCCGAGTCCGCCAATGCCGCTTGCATTGAGCACCACCACGGGTTGGGTCCGGTCCGCGACCGCTTCCGGGGTGGGCTCGGGTGCCGGGGTTTCGCTCGGCTCCGGGGTCTCGGACGGTGCAGCTTCCGCCGGTTCCGTCTCGGGCTCGGGTTCCGTAGCTTGGGGAGCCGGGGTTTGTGCGGGCAGGGACGAGTCCGAAGCGGGTGCCGGAGCAGCCCCGTTCTGCCCGATACCCAGCCGGGGCAGGACAAAAAAAGCAGCAAGGCCAAGGATCAGGGCCAGCACACCGACAGTGATGATCAGGCCGAGGCTGCCGGACCGTGACGGTATTAACCGTTCCCGGTGGACGCCCTGGCGCGACGACGTCTCGGGAACCTTGTCAAACTCATCCCGGGGATATTTGCTCATGGTGGGGTATCAGTCCTTGGATCTCAGGTGGCGCCGGTTAGACGTCAGAGCCTGAACGACGGGCGGTGCGAGCGCGCTGACGGGTTGTTCGTAGTCTACGCAGTCTCTTGACCAGCATGGGGTCGTGCGCCAGGGCGTCCTCGGTGTCGATCAGGGCGTTCAGCACCTGGTAGTAGCGCGTGGCAGACATGCCGAAAAGTTCGCGGATGGCCTGTTCCTTCGCCCCGGCATATTTCCACCAGGCCCGCTCCAGTGCGAGCATCTGCTGTTCCTGCTCCCCCAGGGGACTGTCGGGGTCAACCGTGCCGTCCAGTGAGAACGCTTCGGTTGTTTCGGCCACAGGATACTCCCAGATCGGTGTTGGTTTCCCTTCCTATGCTAGTTGGGAAATAACAGGCTTGTCATTCGCGGCGCCTTCCGGCTGAAAAAGCAGCCGCACCGGCACCGGCTGCGCCCTCCGGCACCGCCGACCCCAGGCATCCAACACGGCTGGTGACCTCACGGGTCGGGGAACCCACCGGGACAACCGTGGTGCGTTATGGTCTATAGCTATGTTCGTGAAGATCCGGCCCCGGACAGCGGCTGCGCTGTTACTTGTTGTTCTTTCCCTGACCGCGGTGTCGTGCTCATCCGTGCCGGCAGATCCGGAACAAACGCTGGACCGCGTCACCGGAGGCACCCTCCGGGTGGGCGTTTCGCATTCCCCGCCTGCCACCGACGTCGGCGGGGCTGAACCGGCGGGACCGGAAGCGGACCTGGCCCGGGATTTCGCGCAGTCCCTCGACGCCAAGGTCGAATGGGTTGAAGGCGGCGAGGAATATCTCATGGAAGCCCTGAAGCAGGGCGATCTTGACCTCGTTGTCGGCGGGCTGACCGAGTCCAGCCCGTGGACTGACAAGGCTGCGCTGACGCGCCCCTATGCCGAGAGCACCAACCGCTGGGGGGATCAGCAGAAGCATGTGCTGGCGGCTCCGCTGGGTGAAAACGCGTTCCTTTCGCGCCTGGAACATTTCCTGTCTGAGAGGGAGGGAACCCCGTGAGTGCACAGCAGGGGCGGACTGAGCTTCCCCGGCAGCAATCCGATGCACTGCACCGGGCCGTGCGTTTGGAATGGATCACCATCGGGTTCCTCGCAGTCACCGTAACGGCGGTGTTCCTGGTGATGGGAAACTCACAGGCGATGCGCGCCGCTTGGATCGAGGACATGCTCTCCTTCATTCCCCCGCTGGCGTTCCTGCTTGCGGTCCGTCTCGTGGCCCGCCCACCCAATGCCCGCTATCCCTACGGCTATCACCGGTCCATCGGCGTAGCCCATCTGGTGGCAGCCGTGGCACTGACAACCATGGGGTCCTTCCTCATTTACGAGTCGCTGACCGGGCTGGTGAAGGGTGAACACCCGCCCATCGGCACGGTGGAGATCTTCGGAAACCAGATCTGGCTCGGCTGGCTCATGATGGCGGTGATGGCAGTGACCACCATTCCGCCCGTGATCGTGGGCCGGATCAAGATCCGCCTGGCAAGACAGCTGCACAATAAGGTGCTGTATGCCGACGCCGACATGAACAAAGCGGACTGGATGACCGCGCTGGGGTCGATTGTTGGCGTGGCGGGAATCGGCCTGGGCTTCTGGTGGGCTGATGCGGCCGCTGCCCTCTTCATCGCCTTGAGTATCCTCCGCGATGGCCTGCGCAACATGCGCGGCGCAATCACTGATCTGGTCGACACCACGGCGACAACCTTTGATGAAGCGGACCCGCATCCGCTGGCCGGACAAGTGACGGAGTACCTGAACGGGCTGCCGTGGGTTCAGGCCGCAGGCGTGCGGATGCGCGACGAGGGACAGGTCTTCCATGTCGAAGCGTTTGTGGTGCCGGTCAGCGGCGCCGAGCTGTCGCTGGGCAACCTGACTGCGGCCCGTGAGGGCTGCACCGGGATCGACTGGAAGCTCGCCGACACCGTGGTGATTCCCGTGCGGACCCTGCCGGAGGAAGTCGGCGGCCGCAGCGGCGTGCACCAATCAGGCAAGGAAGAATGACGCGGAAACGCCGCCGGCCCTAGGCTGGAAAGGTGAGCTCCAACGATCCGACACTTTTTTCGCTGCCCACTGCCGGCGACCGGACCCCGCCAGCCGGCGCGGAGGCCGAAGAACCGTTCCCCTTTGCGGCCCCGGCACCGCTGCACACCGTGATGGCGCCGGACTGGGCCAGGGCCCTGGCACCGGCCACCCAGGAGCTGCACCGGCTGGCCGGCCTCTTGGAGGAGGAACGCCGCTCCGGGTTCACCGTGCTGCCCGCTCCTGGCAACATCCTCCGGGCCTTTTCCCGGCCCCTCGCCGAGGTCAAGGTCCTGCTGATTGGCCAAGATCCCTATCCGACCCCCGGCCACGCCGTCGGGCTCTCATTCTCAGTGGACCGCGGGGTGCGTCCGCTGCCGCGGAGCCTGAATAACATATATAAGGAACTCGCGGCGGATCTGGACATTCCACCGAGCCCGCACGGCGATCTGAGCGCCTGGGCCGATCAGGGGGTGCTGCTGCTGAACCGCGTCATGACGGTCCGCGCGGGAAACGCCGGATCACACCGCAGGCGGGGCTGGGAGCAGATCACCGAATTGGCCGTCCGTGCCGTTGCCGCCCGCCGCGGACCCGACGGCGGCCATGCTCCCCTGGTAGCCGTGCTGTGGGGTAACGATGCCCGGTCCATTGTTCCGCTGCTGGACGGAATTCCGCGGATCGAATCAGCCCATCCCAGCCCGCTTTCAGCGTCGCGCGGGTTCTTCGGATCCCGCCCCTTCAGCCGTGTCAACGATCTGCTGGCGGAGCAGGGAGCGCAGCCGGTGGACTGGCGGCTGGACGCGATACGGTAGGAGAAACCC
The DNA here is from genome assembly GCF_038405225.1 of Arthrobacter citreus. Taxonomy (NCBI): domain Bacteria; kingdom Bacillati; phylum Actinomycetota; class Actinomycetes; order Micrococcales; family Micrococcaceae; genus Arthrobacter; species Arthrobacter citreus. The sequence continues at coordinate 2,879,172 of NZ_CP151657.1, forward strand.
CTTATCGAGGAGAGCCACCAGTATGCCTGATCCCTCCGTGCCCGGCGCGAAGCCATCCCAGGATGTGCCCCGGCGGGCCCGTCCGCTGCTGACCCTCGAGGTTCTCCGGCGCGAACAGCTGACTCCGCACATGGTCCGCATCATTGCCGGCGGCCCCAACTTCGAGCGTTTTGCCGGCAACGGCTTCGTTGATGCCTACTGCAAAATCTGGTTCGGTCCGGACGGCAGGCCGCTGGACGGACAATCCGAGCTCGAGGCACTGCGGGAGTCATTCCCCCGGGAGCAGTGGCCGGTGTCGCGCACCTACACTGTCCGGAGCGTCAACCCCGAAGCACGTGAGCTGGCCATCGACTTCGTGGTCCACGGCGACGAAGGCCTGGCCGGCCCCTGGGCTGCGCAGGCCACGCCCGGGGAACCGCTGACCTTCACGGGCCCCGGAGGAGCCTTCAACCCCGACCCCGACGCCGGCTGGTACCTTTTCGCCGCCGATGAATCCGCGCTGCCCGCCACGGCCGCCGTGCTGGAGGCGCTGCCGGCCTCCGCCGTCGGCCAGGTGTTCCTGGAGGTAGGCGGCCCCGAAGACCGCCAGCCGCTCACGGCCCCGGACGGCATCGAAATCTCCTGGCTGTACCGCGGGGCCACACCGGCCGGAAACACCGGCATGCTGGCGGCGGCCGTCGCGGCTGCTCCATGGCCCAGTAACGACGTCCAGGTCTTCGCGCACGGGGAGCGCGAGGCCATGAAGGCACTGCGGGATGTCTTTTTTGCGGGCCGTGGCCTCGACCGGCGGCAGGTGTCCCTGTCCGGATACTGGGCCGCCGGACGCACCGAGGACGCTTTCCAGGCAGAAAAAAGGACCCCCGTCGGCAAGATCCTCTAGATCCTCCCGACCGGGGTCCTTCACCGCCGGCGTCCTTCCATCCGGCGTCCTTCACATCCGGCGTCCGGGTGCCGGCCGGCACCCGGACCCGCCTGCCGGCTAGCGGCGGCGGTTCCGCCTGTCGTTGCCGGACAAATTCCGGGTCAGCGGGCGGGCCAGGTTATCTCCAAAGACCACGCCGCCGGCAATGGCCAGGATCACCGTCAGCGCATTGAAGATGCCTACGGCACCGGCGGTGAAGTCATCGGTGCCGATGCTCAGGCCGTACATGGCACGGAAGATGCTCAGTCCCGGGAACAGGAAGAGAATCGCCGGAACAGCAACAATCAGCTGCGGGGCTCCCATCCGCAGGGCAATCATGCGCGCCACCATGCCGATGAAGATGGCCGCCACGGCGGGCGTGAGCCGGGGCCCCAGGCCTGCCCAGACGGAGAGCTGAAAGACCATGAACCCTGCCGCTCCGGTCAGGACGGTGGGAAGGACCAGGTTCATCGGCGACTGTTCCACCACGCAGATCGTGCCAAGGGCCACGGCCAGCAGCAGCATCGTTACCGCGAACGGATACTGGGACCCGTCCACTTCGGTCACGTCCAGCCGTGGCACGCCCAGCAGCACCCCCACGACCAGGGCGACGGCGATGCCTGCCACCAGCGCGCCAAAGGTCAGGAATGCCGACAGGAAGCGGCCCGAGGCAGTGACCGGGAACCCGTTGATCGCATCCTGCACCGCGGAGACTAAACGGCCCGTTGGCAGGAGCAGCAGGATTCCGCCGGCCACCACGATGCCCGGGGAAATCGGCACGTCAAAGGACCAGAACAGCATGGCGATGGCTGTGACCACAAAACCGCTCGCCGCGGTGCTGAAAAAGTCAGGTACCCGCCAGCGGCCGAGCAGGCGCTGGAGCAGGCTCACCAGGAACGTACTGATAAAGGCCACCGCTGATGCCAGTGGTTCACCGCCGATAAAGCCCACAATGGCTGCCGCAAAGACGCCGGTGGAAAACGTCACCGCCCACCGCGGAAACGGTTTGGGCTGATGGGTGATTTCGTTCAGCCGGTTGGCCGCTTCCGCGCGGGAAATGCCGCCGTCGATAATGTCGGTGACAAGCTGATGGACAAGCCCAAGGCCCGCATAGTTGTTGGTCCATGAACGGACCACCCGCATCACCGTGATGGGCGTTTGATCCTTGGGTGAGTAGTTCAGCAGCACCGACTGGTTGGTGATGTCCACCTCGATACTCTCCAGGCCAAAGGCTGCGGTGACCGCAATGATTGCCGTCTCCACCTCCAGGGCACCCGCTCCGTAGCGGAACATGGTTTCAGCCAGGCTGAGGGCCAGGTCCAGGGTCTTGCGCGCGGAGGCGTCGGGGCCGGCGGTGCGGACCAGGGGGTTTGCGTAGGGGGAACCCGCCAGCCGCTCCACGATGGACATGGCCTGCGTGGGAGGAGTTTCACCCTGGACCAGCCGCCGCAGCATCCTCCGTGCGGCCGCTGAGGAACGGTCCTGCTGCCGGAGTGAACTGCTGCCGGTTCCATGCTGTCCCGGCATGGTCTTGCGGGCCCGGGGCTTCCGCGGCGGCTGGCCGGTTCCATCGGGCTTTGCCGTTTTGCTGCCGGATCCCGGGAGGCGCCCCAGTCCCAATCCGCCGGAAGTGCCCTTGACCGGTGTCTGCATCACGGAGGTGGTGGGGGGAGGCGGTTTGGGCTTGGTGCTCCTCAGGCCAAAGCCGCCGGGGCCGGTGGGCAGGGCAGCGGAGGTTTTGGGTGCAGCGCTTTTCGGCGCCTTGCCTGGCGCAGCCGGACGCCGCACCTTGCCGCCCGCAGCTGCTTTTTGGCTCTCCCCCGGAACCTTGGGCTCCGTTCCAGAAGCCCGGTCGGTGCCGGACTTCCGGATGACAGGAATCAGCCCGACCATCGGATCGGGGTTTTGTGCAGGCTCCTGGCGGTCTGCATCGGACGTGTTTTCCAAAGGACTCACCCTTTCGCCTCTGTGGCCTGAATCCCGTTCAGGCATGTGCTTAATAGAACGGCTGCTGGTGACGGCGCCAGTAGATTTGCCGCGCCACGCGCTCACCAATCGTGTTCCAGATCTTGTACCGCACCGGGTCAAGCACCAGGTCGTAGCAGCCCACGAAGTCCGTCACGGTCTTCGAGAAGCTGGTCTTGAAAAGGCCCAGTCCATGGTGGGGGTGTTCCTTGTTCTTCAGCTGGTCGCTGGGCGGCGTTCCGCAGAAGTCGTACTGCTCAATGCCGAAGTCTTCCTTCAGCTCGCTAATGGCCGTCCACTGGACCAGATGGGAGTCTCCGTACTGGCTGCGGCGGGGTTTGGACCCGCCGTCCTTATAGGTGCCCTTCCGGCCGTAGGCAATGACAAACGCACCCACTGTGGGCTCGCCGTCTTCGAACGCAAAGTAGAACCGGCCCTGCCCAGCCTGCACAAAGTTGGACCAGAAGCGGTGATAGTACTCGTAGGAGCGCATCCGCGCCGCTGAGCGGTCCTCGATGTGGCTCATCAGCCGGTACATGATGCGCATGTTCTCTTCGGTGGGCTCCACCCGGCGCACGTCGGCGCCTTCCCGGATGGCCCGGCGGACGGCGTTGCGCCCGCGCGAGGAGATGTTCTTCAGGACCTGTTCGATGTCAGGGGTGGTGTCCAGCAGGGCCGTGGAGTCATTGGGCTGCAGGTTGAACGTCTTGACCAGGCCCGCACCCTCGAACAGGGCCCGGACTTCCGGACCGTCAACGATGTCCGGTTCCACCTTGACGGCGAACACGTTGCGCTTGGACTCCTTGATGAACCGGCGCAGCGCGTCCAGCACCTCGGGCACGTGGGACGGCTCAGCGACGTCCGGACCCTTAATCAGGTACCAGAGGCTGCCGAGGCCGGGGACCTTCTTTTCGATCACCAGGTTGTAGGTGGTGTAGCCGCGGCCGGTAAACACCAGATGGAGGGGATTCCAGCCGTGGTGGGACTTGACCTCCGCATAGGACGCGGACTGCAGCACGTTCCCGCCGCCCGGGTTGGACTGCACATGGCTGTCCCATTTTTCTCTCTCGTCGGCGGTCGCCAGGCGTGCACTAAAGTCTCGCAAAATACCTCAACTAGTCGCTTGATCGCTGATCGCTTGCACCATCTGCGGCTGATCCATTGGGGACCCCGGGAAATGGGCCGGGGACCGCCCTCAAGTCTATCCGCTGGGGCGTTCCCGAAATGAAACCCCGCCGCACCCGGACACTGTGAGTTCGATCCAAGGACGGCGGTTAGACTAGATGCAAATACATGAACTTTCGATGGTGAGCACTAAGGATGGGGAGCACTATGGCACAGCGGCTGGAACTCGGGTTGGACACCTTCGGTGACGTCACTTCGGCGCCCGACGGCGAACGGCTGCCGCAGCATCAGGTGCTGCGCAACGTCGTGGCCGAAGCAGTGCTCGCGGATTCGGTGGGCATCGACTTCATCGGTATCGGTGAGCACCACCGGGAGGATTTTGCCGTCTCCGCACCGGACGTGGTGCTGGCAGCCATAGCCGGACAAACCAAGCGCATCCGGCTGGGATCTGCCGTTACCGTCCTCAGCTCGGATGACCCGATCCGGGTCTTCCAGCGCTTCTCCACGCTGGATGCGCTCTCCAACGGCCGCGCGGAAGTCATCCTCGGCCGCGGCTCCTTCACCGAATCCTTCCCGCTGTTTGGGCTGGACCTGGCCCAGTATGAAGAGCTCTTCGAGGAGAAGCTGGAGCTTTTCGCCCAGCTGCGCCAGGAAACTCCAGTGACGTGGAGCGGCAAAACCAGGGGGCCGCTGCAAAACCAGCGGGTGTATCCCCCCACCGCCACCGGTGAGCTTCCGGCATGGATCGCCGTCGGCGGGACGCCCCAGTCCGTGGTCCGGGCTGCGCACTACGGCCTGCCGCTGATGCTGGCCATCATTGGCGGTGAGCCGGCACGCTTTGCCCCGTTTGTGGACCTGTACAAGCGTGCGCTGGCACAGTTTGGCCGCCCGATGCTGCCGGTGGGTGCACACTCCCCCGGCTATGTTGCCGCCACCGATGACCAGGCCCTGGAAGAAGCATGGCCGCACTTCGAGCGGATGCAGAACCGGATTGGCCGCGAGCGCGGCTGGAGCCCCACCACCCACAGTGACTACCTTGCCTCAGCCGGCCCCGACGGCGCGCTGTTTATCGGTTCCCCGGAGACCGTTGCCACCAAGATCGTCCGGGTGGCGCGGGAGCTGGACCTGAGCCGCTTTGACCTGAAATACAGCCTGGGCACTCTTCCGCACGAGAAGCTGATGAACTGCATCCGCCTCTACGGCACCGAGGTGGCTCCGCTGGTGCGCGAGCAGCTGGCCTAGGCCGACGCCGGGAGGAACCAGCGGACGCGCGGTTCCTCCTCGGCGAGCGCCGCCGCCCTCTCGATCAGGTTTCGGTCCTCCCCCGTGGTGCGTTCCCGTTCCTGGCGCAGGTATTCCCGCCAGGTGGCGACGTCGTAAATCTCGCGGAACTGCCGGGAGTCAGTGACCGAGTGGACCAGCTCCCAGTCCCGGGCGCCGGTGCGCATCCGGGACAGGCGCACCTCGTGCATCAGGTGCACAAACTCCGCGGCCTTTTCCGGATCGAGTTCGTAGGCAATGAGCACCGTCACCGGCCCGGCATCCGGTGCGGGCTCCTGTCCCGCTTCGATCCCCAGATCCGCTTCCGCGATGCTGCGGTCCAGCCGGCCGGTGCGCGGCAGCAGCGGCAGCACGGTGACGCTCAGGCCCACCGCCGCAAGGATGATCCCCGCCGCCCCCAGCACCGGGGCGTAGGTGTAGGCCGTGGCCAGGGAACCCCAGACGACGGCGCCGATGGCCTGGGCTCCGGTGGTCACCATGAGATAGATGGACAGCCCGCGGGCCCGGACCCATTCGGGCAGTGTCAGCTGCATGGCACTGTTGAGAATGGAGAAGGTGGCTATCCAGGCGATGCCGGCGAAGAACAGCAGGATGGCCAGCACAACGGCGGGGAAAAAGCCCGCGGCAAAAGCTGCGGCGCCGAACACGGCGGCCGACAGCCCCAGCATCAGGTTGTCGTTGATCGAGTTTTTGACTTTGGGCAGCACCACAACACCGGCAACCGCGCCGGTGCCGAGCGCGCCCAGGAGCAGGCCGTAGCCGGCGGAGCCGAGGCGCAGGTGCCCATTGACTGCCACCGGGAGCAGCGCGTACAGCGCGCTGGCGGGGACCATGAAGAGGGCCGTTCGGAGCAGCACGCGCCGGATCCGTGGTGCTGCGCGGATGTAGCGCATCCCGGCGGCAAGTGCCTCTCCCATCCGCTCGGGGTCCTCCGGTTCAGGGGGCGCCCGCCACACGTAGACGGCAACCGCGGTGCCCAGGAAGGACACGGCGTTGAGCCCGAATACGAAGGCGGGTCCGAAAAAGGAGACGAGGACGCCGGCCAGTGCCGGGCCCACCGCGCGTGCCCCGTTGACCGCCATGCTGCTCAGGGCTGATGCGGCCCGGATTTCTTCCCGTGGCACCAGCTCCGGGGTGATGGCCTGCCAGGCTGGCTGGCTGAGTGCCACCCCGCACCCGATGAGAAAGGTGTACAGCAGCAGCGAATCCGGGTCCAGCAGGCCCAGGGCCGCAACAACCGTCAGGACGCCGGCGGCACCGGCGGCAAAGAGGTTGGACCCCAGGATCAGGCGCCGCCGGTTGAAAGCGTCGGCCAGCACGCCGGCGATCAGCCCCAACAGCAGTGACGGCGCCAGGTTTGCCGTCTGGACCAGGGATACCAGGGCGGGGTTGGAACTGTTTTCCACCAGGTACCACTGGGCGCCCACGGTCTGCATCCAGGTGCCTATGCTCGAGCCAATGTTCGCCAGCCACAGAATCAGGAACATGCGGCGCCGCAGCGGCGCCCAGGGTGATGCCGGGTCCATCTGGAATACCTCCGTCCGGACGTGCGGGTTCAGATGCGGCGGTTCAGTATGCGGCGGTCCAAAAGGGGAGGTTCAAACCACCCGGGGGAAGTTCGACCAGGCCCTGCGGAACTGCTTATGTGCGGTTTCCCCGCGCTCCTCCTCCAGGGCATGCAGCCGCCCGTAGGTGAATCCATTGGCTCCGGACCTGGCGCTTCCCGCACCCAGCCGCCGCAGGAATTCCCGGCTAACCACGCTGTCCTGGTGCTCGCCGAGGATTTTCTGCACATGCTCGGCGCCGGAGATGAGCTCAGCGGCGCCGGGGGTGCGCACCGGACGGGCCACCTCGGCCGCGTAGCGCAGCCGCTTGGCGTCCTTGCGTGCTTCATGCAGCGATTCCGCCCGGTGGTCGTGGTTGCGGGCCGAGCGCGCATCCCGCACCTGCTGGTGCAGCCGCCTGCGGTCCCGGCGCAGCATCCGTCCCGCGGTTTCGGCAGCCGGAGCGTCCGCCGCCGCCGTGAAGTCCGGCTGGCTGATCACCAGTTCAAGATCCTCCAACAGGCGCCGGTACCTCCCGCTGTCGAGCACACGGGCAACCTCCGCGAGCGCGGAGCTGTAGTCAGCCAGCAGTTCCTCATCAATCCGCTGCCGCACCGGGCCCATCACCAGTTCGGTGGGCTGCGTATCGAGCAGGCTGTGCAGCCGCGCCCGCAAAACCTGGGCGTCGCGGGCGGCGCCGAGGACTCCGGCCAGCCATTTAAGCTCGTTCCTGACTGCACGGGACGGATCCGGAGCCAGAACCTTTTGATAGCTCGCCATTGCCGAGCGCATCCGCCGGGTGCTGACCCGCATCTTGTGCACCGCGTCCGCCCGGTTCGTCCGCACCCGCGGGTCCTCCGCCAGCATGGCCTGGAACTGTTCACTCAGGTATGCCAACAGAAGGAGCCCTGCGGGGCCATCCGCCGCAGGCGTCCCCGGGCTCAGCGCGGAAACACGCACTGCCGCCTGCCGTGCCTCAAGCGCAGCCGGGGAACCCTCCACGGTGGGTCCAAGGGGATCTGCCGTGCGGCTTCGCCGTGGCGGCTGCCGGAAGTGTCCTGGATCCTGAGGGATAGGCATGGCTCAGTATAGGTCCGTGGAAACGCCCGGCGGCAGGGTCTGCACCAGCGCGGGGGCGGCCCGGCGCCAGTTCACCGAGCCGGTTCACCTAACCAGTCCACTGAACAATTGCCGGAGAGGGCAGAACGCCGCGGCTTGCCTGTACCGGCTGCACCGCGCGGCGGTAGCATCCACGTACGGTGCCGGGGTTCGGCTGTGCCGGGAACCCCGATACCTTGCCGCCACGAATTCCACCCACCAAGGCAAAGGCCGGCCATGACGGACATGCGATACGTAAAACTGGGAAGCTCGGGCGCCACGGTCTCGGCCGTGGGCCTGGGATGCATGGCGTTCGGCCACCCCAGCCACGGAAACCACAGCTGGACGTTGCGCGAACCGGAGTCTGAGCCGATCCTGCGCCGGGCCTTGGAGCTGGGAATCAATTTTTTCGACACGGCCAACGTCTATTCATCCGGGGACAGCGAGCAGATTGCCGGGGCCGCGCTGGCCAAATATGCCCGCCGGGAGGAGGTGGTGATAGCCACCAAGGTTCACGGTGAAATGGTGCCCGGGCCCAACGGCTGGGGGCTGTCCCGTAAGCACATCCTCTGGCAGGTGGACGAGAGCCTGAGGCGCCTGCGCACCGAATACATTGATCTGTACCAAATCCACCGGTGGGACGCGTCCACCCCGCTCGAGGAAACGCTGGAGACACTCGACGGGTTGGTCCGGTCGGGGAAGGTCCGTTATTTGGGCGCCTCCACCATGTACGCCTGGCAGTTCTCCCGGGCGCTGACCCTGCAGCAGGCCGGCGGCTGGGCGCGGTTCGTGACCATGCAGGCGCACTACAACCTCATCTACCGGGAGGAGGAACGGGAGATGATCCCCCTCTGTGAAGCGACGGGCAGCGGGGTGCTGGCATATTCTCCGCTGGCCCGCGGGCGGCTCGCCCGGGACTGGGGCATGGAAAGCCGCCGCCAACGGCAGGACACCCTGGGGCATTCCCTCTATGCCGGGCAGGATGTTCCCAACCAGGCCGTGGCCGACGCCGTGCTCAGGGTGGCGCAGCGCCACGGCGTATCCCGGGCGCAGGTTGCCCTGGCCTGGGTCCTGGCCCATCCGGCGGTGACGGCCCCTGTGCTGGGCGTCACCGCCGTTGGCCAGCTGGATGATTCAGTGGCCGCCCTTGACCTGCAGCTCACGCCGGAGGACCTGGACGATCTGGAGCAGCACTACACTCCCCGCCCGGTGGCCGGCTTCTAGCCCTTGACGGCCCCGGTAACCAGGCCGGTGGTGATGAATCGCTGCAGGAACAGGAACAGTGCCATGACCGGCAGGGCGGCCAGGACCGCGCCCGCGGAGAAGACCCCCCAGGTGCGCGACTGGCTGTCCCCGACAAAGGAGTACAGGCCCACGGCCAGCGTCTGGGCATCCGGATCATTCAGGACAATGGAAGCGATCAGGAACTCGCCGGTTGCCGTAATGAAGGAGAGCAGCCCCACAATCGCCAGGATGGGGGTGACCAGCCGCAGGATGATGGTGAAGAAGATCTGGATGTGGCTCGCTCCGTCAATGCGGGCCGCCTCGTCCAGGGACTTCGGAACCGTGTTGAAGAACCCGTACATCAGGTAAGTGTTCACGCCGAGGGCGCCGCCGAGGTAGACCATGATCAGCCCGGTCTGGCTTCCGAGTCCCAGCCACGGAACGACGTCGGAAATGCCGCTCAGCAGCAGGAAAATGGCCACGACGCCGAGCATCTGCGGGAACATCTGCAGGAGCATCAGGCTCAGCAGCCCAAAACGCCGCCCGGTGAACCGCATCCGGGAGAAGGAGTAAGCGGCCAGCGCACCGAGGAACACGGTCCCGGCGCTGGTAATCAGCCCCACGACAAGAGTGTTCACAAACCATTTGGCGAAGGGTTTCTGCGGATCGGAGAACAGGTTGACGAAGTTGTCGAACTCGATGGTGGTAAACAGTCCGCTCGCTGACACCAGGGTGCCGGTGGGGCTGAGCGCGGCGGAGAGCACATAGGCCAGCGGGAAGAGGGCAAAGACGCCCATGACCAGGCCCACCAGGTGGCGCCAGCCCTTGTCCCGGAACCAGGGTCCAAAACGCCGGCGGGGTTCCGCGGACAGGGACGGGCTGGCGGTGTGCCGTGCCGGGGTCAGAGTTGAATTGCTCATGAGTTCACTTCCTCCAGCGCCTTGGTCTGCCGGAAGCTGACCGCTGAGATGACTGCCACGATGACGAAGATAATGACGGCCAGCGCACTGGCAAGGCCGTAGTCACGCCCGGACCCCTGGCCGAAGGCCACCTTGTACACCAGGGTGATCAGCAGATCGGTGGCCCCGATATCCATGTTGGTGTCGCTGAACCGTGGCCCGCCGCCGGTGAGCATGAAGATCACGTTGAAGTTGTTGAAGTTGAAGGCAAAGGTGGAGATCAGCAGCGGAGCGGTGGACACCAGCAGCAGCGGCAGCTTGATGGAGCGGAAGATCCGCCAGGCGGATGCCCCGTCCATGCGTGCGGCCTCGTTCACATCCTCCGGCAGGGACTGCAGGGCCCCGGTGCAGACCAGGAACATGTAGGGGAACCCGAGCCAGGTGTTCACCAGCAGCACGCTGAATTTCGCCAGCCACGGGTCGGTCAGCCACGGAATGTCGGCGCCGCCGAACAGGGTTGCGTTGATGAATCCGAATTCCTGGTTCAGCATTCCGGACCAGACCAGGCCGGCCAGGAACGCCGGGAAGGCGTACGGCAGGATCATGATCGTGCGGTAGATCTTCTTGCCGCGCAGGTTTGGATGGTTGAAGGTCAATGCCAGGAACAGCCCCAGGCCGAAGCACAGCAGCACCGATCCGAGCGCAAACGTGAAGGTCCAGACAATGACGCTGAGCAGCGGCCCGCGGAGGTCCGGATCGGTGAAGGCACGTTCGAAGTTCTCGAACCCCACTCCCACCTTCCAGCCCGTGGCCAGCCGTTCGCCGTCGGCCGAGGTAAACGCACCCTCGCCGCCGTCCGTGTAGACGGTGCCCGTTTCGGTGTCGGTGAAGGTGTCAGCGGCCTCGTCGTAAATCAGCACCGGTTTGAACACGTAGGCGTTGGATCCATCGGCTGTCTGCAGGATGCCGTCGTCGAGGTCCTCGGACAGCGGGACCTTGATGGCTGTGATGTCCTGCTGTACGGCCAGCAGTTCATTAAAACTGAGGGTTCGGTATCCGTCTGCCCCCGTGGCCTTGCCCGTGCCGCCGATTTCGGCGCCCTCTGCTTCCTCGAGCGGTTCACCCGTGGTGCCGATCCGGACGCCGCCGTCGGGGTCGGTGACCAGAAGGGACAGGACGTCGTCCTTTTCCACGACTGACACTTGGTAGGCGGGAGAATCCGGAACGCGCTTTTGTGCGCTCATGGAGATGGCCGACACGGCGTCGTCCTTGCTGCTGTTGTGTCCGTCGCCGTAGTTGGTGAAGGCGATATATCCGCTGTACACCACCACAAATACCTGGAAGACCACCAGGAACAGTACTCCCGGCGCCAGGTATTTTGCCGGCAGGCCGCCGCGTCGCAGATAGATCCAGTTGATCAGCACGGTCACCGCTGTGGCGACGGCAAGGACCGCCCATTTTTCGCTCATAAACAGGGCCATGAGGACGTAGACGGCAAACGCGTCAGTCAGGCCCAGGAGCAGAATCTTGGCCAGGAGGCCTGCCATTGAGTCGGGACCGCGGCGGCGCTTGGGCGTTCGTGCGGGAATGTCGGGGCGGACAGGGGTGTCCAGCTGATCAACCATGGGGGTTCTCCTTGAACCGGTTCGGGCCGGGACACTGCGCTCCACAAAGGGGCAGTGTCCCGGCCCGCATACCTTGTGCTCCGGCGGAAACGCCGGAGCGGTGTCTATCTCAGGTGCGGCTGATGCCGGACTACTTGGCGATCTTCGCTTCGACGTTGCTGACCATCGTTGCCCAGGACTCTGCGGGATCGCCCTGGCCCTTGATCAGGGCAAGTTCGGTGCCGCCCCAGTCGGCCCAGACGGCGCCCATTTCCGGGATGGCCGGCATGGGTACGCCGTTGGCGCCAATCTCACCGAAGGCGGCGACAATCGGGTCTTCAGCTGCCTTGTCGAAGGACGCGTTCAGGGCCGGCGGGCGTCCGCCGCCTTCGAACATGGCGTCCTGCACGGCCTCGGTGGTGAGGTAGTTCAGGGCAAACTCGGTGGCAGCCAGGGAATTCGCGCTCTTGGAGCTGATGAAGAAGCCGTTCACGCCCACAAAGGGCTGCGCCGGCTGATCGCCCGTGGTCGGCAGCGGGTCAACGACGACGTTGATCCCGGCTTCCTCCGCCAGCGGCACGTTCCACGGACCGGTCAGGAAGTACGGGGAGGCTCCGGCGTTGAACTTTTCCTTGGCGATGTCCGCGGTGATGTTGGAGTTCAGGATGCCTGCTCCAGCCTCACCCCATTCCTTCACCTTGGCGGCGAAGGCAGCACCGTTCTTGTTGCCCAGCTCCAGCTTCGAAGCGTCATAGCCGCCGGTCTCGTCAGTTCCAAAGACGGGTACGCCCATGGAGGTCTGGAACGGGTACAGGTGGTACGGATCGCCCTGCTTGGGGTCCATGCCCACCAGGAACGGGAACTCGGCACCCTTTTCGACGGCAGCCTTGCCGTTGGCGATGACTTCGTCCATGGTGGCTGCCGGTTCGGGAACGAGGTCCGCGTTGCGCAGCAGTCCAATGTTCTCGATGGAGTACGGAACGCCGTAGGTGCTGCCTTCATAGGTCATGGCCGCAACGGCCGATTCCTGGAAGTCAGCAGCCTTTTCGCCCAGTTCAATCGGGGAAACAACGCCGTTGAGGACAAACTTGCCCAGCCAGTCATGCGGACCCACGATCAGGTCCGGACCCTTTCCGGTGGGGACCTGCGTGATGAAGTCGTCGGAAACCTGCTCAAAATCCTTGGTGACCAGCTTGATTTCGATGCCGGTGTCTTCTTTGAACTGGGCAGTGACATCGGTCAGGGCGGGCGAGCGTTCCGCGTCGACCCACATGGTGAGCGTGGTGGCCCCGGCGGTGGACAGATCGGTGGCGTCCGCGCTTTCGGCGGAATCACCGCCGCCGCAGGCTGTCAGGACAAGGGCAGCGGTGACCGAAACGGCCCCGAGAGCGAGGGAGCGGCGGCGAGACGCCGTCATACCCGTGGTGTGCACCTTCATTGGTGAACCTCTCCTATGTTTTTCAAATGGATTCCGGCAATTCTCAGCGCTGGTGCCCCCGGCCTCGTGCGCTGGCGCAACGGAAAGGCAGGAGCAACGGAACACTCCATCGGGACCTCAGTACGGAGAAAGTGTAAGCGCGTACACGTTGTGCGTCCAATCACAGACGCACGTCACTGTTTTTCTCAGCGCTGGAGCGGCCCATTCCTGGCGCCAGGCCGGTCAGGAAGCGCCCTGGAGGGAAATAGTCAGTAATCTTAGAATCACCACTGTCAATGAAAGCGTTTTCATTTTGCGCCCTTCCTGCCCCTAGGATGGCACCCATGCTCAGCCACGTAATTCCCGGCACCGGTGCAGAAACCGGCCCGTCACTTGTCCCCCTGCACGCCGCCTCCAGCGAACATGACCGTCAGTGGTGGCGATCCTCGGTCATTTACCAGGTGTATCCCCGCTCCTTCCGGGACCTCAGCGGAGACGGCATCGGAGACCTCCCCGGCATCACCGCCGAAGTGGACGCCCTGGCCGAACTCGATATCGATGCACTGTGGCTGTCCCCGTTCTACAAGTCCCCCCAGAACGACGCCGGATATGACGTAGCCGACTACTGCTCGGTTGACCCCCTGTTCGGCACGCTGGAGGACTTCGATGCCCTGGTGGCAAAGGCCTCGGGCCACGGCATCCGGGTCATCGTGGACCTCGTGCCCAACCACTGCTCCAGCGAGCACGCACTGTTCCAAGCGGCGCTGGCTGCTCCCGCGGATTCCCCCGAGCGGGACATGTTCATTTTCCGCGACGGCGCCGGCGAGAACGGCGATCTTCCGCCCAACAACTGGCAGTCGCACTTCGGCGGTTCGGCATGGACCCGGATCACGGGAACGGACGGGACCCCGGGACAGTGGTACCTGCATCTCTTCGATTCCAGCCAGCCGGACTTCAACTGGGACAACCCCGCGGTCCGTGACGAGTTTGAACGGATCCTCCGTTTCTGGCTGGACCGCGGCGTGGGCGGCTTCCGTGTGGACGTAGCCCATGCCCTCGTCAAGAAGTCCGGCCTTCCCGACTGGGGCGGCCGCGCTGACGGCTGCTCCTCCGACGGATTCCCCGGACAGGATGCGCCCATGTTCGGCCAGGCCGAAGTCCATGACATCTACCGCTCCTGGCGCAAGCTGCTGGACAGCTACGACGGCGAGCGCGTGCTCTGCGCCGAAGCCACCATCGATCCGCTGGACCGGCTGTCGGACTGGGTGCGCCCGGATGAAATGCACCAGACCTTCAACTTCGCCTACCTGCACCATGACTGGCATGCCGGTGCCGTGCGCCACGTCGTTTCGTCGTCGCTGGAAGCCTTCGACAAGGTGGGGGCGCCCACCACTTGGGTGCTCTCCAACCACGACGTTGTGCGTCACGCCACCCGCTTTGGGCTTGAGGGGCACCAGGAACGCCCGGGTGACGGCCTCGGGCCGGATGACCGGCAGCCCAACTACGTGCTGGGCCTCTCGCGGGCCCGGGCCGCAACTCTGCTGATGCTGGCCCTGCCGGGTGGCGTATACCTGTACCAGGGCGAGGAACTGGGGCTGCCCGACCACACCACCATGCCCCATGACTTCCGTGAGGACCCGACGTATCACCGCACCGGCGGTGCACGCCTGGGCCGCGACGGGTGCCGTGTCCCCCTGCCCTGGTACTCCGGTGCCGACAGCTATGGATTCAGCACCACGGGCGCGGCATGGCTGCCCCAGCCCGCGGAGTGGGCCTCACTGGCACGCGACGTCCAGCGCGAGGATCCGGCGTCAACCCTGAACCTGTACCGCAGCGCGCTGGCCGTGCGCCGGGAGTACGCCCTCGGCGCCGGGTCGCTGGCCTGGTGGCCCGACGTCGACCCGGACTCCGTTGTCGCGTTCGTCAACGGCGGCGTGCTGGTGGTCCTGAACATGGGCGACGAGCCGCTGCACCTGCCGGCCGGAGATGTGCTGGTTGCCAGCGAAGCCGGTGCGGCGGCCGACGGCGTGCTGCTCCCCAACCATGCCGTTTGGCTCCGGATTAACTGACTGCCGCTATGGTGGAATGGCTGAGGCACCGGACCCACGGGTCCGGTGCCTCAGCCCGGTCCGGCTGCCCGGACTGAACGACAAACCGACACACAACTACAAGCCGACCCGAACCGAGGAGCAGCCGTGGCAGGGATCAAAGACGTGGCGGCCCGCGCCGGTGTCTCGTCGGCCACTGTTTCCCGTGCCCTCAGCGGCAACGGCAAGGTTTCCGAAACCACGCGGCGCAAGGTTCAGGTGGCGGCGGACGAACTGGGTTTTGTCATTTCCTACAACGCGTCGTCGCTCGCCTCCGGACGCAGCCGCAACATCGGGATTGTCATGCCCACCGTTGGCCGCTGGTATTTTTCCCAGGTTCTCGAGGGAGCGGCCGCAGCGCTGATCGACGCCGGCTATGACCTGACCCTGTACAACACCAGCGACAGCCCCGGCCACCGCGAAAGCGTGCTGACGGAAATGCTGCGGCGCCAGCGCCTTGACGCCGTGATCGCAGTGGCGCTGAAGCTCACGGACGAGGAACTGGCCCAGCTTCACGCCGTCGAGAAGCCCATCGTGGCCATCGGTGGTCCCCTGCCGGAAACCCACACCATCCGGGTGGACGAGGTCAACATCTCGGTGCTTGCCACGGAGCACCTCATCGCACTGGGGCACACCAGGATTGCCCATATTGGCGGCGGAGAGGAACACGAGCGTGATTTCCGCCTGGGCAGCACCCGGCGGGACGGATACGAACAGGCCATGGGCCGCGCGGGCTTGGAAAGCCTGCATATCAACAGCCCGGACTTTTCCGTAGCCAGCGGAGTCCTCGCGGCCAAGACTCTCCTGGCGGCTCCGCGGGGCCGGCCAACGGGCATCTTTTGCGCCTCGGATGAGATCGCCGTCGGAACCATACTTGCGGCCCGGGGCCTGGGCCTGCGCGTCCCCGAGGACCTGTCCGTCATCGGAATTGACGGACACGAGCTCGGTGAGGTTTTTGGGCTCACCACCATTAGCCAGGATCCCCGGGGGCAGGGAGCCGCCGCCGTCGCCGCCGTGCTGTCGCTGCTGGCGCAGAAGCCGCTGGAGGCCGACTGGATCCAGCGGTTTTATCCGACCGAGTTTGTGGTTCGGTCCAGCACCTCGGTTCCGGCGGATCTTCGCGGCTGACCTGCGTGGATGGGAGCCGGCGCCGGCACTCCCTCTCGTCTTCGCCGACCAACCGTGCTTAACTAAATCCTTAGTCCGCCCGGCCGAAGGAACTCCGCCCTGCCATGTCGCTTTTTCTTTGGATCCTTCAGATAGTCCTGGCCGTGCTGTTCCTGGGAATCGGTGGCCAGCGCCTGACACAGCCCGCGCGGCAGCTGAGGAAACTGCCGTGGACCGATGGCTATCCCCTGGGCCTTATCCGCGCCCTGGGGGCAGTGGAGGTTGTTGCCGGCCTCGGGCTGCTGCTTCCCGGGGTGCTGGGCACGGTCCCCCTGCTGACTCCCGCTGCTGCCGCCGGACTGGTGGTCCTCATGGCGCTGGCGGTGGCCCTGCACCTGCGCCGGGGCCAGCGGCAGGCGGCGGTTCTCCCGGCTATCCTTCTGATAATGGCGGCATTTGTGGTTTGGGGGCGGCTGACGCAGCTGCTGTGAGCGGCGCTCTCCTCCCCACAGATACCTAAAGGCCCGGAAGCGTGGGAGGGAGCGGAATGTCAGGCAAAGCGGAAGCCGTGACGGAGCTGTACGCCCTCATGCCCGATGCCTTCACCGCCGCCCGAAACCAGCGCGCCTCGGAAGCAGTCAAGGCAGGGGACAAGAACTTGGGAAAGGCCATCCGTGCCTTGCCCAAGCCGTCCTCCGCCGCCTGGCTGGTGAACATGCTGACGCTGCACCGTCCGGAGCTGGTCTCCGAAGTCCTCGAACTGGGCGCGGTCCTGCGCGAAGCACAGAGCGACTTGGACCAAAAACAGCTGCGCCAGCTCAGCGGTGAACGCCAGCGGCTGCTCCGCTCGGCTGCGCGGGAGGCCGGCAGCCTGGCCGAAGAACTCGGGCACCGGGTCAGTACCGCCGTCGGCGCTGAAGTTGAACAAACCCTGTGGGCCGCCATGACGGATGCCGATGCCGCCGCGGCTGCAGCCAGCGGGCAGCTGGTGCGCGCCCTCGAAGCCAACGGATGGGATCCGGTGGACGTCGAGGGAGCCGTGGCAGACCCCGAATTGGTGCGTCCGCCTGCACCGGGAGGGCGGCAGCGGAGCCGGCCCTCCGCGGATTCAACCGATGCAGGCGGGTCTGGAGCACAGCCGGACGCGGCCGGGGAACATGCCGGATCCGCCGCTGCGGCGCGGAAGGAAAAGGCCGCCGCGGCCAGGGCGCTGCGCACCGCACGGACAACACTGCAGGATGAGCAGCGGGACGCCCAAACGGCGGAGGACACGCTCAAGGCCGCCCAGCACGAGGTGGATACCCTTGCGGACCGGCGCGATGAACTCACTGACGAAATCGATGAGCTGCGCGAGCGGATCCGGGACTTGGAACGTCTCGTGGCCACCGTCGACCGCCGTGCCGGCACCCTGGAACGGGAACGGGATGCTGCCCGCCGGTCCGCCCGTGCAGCCCGCCGCGCGGTGGAAAAGGCACAGGCCAAGCTCGAAAGCCTCGGCTAGAAGTCCTGTGCCGAAAACCGCCCTCCATAATTCCGCGACCTCGATTATAACGATTCAAAAAACTATTGACTGGCCGTCACCCGGGCCATAGGTTGGAGTCAATCAGGCGGGAAACCGCTTCCCACTCGACTCACAAAGAGGTGCGTTTGATGTCCTGCCGTGCATGCACTCAGAGAAACCAACAGTAGTGAAAAAGGGCAGTGTGGCAGCGCGCGCCTACGAATTTTTTGATGCCTTGACCTGGATCGCGCTGCTGAACATCGCATTTATTGGATTCACTCTTCTTGGCGGAATCATCTTTGGTTTTGGTCCTTCGCTCGTTGCCGGCTCGACAACTGTGCGTCGCCGGGTGAAGGGGGAAGCGTTCAAGCTCTTTCCCGCCTTTTGGCAAGCGTGGAAAGCCGAGTTCTTCAGGGCCAACGCCGTCCTGCTGCCGGCAGCGGCGGTGCTGGCAGCGCTGGTGTCCAGCTGGCAGTTTTTCCGCATCGGCCAGGACGGTCTTTCCGCCGTGCTGGCCCCGGCCACCATGGTTGTCGCGGGCATCTGCACCATCGTCCTGTCCGTCCTCGTTCCGCTGCTCACTCATTACGAGATCAGGCTGGCCGCTGCAGTTCCGGCGGCCGTTAGCCTGACCCTCGCTAATCCGTTGCTGCTCATCCTTAACGGGATCATCCTGGCCGGCAGCGTCCTTGCCACCGTGCAGCTTCCTGGCCTGCTCCCCTTCTTTTCCTTCGGTTTGGCCCTCTATCTCACAACACGCGTGGCCCTGGATTTTTTTGTGCGCAACGAAATCCGGCTGGCGGTATCCCCGCTTCAACCAGCCGCCTAGCAATTCCCGCTGCCGCCGGCGAAGTTGCCTGCGCCCGCACCTGCACCACAACGGCATTCGCCTCACTGTTCGCTGCATTCATCAAAGGAGATCACTATGCACCGCAAACCCCTTAAAGGACTGGCTCTTGTCCTCACCGCCGGCTTGGCGCTATCCGCCTGCTCCTCCAGCTCCGAGGAAGAAGCCACGGCGGCACTGGACACCGTCTCAATCATGGCCCCCTTCCTTGAGCCCCAGCCGCCGGAGCAGGGCGACACGATGCAGACCAAGCTCGAGGAGATCACCGGCAAGAAGCTCGACATCAATTGGGTGCCGAATGCCGACTACGAGGAAAAGACCAACATCACCCTTGCCGGTGATGACCTCCCCCACGTCATGGTCATCCAGGGCAAAACACCGGGCTTCGTCAAAAACGCCACCGCGGGCGCCTTCTGGGAGCTGTCGGACTATTTGGACGAATATCCCAATCTCATCACCGAAAACCCAGACATCGAACGCAATGCAAGCATTAACGGCGATGTCTACGGCGTTTACCGGGCACGCGACGCCATGCGGACGTCCGTCATCCTGCGCAAGGACTGGCTGGAGAACCTGGGCCTGGAGACACCCGCCACGGTGGATGACCTGTATGAGGTGGCAAAGGCCTTCACGGAGAAGGATCCCGACGGCAACGGAGTGAAGGACACCTACGGCCTCATCGTGCCTAAGTGGCCCGGAACAATAAACTCCAACAGCCCCTATGACGTCGTGGCAACTTGGTTCGGCGCCGGCAACACCTGGACTGAGGAGGACGGTGAACTCGTTCCCAACTTCGCCACTGAAGAGTTCATCGAAGCGAACAAGTACCTCAAGAAGTTCGTGGATGAAGGGCTGATCAACAGTGATTACGCCACCATGGATTCGGCCACTTGGAACGAGCCATTCTTCAACGGCCAGGGCGGCATCATCGTAGACGTTCATTCGAGGGCTTCAGTACTCATCAACTTGTTCAAGGCACAGGATCCGGCCACGTTCGAGAACTTCGTCGATATTTCCGGAAACCTCGAAGGCCCCGACGGGGAGCTCCACGCCCACCCAACTCCCGGGTTTTCCGGCTTCCTTGCGGTTCCCAAGGCCAAGGTCAAGACCGAAGCGGAACTGAAGGAAGTCCTGAGCTTCCTCAACGAACTGAATTCGGAAGAAGCGGCCATCCTGATCAACAACGGCATTGAAGACGTCAACTTCACCCTCGACGGAGACCTGACGGTTCCCATCGCTGAGCTGACCGATGAAGGAAAGGAAGTTGCCCAGGCCGTCAAGACCTACTCCCAGCTGGGCACCAACGTGGACGGCATCAAGTACTACCTGCCCAAGCAGGCTACGGAATACGAGCAGGAAATGTTCGACAAGCGCCTTGAGATGCAGGAATCCGACCTCGAGTTCGCTGACCAGAACCCCGCCTCGGCGTTCATTTCGGAGACCCAGGTGGCCAAGGGAGCCCAGCTGGACAACATCGTCACGGATGCCCGCATCCAGTTCCTGGCCGGACAGATCGATGAGAAGGCGCTCCGCGCGGCGGTCGAACTCTGGAAGTCCAGCGGCGGCAATGACGTCATCGCTGAAATCAACGAACTGAACAAATCGTCCAAGTAAGCGCACCGTCCGGGGGTGGGGCACTGACGCCTCACCCCCGGGCCAGAGTAAGGACACATCGTGACCAGCATCCTTTCCAACGCGGACCCGCTCTCCGCTGCCTCCGGGCCGCCTTCCCCGGCACGGCGGAAAGTCCCGTTCAAGGCCCGGATGGTCCAGTACCGCTGGCTGTACCTGCTGTTGCTGCCGGGCATTCTATATTTTGCAGTTTTTCGCTACTGGCCCATGTGGGGCGCCCGCATCGCCTTCAAGGACTTCGTTCCCTTCCTGGGCATCGACGGAAGCCCGTGGGTGGGTTTCCGTCATTTTGAGGATTTCTTCACCAACCCGGATTTTCCGCGGCTGCTGACCAACACCCTGGTCCTTGCGGCGCTGTCCCTCTTGGTGGCGTTTCCGCTGACCATCATCATGGCGCTGCTCCTGAATGAACTGCGGCTGCAGATCTATAAACGCACCATTCAAACATTGATCTATATCCCACATTTCCTGTCCTGGACCATCGTGGCGTCGCTGAGCTATCTCCTTTTAGCCATGGATGTGGGCCCGCTGTTTACTGGGCTGAACAATCTGTTTGGCACCAACATCGATTTTCTGGCGGACCCGGACTGGTTCCGGCCGATTATCGTGGCGCAGGAGATCTGGAAGAACACGGGCTGGGGAACCATTATTTTCCTCGCGGCCCTCGCCACCGTTGACCAGGAACAATATGAGGCTGCGGTGATCGACGGGGCCGGCCGGTTCCAGCGGGTCTGGCACATTACTCTTCCCAACATCCGCGGCGTGATCGTTGTCCTGCTCATCCTGCAAATCGGACAGATCCTCAATACCGGGTTTGAGCAGATCTATTTGATGTCCAACAGCTTGAACCGGACCGTGGCTGATGTCTTCGACACCTACGTCTACTTCGTGGGTATCACGCAGGGCGCCTACAGCTACAGCACCGCCGTCGGCCTGTTCAAGGCAGTCGTGGGAGTCATCCTCATCTTTGGCGCCAATTCGTTGGCCAAGCGGTTCAACCAGTCGGGACTTTTCTAGATGGAAAATCGATACAACACAAAGCCGGGGCGTGTCTTCGACGCGTTCAACATTGTGCTCCTCGGCGCGGTGGGCATCCTTGCCCTGCTGCCGTTCCTTTTTGTCATTGCCGGGTCCTTCGCCACTGAGGCTGAGCTCACCCGACGCTCCTTCTTTCTGTGGCCGGAGGAGTTCACTCTCGGATCCTACGAGGCGATCCTCCAAACCCCCGCTTTCCTCCGGGCAATGGCCACCACCATCGGGGTGACGGCCACGGGAACCGTCATCCAGCTCGCCCTCACCGTCTGCATGGCGTATCCGCTGTCCAAGCGGGCGCTTCCGGGACGCAACATCATCCTGAGCCTGGTTGTGTTCACCATGGTCTTCTCCGCCGGGATGATTCCCACGTTCCTCGTGGTCAAGGACCTGGGCCTGCTTGATACCTGGTGGGCGCTGATCCTGCCCATGGCCGTCAACCCGTTCAGCCTGATCATCATCAAGAACTTCTTCCAGGAACTGCCCGCCGAGCTGGAAGAATCAGCGAAAATTGACGGCGCCTCGGAGCTGCGCATTCTGTGGAGCATCCTGCTGCCACTGTCCAAACCCGTACTCGCAACCTTTGCCCTGTTTTATGCGGTGGGCATCTGGAATGACTTCATGTCTCCTTTGCTGTATCTCAACGACAGCAGGATGTGGACCCTGCAGATGTTCCTGCGGCAGGTGACGGTGGCCTCCGATGCAATGCTTGATAACCCTGATCCCAGTTATATTCCTCCGTCCCAGGGCATCAAATTCGCCGTCGTTGTTGTTGCAACCATTCCGATCCTGCTGTTCTATCCCTTCCTGCAGAAGCACTTTGCCAAGGGCATCCTGATCGGATCGGTGAAGGGATGAGGATCCTCTTGGCGGGAGATTCGACCGTTGCCGCATGCCCTCCCGAGGAATACCCCATGAGCGGATGGGGTCCGGAACTGGCCGGGTTCCTGGAAGCCGGAGACATAGTCCTGAATTTCGCGAAGGGCGGGGCAACCACCGCGTCATTCGCCGCTGAGGAACTGTGGCAGGACCTCCTCAAGGAACTTGAGCCGCAGAACTTCGTACTGATCCAGTTTGGCCACAATGATCAAAAGCACCCCCAGTTGCTGGCACCCGAGGGCGGCTATACGGAACGGCTGGCGGAATTCGTGGCGGATGTCCGGGACCGGGGCGGAGTGCCGGTGCTCTGCACGTCAGTGGAGCGCTGCTGGTTCTCGAACGCCCGCTTGTCCCCTTCCCACGGCGGTTATCCAGCGGCGGTGCGGGCGCTGGCTGCCCGGGAGCAGGTGCCGGTCATCGACCTCACCGTTTTCTCCAGCTGGTTGTACGAGTCATTGGGCGAAACGGCGGCACTGGCGCTGTTTACGGAACAGGACAAAACCCATTTCTGTGTCCGCGGCGCCCGGGAAATTGCATCCTACGTTGCCCGCGCCCTGGCAGCGGTCAGTGGACGGGATGCGCGGCAGCCACCCCTCGGGCCGAACCTGTGACGGGCTACGCCAACGCACTGCGGTCCCCGGATGACCTGCTGGGCTGGATAGCTGAGGGGCCCGTGAACGTGAGCCAGGGACCATCGGGAGTAGTGTTGGCCGGATCTGCTCCGGACCCCGACGATGACGCCGCGCACTGGACCCTTTGGTGCCCGGTTCCCTTCAGCGACGGTATCCGGATCTCGTGGGATTTCCGGCCCATCGAGGAACCCGGACTGGCCATGCTGTTTTTCGCGGCCCAGGGTCACTCGGGTGATCTGTTCGGCCCCCAGCAGCTGCCCCGCGACGGGCGGTACCCGCAGTACCATTCGGGTGACCTGGACGCACTGCACATCTCCTATTTCCGTCACCGGTGGCCGCATGAACGGGCGTTCCGCACCTGCAATCTGCGGCGGAGCGCCGGTTTCCATCTGGTGGCCCAGGGCGCGGACCCCCTGCCACCGGCCGCTGATGCTGACGGGTTCTACCGGCTGGTCGTTGAGAAGGACGGCCGCGATGTCCGGTTCAGCATGAACGGACTGCCGTTGTTCGCATGGCACGACGACGGCGCCGCCGGTCCCGCCCCGCTCACCGGGGGATACATCGGATTGCGCCAAATGGCGCCCCTCGTTGCCGAATACAAAGACTTTTCTGTCAGCAGCCTCATCCCCGGAGCTGACTCGACCACGTTGGAGGATTCCCATGCATGATGCAGTTGCGCTCGACTGGTTGGAGCCGGTGCCCCACCGGCAGGCAAGGGAACACGGCACGGCTGCGGCCCTGCCCGGCGGCACAACCTTCGGTGTCCCCTTCCCCCGCGGCGCCGTTACCGATGCAGGATGTCTTACCCTGGCCGACGCGGACGGACATCCGGTGCGCCACCAGGCGTGGCCCACTGCAATGTGGCCGGACGGTTCACTGAAATGGGCCGGCATTGCCACCGGCACCATGCCCATGGCTGCAGCTGGCGCATCCCTGCAGTTGTCCATCGCCGCGGACGGCACCGCAGACAACGCCGCGGCCCCGGTAGCCGCCGTCACCGTGGGCAACGCTGTCACGGCAGACACCGCGGAAACCGAAATCACGGTCGATACCGGGCAGCTGAAATGCGTCATCGGACGAACCGGGCGGGACTTCCTGAGATCCCTCTCCAGAGGCGGCACCGTGGTTGCCGAAAACGGCCGACTCGTCAGCTCCACGGTGGACACCGTGGAGGAAAACGCCGGAACCGTGACCCGCACCGGTTACGAGTCCACCGTGCGGGACGCCGTCGTCGAATCCGAAGGACCTGCCCGTGTTGTGGTGCGCATTAACGGGACGCACAGCGGCAACGGACGGGACTGGCTCCCCTTTGTGATCCGCTTGTACTTCCACGCGGACGCCAGAAGCATCAGGATGATGCATTCCTTTACGTGGGACGGAGATGAACACCGGGATTTCCTGGCCGGCCTGGGCATACGCTTCAGCGTGCCGCTGCAGGGACATCTGCATGACCGCCATGTGCGCATCGCCGGTGCTGACGGCGGGTTCCTCGTCGAAGCCGTTCGCGGGATCACCGGCCTGCGCCGTGATCCCGGATCGGATGTGCGGGCCGCCCAGATCAATGGAGCGGCCACCTCCGACCCTGCGAGCTGGAATCCGGAAGTCGGCCAGCGGCTGAGCCTCATTCCGGCGTGGCCGGATTACTCGCTGTCCCAACTCACCAGCGACGGATTCAGCCTGCAAAAACGCACCGGCCCGAACCATCCCTGGATAGGCATCACCACCGGAACGCGGGCGGGAGGATTCGCCTATCTGGGTACGCCCAGCGGCGGTTTTGGCGTGGGACTCCGGGATTTCTGGAAGTCGTACCCCGCCGGAATCGACATCCGAGGTGCGGATGGACCGGCCGCCGAAATCACGCAGTGGCTGTATTCCCCGCAGGCACAGCCCATGGACCTGAGGTTCTACCACGACGGGCTGGGCCAGGACACGTACGAAAAGCAGCTCGAGGGCCTCGAAATCACGTACGAGGACTACGAGGAGGGCTTCGGAACACCCTATGGGATAGCCCGCACCCACGAGCTGACCCTCTTTGCTTACGACGGAACACCGTCGACTCCGGACCTGGCAGCCGACGCGCGCTGGGCGGCTGCTCCCCCGCTGCTCCAGGCAACGCCCCAATACCTTTCCTCGGCCGGCGTTTTCGGGGACTGGGCGCCGGTGGACCGCAGCACCAGAGCCAGGGCCGCGCTCGAGGACAAGTTGGATTTCCTGTTTGACTTCTACAAGTCCCAGATCGAGGAGCGCCGCTGGTACGGGTTTTGGAACTACGGCGACGTCATGCACACGTACGACACCGACCGCCACACCTGGCGCTACGACGTCGGTGGATATGCGTGGGACAACTCCGAGCTGTCCCCGGATCTGTGGCTTTGGTACGCCTATCTGCGGTCTGGACGGGCTGATATCTTCCGGGTTGCGGAAGCCATGACCCGGCACACCGGAGAGGTCGATGTTTATCATCTGGGTCAGTGGGCAGGTCTTGGAACACGGCACAACGTCCAGCACTGGGGCTGCAGCGCCAAGCAACACCGCATTTCCAGTGCTGCGTACCGGCGCTTCTACTACTTCCTGACGGCCGACGAGCGCACGGGAGACCTGCTCGATGAGCTGGTGGAAGGGGAACGGAACTTCCTGAAGCTGGATCCCACCCGCAAAGTCCGCCCCGATGTCTACTCTCCGGATCCGGCCGCCCTGGCCGTCGGTCTCGGCACCGATTACGGAGCTCTTGCCGCAGCATGGCTGACGGCCTGGGAACGGCACGGCGACACGGCAGCCGCCGCCAAGTTGCTGGGCACCATGAAAGACATCGGTGCGCTCAAATACGGCTTCCTGACCGGTGAGGCACACTACGACATGACCACCGGGCGCTTTGACACCACCCGGGAGCAGATCAGCGTCTCGCACCTGAGTGCAGTCTTCGGATTGGTGGAGGTTGCCAGTGAGTTGATCGATCTGGTGGACGTACCGGAATTTGAACAGGCTTGGCTGCAATACTGCCGCCTCTTCCTCGCGGCACCCGCGGAACAGGAGGCGGAGGTGGGCCAGCCCTTGCCAGGCATTTATTTGACCCAGGCACACAGCCGGCTCACCGCCTACGCCGCCAAGCGACTCAACGATCCCCAACTTGCTGCCCGGGCATGGGTGGAATTTGCGGCTGGCGGAGAGCTGCTCGGCAACGACATTGCCTTCCGCGAACACCGCATTTTGCCCCCGCATGTTCTGGCGCCCGTCACGGAGGCCCGGACCGTTTCCACGAATGACGCATCCCAGTTTGGCCTTGCTGCCATCCAGCTGCTGGCGCTCGTTGGCGGGCAGGCACCGGACCCGGGAGCTCCGGAAGGGTAGGCGCGCGGCAGGGAAATACGTGCAGAATTTTCGCCCTAATTATCCGGGCGCAACGGTGGTACGTTCGAAATCCGACAGACATAACTCCACCTGGAGGAATCATGACTGACCATGTTGCGCCCGTCAGCGACTGCGCTGTCCACAGCTGCGACTACAACCATGACGGCTGTACCGCCTACGCCATCACGGTTGGCGGAACCCCCGACCACGCGAGCTGCGCCACCTTTATCGACACGTCGGAAACCGGCGGGCTGCCCAAAGTGCTGGCATCGGTTGGAGCGTGCCTGCGCAGCGAATGCCGGCACAACGACCACCTCATGTGCACCGCCCACGACGTCAAGGTTGGCCCCGGCGCTGAGCTCGCTGACTGCCTGACCTATCAGCCGCGGTAGCTGGCCCGGCTGCCCCGCAAACGTCCTCCGAAGACCCGGAATGTGATCCACGCCTCAGCAGCCTGTAGCGTTGGAGGCCACAAACCCGCTTCAAAGGAGAACCGATGCCCGGCCTGGACACTGCATTAACACCGCTTCGCTTTCTGGAACGCGCCGCGCAGGTTCATCCGGACAAGACCGCGGTCATCGACGGTGACCGCCGCATGACCTACCGCG
This sequence comes from Arthrobacter citreus, assembly GCF_038405225.1. Classification (NCBI taxonomy): domain Bacteria; kingdom Bacillati; phylum Actinomycetota; class Actinomycetes; order Micrococcales; family Micrococcaceae; genus Arthrobacter; species Arthrobacter citreus. Next base: position 2,905,903 of record NZ_CP151657.1, read on the forward strand.
ATTTTGCCGCCGCCGTGACCCGCGCCGCGCATGCACTGCAGGCCTCCGGCCTGACCGCCGGCGGCAGGGCCGCTTTCCTCGGCACCAACTCCACGGAGTTCCTGATCGCCCACTACGCGGTTCCCCTGGCCGGCGGCGTCCTGGTTCCGCTAAACACCCGGCTGTCCCCGCCCGAAGTCGCCTACATCTGCAACCACTCCGGCGCCACCCTCCTGTTCGGGGACCCGGACCTGCTCCTCGGCCTCGGACCGGTCGAGCTGCACGACGTCACAGAGATCATTTCGGTCCCGCTCCAGGACGGCAGCGCCGTCACGGTGGAGGGCACGACGTCGTACGCTGATTTCCTCGCGCGCGGCACCGACACCCCGCTCCCCTGGGAAATTGACGACGAAAACACCGTCATCGCCCTGAACTACACCTCCGGCACCACCGGCCGGCCCAAGGGCGTGATGTACACCCACCGCGGCGCATACCTGAACTCACTCGGGGAAGTGCACCACCAGGGCTTCTCCCAGGACTCGGTGTACCTGTGGACCCTGCCCATGTTCCACTGCAACGGCTGGTGCACCACGTGGGCGCTGACCGCGGCGTCCGGGACCCATGTCTGCCTGCGGGCGGTCCGGGGCCCGGAGATCTGGCGGCTGATCGATACCCACGGCATCGACCACCTGGCCGGCGCTCCCACCGTGCTCAGCGCCATCGCCACGGCTGCCGAGGCCCACGAACTGAACCACCCGCTGACCATCGTCACCGCCGGCGCCCCGCCCAGCCCCACGGTAATCAACAAGATCCACCAGCTGCGGGCCACCGTGGTCCACGTCTACGGACTCACCGAATCCTACGGACCGCACGCGGTGTGCGAGCCCCAGGCAGCGTGGGCTACGCTCGACGGCGATGCGCTGGCACGGAAAATGGCCCGGCAGGGCGTGGGCATGCTGACGTCGGACCGGCTGCGCGTGGTGTGCGACGAGGTGGGATCCGCGGGTGAGCTGACCGACGTCGCGGCCGACGGCGTGGAGATGGGTGAAATTGTCATGCGCGGAAATTCGGTCATGAAGGGCTATTACCGTGACGAAGCCGGCACCGCCGACGCGTTCCGAGGCGGCTGGTTCCATACCGGGGATCTCGGCGTCATGCACCCTGACGGCTACGTCCAGCTGCTGGACCGGTCCAAGGACGTGGTGGTCTCCGGCGGTGAAAATATTTCCACCATCGAAGTGGAACAGGCCCTGGCCAGCCATCCCGCGGTGGCGGATGTGGCAGTGATCGGTGTTCCCGATGAGCGCTGGGGCGAACGGCCCAAGGCCTTCGTGGTGCTGGCCCCCGGCCGCAGCGCCAGCGAGGAGGACCTCCTGGCCCACGTCAAGAGCCAGATCGCTTCCTACAAGGCGCCGCGGTCAATCGAGTTCATCATTGACCTGCCGAAGACATCCACCGGGAAAATCCGCAAGAATGAACTGCGGTCATTGGAGTGGGAAGGCCGGGAAGCCCGTATCAACTAGGGACAACCCCGGGTCTGCGGTCCTGCGCCGCGGGCCCTGCGGAACGTCAACAAGCAAAGGGAGAATACATGGCTGCCGTCGTGCTGGGCTGGAACCCCGCCACCGCGTTTGGGGCGGGTCCAGGCCGCGCGGATTACCGTCTGGCTGCCTCCACGGTGCACGGGACCGGGCTTTTTGGCATCAGGTGGCGGGTGGGCCGCGTTCAGCGTCTGGATCCCGGAACCGATGTGTGGCTTTTCGCCCAGGGCCGGCACGGCCGCGGACTGCTGGGACATGGCGTGGTTGCGTCCGCTCCGCAGCCCGGCGCGGCCCTGCCGGCCCGGCTCGGCCTGCTGGCCGGCATCGTCTTTGATCTGCTCCTGCCACCGGGGGATGCGCTGCCCGCCGAGGGACTGGCGGAAAGCGTCCCGGACATGAACTGGAGCGCCATCCGCACCACCGGCACCGTGGTTCCGGCTCAATCCGAGTCACAGCTGCGGGCGGCCTGGACCAGGTTCCTGCGCTCCCGTCCCGTTCCGGAGGACTGGCTTGCGGCCGCGGACCCCACTCTTCCACTTCCGGGGAGCATGCCGCAGGACAGCCTCCGCACGGTGGGAATCAACCGCTATGAGTATGACCCCGACGCCGTCCGGCAGTGCGTCGCGTTCCACGGCGCTTCCTGCGCGGCATGTGGTTTATCGATGGAGCAGATTTATGGTCCGGCCGGAGCTGCCTTTGTCCAGGTGCATCACATTGTTCCGCCGGCATCCCTCTCCCCCGGCTACGTCCTGGATCCCGTGGCGGATCTGGTGCCGCTGTGTCCAAACTGCCATGCCATGGCCCACCGCGGGGTTCCGGATCCCTATACTCCCGGCGAGCTGAGGCGAATGCTCGCCGCGGCGGCCGGCCCGGCGCCCGGACCGAATCCGATCTCCGGCTCGGTTCCCACTGCCCGGGAACTGGACGCCCAGGCTGACGCGGAACGCCTTCGGGACAACCGGTAACGGCAGTGTCAGGCATGCCGCACGCAGCATTACCGGAGCCGCCATGACAGAATCGGTAGCGCCATGACCATTCCTGCCAGCACCTCAAAATCCGTCCGGGTGGACGCTTGGCTGTGGGCCATCCGCGCCTACAAGACCAGGTCCGCCGCCACTGCGGCCTGCCGCGCCGGCCATGTCAGGCTCAACGGCAATCCGGCCAAGGCCGCCCAGCCGGTCCAGCCCGGAGACACCATCCGGGTCCGCCAGCCGGGGTACGAGCGGATCCTCGAAGTCCGCCAGCTGATTGCCAAGCGGGTGGGCGCCGAGGCTGCGTCCCACTGCTTCACGGACCACACGCCGCCGCGGCCGGTGGGTCCGGCACTGGGGGTTCCGCTGCGGGACCGGGGCGCCGGGCGCCCCACCAAAAAGGACCGCCGCGAGATCGACCGGCTGCGCGGCGACCGCTAGGCCTTGGGCAGCCGCGCCTGCTGCAGCTGGTCGTCGACAAACCGCGGAGCGGCGGCAGCAATGCCGGCAAAGGCCATCACCACGGAGGAACCTGCCAGGATCACGAGCGGAAGAGTCCAGCTGTCTGTGGCCTCGTGCAGCGCACCAATGGCAAACGGCCCGGCCGCAGCCAGCAGGTACCCCACAGGCTGGCAAAACCCGGACAGTTCTGCCGTGACCCGCGGGTCCCGGGACCGTCCCGTAATCAGGGCCAGCGCCGTCGGAAAAGCGAATCCGCCAACTCCGAGCAGCAGCGCCCACAGCCAGGGCGTGGTCCCGGGCACCAGCAGCAGGCCAAGATAGCCCGCTCCGGTGGCGGCTGCCAGCGCTGCAACGTACAGCCGCAGGCCGGGGGCACGTGCCACGAGGGCGGGCATGATCAGGCCGCCGGGAATTCCCAGTGATGCGATGATGGCCATCATGGCCCCTGCCTGGGACTGGCTCAGTCCCGTGTCACGGTAAATCTGTGCCACCCAGCCGAACTGCACATAGGCGTTCATGGACTGGACGCCGAAGTACAGGCACAGCGCCACGGCGGTTACTGACGACGTCATGCGCAGCCGTCCCCGCTCCGCTGCCGGTTCGGTTCCGGCCGCACTGCCGCCGTTGGATGCGCCAGCCCCGGCGGTGGCCGGCCGGTGCCGGCCGCGGAACGCGATGACCGCCCAGGGCACCGCGGCGATCAGCGCGGCCGCGCCCCAGACGCGGAGGCTGATCTGCCAGCCGTCCTGCCCGCCCGCCGCCAGCGGAGCGGCAATCAGCAGCGGCACGGTGGCACCCACGGCCAGCGTGGTCCCGTACACGGAATTCAGCAGCGCAGTCCGCGCTCCCCCGTACCGTTTAATGAACGCCGGAACGAGGATGTTGCCCACCGCCATGCCGGCAAAGGCGAGAAACGTCAGTGCCAGGAAAACAACCGGCGAGTCCACCACGGAGCGCAGCAGAAGTCCCGCGGCGACGGCTGCCACCCCCGCGGCGATGGTTCCGTTGATACCGGTCCGCCGCGACAGCGCCACCGCCAGGGCTCCGACGACGGCGAAGGTGAGCCCCGGCAGCGCCGTCAGGACCCCGGCCAGCGTCGACCCCATCCCCAGCGCCGACCGAAGCTCGGCCAGCACCGGTCCCACCGACGTCGCGCCGGGCCGGAGGTTGACGGCAACCAGCACGACGGCGGCAGCGGCCGCCCACAGCGGCATCGTCACGGGCCGACGGCGCCTGACGGTCGATTGTTCTTTGGCTTCGCTCACGGGGACTTTCTAGCACGGGCGGCACTGAACCACCGGGTCTGCGTCACAATCGGTGGTTTTACAACCGCCGGACAGCGGCCTCTAGACGGACACAGCCCCAACGGCCGCCCTGCTGTCGCCGGTTTCCACGAACCGCTGGTGCCAGGACAGGGCTTCATCCAGCAGGTGCGGGGTGTGCTTGCCGAAACTTTCCCGGCAGGCCCGGTCGAAGTAGTCCTGAAGCAGCGGTTGGAAGTCGGGGTGCGCGCACTTATCGATGATGGTCCGTGCCCGCTGCTTGGGCGAGAGCCCGCGCAGGTCCGCGAGGCCGCGTTCGGTGACCACCAGCATGGTGTCATGCTCGGTGTGGTCAACGTGGCTGACCATGGGCACGATGCCTGAGATCTTGCCGCCCTTGGCAGTGCTTGGGGACAGGAAGGCGGAGAGGAAGCCGTTGCGGGCGAAGTCCCCCGAGCCGCCGATTCCGTTCATCATGGCGGTGCCGGCCACGTGCGTGGAGTTCACGTTGCCGTAGAGGTCAGCCTCAATCATGCCGTTCATGGCGATGCAGCCGAGCCGGCGGATCAGTTCGGGATGGTTGGAGATCTCCTGGGTGCGCAGGATGATGCGCTTGCGGTAGAACTCGATGTTGGAGTTGAACTCCTCGATGCCCGCCGGGCTCAGCGAGAAGGACGTTGCGGAGGCTACCCGAATGACGCCGTCGCGGATCAGGTGGAGCATCCCGTCCTGGATGACCTCGGTGTACGCGGTCAGCCCGGTGTAGCCGGAAGTGGCCAGCCCGCCCAGGACTGCGTTGGCAATGTTGCCCACGCCGGACTGCAGCGGCAGCAGTTTGTCGGTCAGCCGGCCGGCCTTGATCTCGTCACCGAAGAAGTCGATCAGGTGGGCGGCGATCTGCTGGGATGTTTCATCCGGTGCGGCGAAGGGGGTCATGCGGTCCGGGGCGTCGGTCTCGACGACGGCGATGACCTTTTCCGGGTCCAGCCGCAGGTAGGGCTCGCCGATCCGGTCATCGGGGTTCACCAGCATGATGGGTTTGCGGTGCGGCGGCAGCGCAGTGCCGTAGTAAACGTCATGCATGCCGTCCATGGCCGCCGCCTGCTGGACGTTGACCTCGAGAATGATTTTGTCGGCCTGCTCAATCCAGGTCTTGTTGTTACCCACGGAGGAGGACGGGATGAGGGAGCCGTCTTCGTTGATGCCCACCACCTCGATCACCGCCAAGTCCACGTGTCCGTAGAAACCGAACCAGGTGTACTGGGCCACGTGCCCCAGATGGATGTCGATGTACTCAAGTTCGCCGTCGTTGATCCGCTTCCGCAGGGTGGGATCGGACTGGTACGGCAGGCGCAGCTCCATGCCGCCGGCCTTCGCGAGCACGCCGTCGAGCTCGGGAGCCGTGGAGGCACCGGTAAGGACCTTGATTTGGAAGTCTTCGCCGCGGGCGTGCGCTTCCTCCATCTGGAGGGCCAGGGCCTGCGGCACCGCCTTGGGATAACCGGCACCGGTGAAACCGCTCATCGCCACCGTCATGCCCGGTTTGATAAGCGCAGCTGCCTGTTCGGCAGACATCCTGCGCTGCAGCAGTCCTTCGTGGTGAATGCGGTCGTGCATGGTGGCCTTTCCTTAGATGGGACCAACCAACACTATCTGCTGTGTGCCGTACCTCATATTCGGCGGTACCCGCGGGGCGCGAAGGAGCAGCGGCTGCGATTCAGTGGGAGCCAGGCACCTTTTCCCGAGGTACGGTCAGAAATCAATCCTCATAACCACCCGCCGGGGCGTCGGGTGGCTCACCTGTTCAAAGCCGGCTGCAGCGAAAATGCTGCGGCTGCCCACGTACAGCTCCCCCCAGGACGCGTTCATGCCGGGTTCAATCAGCATGGGATACCCCTCGAGTGCGGCTGCCCCGCGCTCCCGGGCGAATCCGACAGCGGCATGCGCCAGGGCATAGCTCACGCCACGGCGCCGGTATCCCGTTCGGGTCACGAAGCAGCTCACCGCCCACACGCCGTCGTCGTCACGGTCCTCCGCCCGTCCGGCCCACGGAACCCGGTGTCCCAGCAGCCTCGGGTAGGCCAGGCGGGGCTCAACCGCGCA